>DASULA010000181.1:0-11191 GCA_036278435.1 Mycobacteriales bacterium | reverse complement strand
TCACTAGCTGCCGGGGCGGCTGGGGGCACGCTAGTAGGAGCGGGCGCAGTAGGCGAGCAGGTCGGGCTCGGACTCGTCGTCTGGCACCGTCCCGTCCGGACGGACCAGGCAGCGCACGGTGACCGAGTTCTGGGCCAGCCGCTCCTCCCCGTCCGTGCCCAGCGCGGCCCACGACATCCGGGCCCAGCCGGTGGCGGCGGCCTCCACCACCTCGTCGACCGTTCCGGCGTCGGCGATCCGGCCGTCCCGATGTGCCGTGGCCTCCGCCAGCAGCGCGGTCTGGTCGGCGGCCAGGGCGTCGCGCACCGACGCGCCGACCAGTTCCAGCGGCACCGGGGTCTTGCCGCCGGGCACCCGGCGGACCAGAGTGGCGTTGCCGGCGGCCAGGTCGCGGGGGCCGATCTCGACCCGCACCGGGACACCCTTGAGTTCCCAGTCGACCGCCCGACGGCCGAACGGGGTGTCGGTACGGTCGTCCAGTTCGGCCCGCACTCCGGCGTCACGCAGTTGTCCGGCCAGCGCGCGGGCCGGCTGCACCGCCTCCTCCTTGACCGCCAGCACGACCGCCTGGACCGGCGCCAGCCGGGGTGGCACCCGCAGCCCGGAGTCGTCGCCGTGGCACATGATCAACCCGCCGACCATCCGGGTGGACGAGCCCCAGGACGTCTGCCAGGCGTGTACCCGCTCGCCGCTGGCGGCCAGGTACCGGATGTCGAACGCCCTGGCGAAGTTCTGGCCGAGCTCGTGGCTGGTGCCCATCTGGAGCGCCTTGCCGTCGCCCATCATGCCCTCGCAGGTGAGGGTGTTCGTCGCCCCGGCGAAGCGTTCCCGGGCGGTTTTCAGGCCGACCAGGATCGGCATGGCCAGCACGTCGACCATGAAGTCCCGGTACACCTCGTGCAGGATCCGGCGGGCGTAGTCGTGCGCGTCGGTCCGGGTGGCGTGGGCGGTGTGGCCCTCCTGCCAGAGGAACTCGGTGGTCCGCAGGAACAGCCGGGGGCGCAGTTCCCAGCGCACCACGTTGGCCCACTGGTTGATCAGCAGCGGCAGGTCGCGGTAGCTCTGCACCCATTTGGCGAAGTAGCTGTTGATGATGGTCTCGCTGGTCGGCCGCACCACCACCGGTTCGTCCAGTTCCTTGCCGCCGCCGTGGGTGACCACGGCCAGCTCCGGGCTGAAGCCCTCGACGTGCTCGGCCTCCCGGCGCAGGTAGCTCTCCGGGATGAACAGCGGGAAGTAGGCGTTGGCCGCGCCGGCCGCCTTGATCCGGGCGTCCATCTCCGACTGCATCCGTTCCCACAGCGCGTAGCCGTACGGTCGGATCACCATGGTGCCGCGCACCGGGCCGTTGTCGGCCAGCTCGGCCTTACCGATGATGTCCTGGTACCAGCGGGGGAAGTCCTGCCCCCGCGGCGTGAGTACGGCTGCCATGGCCGCACATGCTACGGCGCCGCCCCCGTGGCTCGCAGACTGGCTCGACCACCCGGTCCAGCGACACACCCGGCCGCCGCCGTCCCGTCACACCGGGATGAGGCCGGGCCGGAATGGCACCCGTGCCGCGTCAAGAAGCCGCGCAAGATCACCGGAATCGCTGGTCACTATCGTTGCGAAGAGGATCAGCGCGGTTGCGACAACGATTGCGTCGACGGCGTCCGATGTCCGGCTGTCTCCCAGCAGCACACCCGCATGCTTGGCGACCGCCTCGTCGGGCGGCATGACCACGCATCCCTTGAGCAACCGCGACAGCCTGGCCTGTTTTCTTCCGTCCCTCCAGACCTGGGTAAGGACCGGTGTCGGCACGATGATCGATCGTCGAGTCTCGACCGCGTCCTTGTGCAGGCTACGCATCCGGCGACTGTCCGAGTCGGCTGCGATCAACGCACCCGCGTCATAGACCACGGGATGCGAAGCCTCCAGCAGCATCAGCCCGCTCGACGGCTGCTGCGAATCATGGCGGCGTCGGCTTGCGCGAACGCGGCCCGAGCGTCTGCCATCTCCTCCGGGGTCAGTGGTCCGGACTCTTCCTCCCACTCCCGGAGTGCCTCCAAGCCGTCCTGGATCCTGGCCTGCTCGCGAGCGGCGTGGGCGATCCACGACGACACCGGAACCCCGGAGTGTCGGGCGAGTTCCCCCAGATGCTCCACCAGCTCCTCTGGGAGCGAAATCGTCACCTTCTTACTGGCCATACTCTGATACTACCATCCGCCGTACCAGGTGCTGGTATTCCTCGGGGCACCCCCGTGGCGAGAGAACTCCGGCCATACCAGGACCCTCAGCCGACGAACGGGTCAACGACCCGGCCGCGCAGGATGATGCGGGCCGGGGTGTGCAGCACGGACAGGTCGGTGCGCGGGTCGCGGTCGTAGACGACCAGGTCGGCCGGGGCGCCCTCCACCAGGCCGGGCAGGCCGAGCCAGTCCCGGGCCGCCCACGACCCGGCGGCCAGCGCGGCGGCGGCCGGCAGCCCGGCGGCGTGCAGGGCCCGGATCTCGGCGGCCACCTGGCCGTGCGGCATGGTGCCACCGGCGTCGGTGCCGACGTAGATCGGCACACCGGCCTCGTGCGCGGCCCGCACCCGGCCGGCCGCGGTGCGGTGCAGGCGGCGCATCCGCGCGGCGTAGGAAGGGTACTTGTCGGCCCGCTCGGCGATGCCCAGGAAGTTCTCGGCGGTGTTGATCAGAGTGGGCACCAGCGCGATACCGGGCCCGGCAACGGCGCCGACCAGGTCGTCGGTCAGCCCGGTGCCATGCTCGATCGAGTCCACCCCGGCGGCGACCAGGTCGGCCAGCGCCTCCTCGCCGAACGTGTGCACAGCCACCCGGGCACCGGCAGCGTGGGCCCGGCCAACCGCCTCGGCCAGCACACCGGCCGGCCACAGCGGGGTCAGGTCGCCCACCGAGCGGTCGATCCAGTCGCCGACCAGCTTGACCCAGCCGCCGCCGTACCGGGCCTGCTCGGCGACCGCGTCGGGCAGTTCGTCCGGTTCCACCTCCAGCGCCAGGCCGCGCACGTACCGCTTCGGGCGGGCCAGGTGCCGGCCGGCCCGGATCAGCCGAGGCGCGTCGGCGCGGTCGAGCAGGAACCGGGTGTCCACCGGTGAGCCGCAGTCGCGCAGCAGCAGCGCGCCGGTGTCCCGGTCGGTGTGCGCCTGGGCGAGCGGCTCGTCGCCGAGCGCCGGACCGGAGGGGGTCAGGCCGACGTGACAGTGCGCGTCCACCAGTCCCGGTAAGGCATACCCGCCACGGGCCACCGTCCGCGCGCCGGGCACCGGCTCGAAGGTGAGCGCGCCGTCGCGCACCCACAGGTCGCGTTCCTCCTCGCCAGGCAGTAACACCGCCCGCACGTGCAGCGCCGCGGCCGTCACTGCTTCGGCAGGTTCAGCTTCGACAGGTCGGGCAGCGAGGTGCCGGGCGGCAACTGGTCCAGCATGCCGCCGCCCATCCCGCCGGCCGGCAGCCGCGGCGGGGTCGGTCCACTGCGGCGCTTGCCCTTCTTGGCGTTCTTGCCCTTCTTGCCCTTGCCCTTGGCTGGTTTGGTGGCCCGCCGTGTCCCAGGCATGCCCATCTGGCCGGCCATCTGCTGCATCATCTTGCGCGCCTCGAAGAACCGGTCGACCAGGCTGTTCACGTCGGTCACCGTAACCCCCGAGCCGCGGGCGATCCGGACCCGGCGGGAACCGTTGATGATCTTCGGATCCTGGCGCTCGGACGGAGTCATCGACCGGATGATGGCGGCGGTGCGGTCCAGCTCCCGGTCGTCGACCTGGTTGATGGCATCCTTCATCTGCCCCATTCCGGGCAGCATGCCCAGGATGCTGGACAGCGAGCCCATCCTGCGGATTGCCAGCATCTGGGAGAGAAAGTCCTCCAGGGTGAAGTCGGTACCGGTGGCCAGCTTGCCGGCCATCCGCTCGGCCTCGGCCTGGTCGAAGGTGGCCTCGGCCTGCTCGATCAGGGTCAGCACGTCGCCCATGCCCAGGATGCGGGAGGCCATCCGCTCGGGGTGGAAGACGTCGAAGTCGGCCAGTTTCTCCCCGGTGGAGGCGAACAGGATCGGCTCGCCGGTGACCTGCCGAACCGACAGCGCGGCACCGCCGCGGGCGTCGCCGTCGAGCTTGGTGAGCACCACCCCGGTGAACCCGACCCCGTCGCGGAACGCCTCGGCGGTGGTCACCGCGTCCTGGCCGATCATCGCGTCCAGCACGAACAGCGTCTCGTCCGGCCGCACCGCGTCGCGGATCGCGGCGGCCTGCGCCATCAGCTCGGAGTCCACGCCCAGCCGTCCGGCGGTGTCCACCACCACCACGTCGTGCAGCGACCGGCGGGCCTCCTGCACGCCCTGGCGGGACACCGCGACCGGGTCGCCCACGCCGTTGCCCGGTTCCGGGGCGAACACGTCCACCCCGGCCTGATCGCCCACCACCTGCAACTGGGTGACCGCGTTGGGGCGTTGCAGGTCGGCCGCGACCAGCAGCGGGGTGTGGCCCTGGCCGCGCAGCCACTGGCCGAGCTTGGCCGCCAGGGTGGTCTTGCCCGATCCCTGGAGCCCGGCCAACATGATCACGGTCGGTGGGTTCTTGGCCAGGCGGAGCCGGCGGGTCTCGCCGCCCAGGATGCCGATCAGTTCCTCGTTGACGATCTTGATGACCTGCTGGGCCGGGTTGAGCGCCCGGGACACCTCCTCCCCCCTCGCGCGTTCCTTGATCGCGGCCACGAAGGCCCGCACCACCGGCAGCGCGACGTCGGCCTCAAGCAGGGCGATGCGGATCTCGCGGCAGGTCGCCTCGATGTCCGCGTCGGAGAGCCGGCCCTTGCCGCGCAGGGACGACAGGGCCGCGGTGAGCCGGTCGGAGAGGGTGTCGAACACGGGAACCTGTGATCCTTCTCGAAGAGGGCGGTGCCGTTCGGCCTGCGAAGCGGCGGCGTCGCGCCGGTCCACAGACAGGGTAGACGCCGCCCGGCCCGGTTCACCGGACCCGAGCCGGCCCACCACCCGACCCGCCGACCGCCACCCCGGACTCGCGGCCGGGATGGCGGTCGGGGTCAGCGGGCCTGGGCGGCCCGCTCGCCCACGGCGACCGGCAGCAGATCCCCGGACGGTTCGGCCGGCTCGGGTTGCCCTGGTTGCCCGGCTGGCGGGGCGGGTCCGAGGGCCTGCCGCGGGTGGCCGGGCTCGTCGGCGAGCCGGTAGGCCAACTCGGCGTGCACGGCCAGGTCCACGCCGGACACCTCGGCGTGCTCGGCGACCCGGAACCCGATCGCCTTGTCGACAAGCGTGCCGAGCAGGTAGGACATCCCAAACGAGTACCCGCCCACCGCGCCCACCGCGATCGCCTGCTTGCCCAGTTGGGCCAGGCCGCCGCCGTAGAGCAGGCCGGACGCGCCCCCGGTCACCGTGCTGGTGGCGAACAGCCCGATCAGCAGCGAGCCGACCGCACCGCCGACCAGGTGCACGCCGACCACGTCGAGGGAGTCGTCGAAGCCGAACCGGTACTTCAACGAGATGGCGAACGCGCAGGCCGCGCCGGCCAGCGCCCCGACCAGCACCGCGCCGAACGGGTTCACCGAGGCGCAGGCCGGCGTGATAGCCACCAGGCCGGACACCGCACCGGAGGCGAGCCCGAGGGTCGAGCAGTGCCCCTCCCGCACCTTCTCCACCGCGATCCAGGCCAACGCCGCCGCCGCGGTGGCCACCTGGGTGTTCATGAACGCGGTGGCGGCCACGCCGTTGGCGGCCAGCGCCGAACCGGCGTTGAACCCGAACCAGCCGAACCACAGCAGGCCTGCGCCCAGCAGCACCAGCGGCAGGTTGTGCGGGTGCGCCGGTGCCCGCCGCCACCCCACCCGGCGACCCAGGATCAGTGCCAGCGCCAACGCGGCCGCACCGGCGTTGACGTGCACGGCCGTGCCGCCGGCGAAGTCCAGCGCGCCCAACCGGTCGCCGATCCAGCCGCCGTGCCCGTGGTCGAAGAAGAACACCCAGTGCGCGACCGGGAAGTAGACCACGGTGACCCACAGCGCGGCGAACAGCACCCATGCGCCGAACTTCGCCCGGTCGGCGATCGCGCCGCTGATCAGCGCCGGTGTGATTATGGCGAACATCAACTGGAACGACGCGAACGCCAGCGTGGGCACACCCTTGCTCGCCCCGGTCAGCGTGCCGGCCAGCCCCAGGTGGGCGAAGTTGCCCAGCAGCCCGCCACCGGCGTCGGCGCCGAAGGCCAACGTGTAGCCGTAGAGCACCCACAACACGCTGACCACCGCGATACACGCGAAACTCATCATCAGCATGTTGAGCACGCTCTTGACCCGCACCATCCCGCCGTAGAAGAACGCCAGTCCCGGCGTCATCAGCAGGACCAGCGCGCTCGCCGTGAGTACCCAGGCGGTGTCACCACTGTCGATCGGCATCGTCCGGTCTCCCTCCCCTACCACTGCGAGCGTCGCGGGCCGGTGTTTCGCCGGACGGCGTCAGATGTTTCGGGTGGGTGAACGAATGAGGCTCAACGCAACGACTGCGTTACGCAGGGTGTGACATCGAGAGTGGTCGGGGCCCCGATCGGGACGCGGTCGTGGCCTTTGTGGCAACTACAGACCCCATCGGCGCGACACATCGTTACCATCGCGCCGTGCCCAGGGGACCGTGGATGCCACGACGTTCCGGGCATTTCATAGTGTGTGGCTGCGAACCGCTCACGGTTCGACTGGTGGAGGAACTGCGTCGGCTTGACGAGGACGTCATCGTGATCGCGCCGTCCCGCCGCGACGGCATGGCGCGCGACGTGCGTGCCCTGGGTGCGGCCGTGATCGAGTCCGCCCGACCGGACGGCGAGGCGTTCCGCCGGGCCCGGCTGCCCGCGGCCAGGGCGCTGGCCCTGGTCGACCAGGACGACGTCGGCAACATCCGCGCGGCGCTGGCCGCCCAGGAACTCAACCCGCACCTGCGGCTGGTGATCCGAATGTTCAACTCCGACCTCGGTGACCGGCTGCGCGGGATGTTCGACGACGCCGCGATGCTGTCCGAGGCGGCTCTGGCCGCACCCTCGTTCGTGGCATCGGCCCTGGGCGAACTGGCCGCGAACCACGTGGTGGTGGCCGACCGCACACTGGTCGTCGCGGTCCGCGACCGCACCACCGGCGACATACTCTGCGGGCTGGCCGACACCACCGCGCCCGGCGGCACGCGGCTGCTGCCCGACAACCCGGACGACGCTGATCTGGTGCTGGCGGTGGCCAGCGGCCAGCCGGGCCATCCGCTGCGCGCCCACACCCGGTCCCGGGCCGGCGTCCTGCTGCGCGCGGCCCGGACCGCCCGGGCACTGGTCGACCGCCGACTCCGGATCGCCTTCGCCGTCCTGGTCGGGCTGCTCGCGCTGGGTACCGGGCTGTACGCGGTGTTCGGGTCGTTCTCGGTGACCGACGCCGGCTACGCGGTGGTCCTGACCGCGGCCGGGTCCGGCGACATCACGCTGGAGTCGACCGGCTGGCTCAAGGCGGTCCAGATCTGTACCACTGTGATCGGGCTGACCATGGTGCCGGTAGTGACCGCGGCGGTGGTGGACGCGATCGTGAGTTCCCGGCTGTCCCGCGCCCTGGGCCCGCAACCCGGCCGGGTCACCGCCCACACCGTGGTCTGCGGGCTGGGTGACGTCGGCTCCACGGTGATGGGGCAACTGCACGCCCTGGGCGTGCCGCTGGTCGGGGTGGAGCGGGACGGGTCCGCCGCGGGCACGGGGCTGGCCCGACGGCTGGGCATCCCGGTCGTGCTCGGTGACGCCAGCCTGACCGAGACGCTGCGGGCCGCCCGGGTCGAGCACAGCCGGTGCGTACTCTCGCTCACCGACGACGACGAGACGAACCTGGTGGTGGGGCTGTCCACCCGCTCGCTGCGGTCGGACGCCCGGGTCGTACTGCGGCTGTTCGACGGCGAGCTGGCCAGGCTGGTCGAGCGCAGGTTCGACCTGGCGCTGTCGCGCAGCGTGTCCATGCTGGCCGCCCCGGCGTTCGCCGCGGCCATGCTGGAACGCCGGCTGGTGGCCACCATCCCGGTCGGCCACCGGGTGCTGGTGCTCGCCGACGTGCCGGTGGCGCCGGGCTCGGCGCTGGACGGTTCGCCGGTGTCACGGGCGAACCTCCCCGGCGACGCGCGGGTGCTCGCACTCACCCGCACCGACGGCGAGGTCCACTGGACGCCGCATCCGGGCGTGGTGCTCACCGCCGACGACCGATTACTGGTGCTGGCCACCCGCACCGGGCTCAGCCATGTCCTCCTGGCCCGGGCCCCAGCAGTACCCCTGACCTCGGGAAACGATCCCTGACCGCATGCGAGGCCCGGCGCCCGGACAGGCGAACGGCTGAGCGTGTCGGACGGGTTGGAGGGCCGACCGGATGATGCACCACGTCGAACTGTACGTGTCCTCGCTGCGTGCCTCGGCGCTGTGGTGGGGGACGTTGCTGACCAGGCTGGGCTGGACGCCGTACCAGGCCTGGGACGCCGGCTGCTCGTGGCGCAGTCGGGACGGCGTCTATCTGGTGCTGGTGCAGGTGGCCCCGGACGCCCGCGCTCCCGGATACCACCGGCGCCGGGTCGGGATGAACCACCTGGCACTCCGGGCCGGCAGCCCCACCCAGGTCGATGCCCTGGCCATGGACCTGATGACCCACGGCACCCGCATGCTGTACGCGGACCGGTACCCGTGGGCCGGCGGCGAGGGCCACTACGCCGCGTACGTCCAGGACCCGGACGGCATCAAGGTCGAACTCGTCGCCGACCACCGTTGACCCGAGATTTCCGGAGAACACGTGGGCCGGTGAGGTACGGCGGCCGACTCAGTCGCCCAGCAGGGCGTCCACGAAGGTGGCCGGTTCGAACGGGGCCAGATCGTCCGGGCCCTCGCCCAGCCCGACCAGCTTGACCGGAACGCCCAGCTCCCGCTGCACCGAGATCACGATGCCTCCCTTGGCGGTGCCGTCCAGTTTGGTGAGCACGATGCCGGTTACGTCCACCGCCTCGGTGAACACCCGGGCCTGAACCACGCCGTTCTGCCCGGTGGTGGCGTCCAGCACCAGCAGCGTCTCGTCCACCGGCCCGTGTTTCTCCACCACCCGCTTGACCTTGCCCAGCTCGTCCATCAGCCCGGTCTTGGTGTGCAGCCGGCCGGCCGTGTCGATCAGCACGGTGTCCACCCGGGTCTCGACCCCACGGCGGACCGCGTCAAAGGCGACCGAGGCCGGGTCGGCTCCCTCCCGGCCGCGGACCGTGGTCGCGCCGACCCGGTTCGCCCAGGTTTCGAGTTGGTCGGCGGCGGCGGCTCGGAACGTGTCGGCGGCGCCGAGCAGCACGCTGCGCCGGTCGGCGACCAGCACCCGGGCCAGCTTGCCGCAGGTGGTGGTCTTCCCGGTCCCGTTCACCCCCACCACCAGCACCACGGCCGGCCGGTCGGCGTGCGGCAACGTGCGCAGGGTGCGGTCGGCGTCCGGCGCCAGCACGGCCACCAGTTCGCCGGCCAGCAACTCGCGCAACCGGGCCGGATCGGCGGTGCCCAGCACCCTGGTGCGCTCGCGCAGCCGCTCCACTATCTGTCCGGTGGCCGCGACACCCACGTCGGCGGTGAGCAGGGTCTCCTCGATCTGTTCCCAGACCTGGGCGTCCAGCCGCTCCCGGGACAGCAGCGAGAGCAGCCCGTGCCCGAGAGTGGACTGTGACCGGGCCAGCCGGGTCCGCAGCCGCACCATCCGCCCGGCGACGGATTCGGGCACCTCGACCGGGACCTCGACCGGTGCCTCCACGGCGGGCTCGGCCACAGCCCCACCCGGTGGCTCGGGCTCGACCCGGGTCGGCTCGGCGGTCGTCGTGCCGGCGGACGGGCCGGTGTCGTCGCCGGGCCGGCGCCGGCGGCGGGACCGGACGACCAGCCCGGTCACCACGAGCACGACCAGCACGGCCAGGACGATCCCGAGGACCACGTACTTCATGCCGCGATCCTTGCAGAGACACCGGCCGGCGTTGGCCGGGCGGGTCCGGCGGCAGGCGCCGCGGCGGACCGGCCGCCGCGAAGCTTGATCGATAAGGGGATAACGTTCGCATGTGGCTCGGTTTGGACGGAGGCGTCGGCAGGGTGAGACCGGCGGTCGGTGGCGCGGTCGGGTCGGCGGTGACGCGGTGAGCGCCGGCACCGTGCTGCCGGTGTGGTCACCGTTCTGGTCGATCGGCTTCCACCGGGCGCTCCTGGGACTGGTCCACGCCGAACTCGCCGCGACCGGCCTGCGGCACTCCTTCGACGCCGCTGGCACGGCCACGGTCCGGGCCTCCGGCCGGGACACGCTGCTGGACCTGCGCGCGCTCACCCACGCGGTGGCGGCCCGGCCGCTGCGGGAGTGGCCGGACCTGGTCGCCGACGAGGTCACCCGGCATGTCGCGGCCGCGCAGGCCGCGGCCCGGTTCTGCGCGCAGCCGCCGTCGGCCGGCGACGCCGTCGGGCTGCTCGCCGTCACCCTGTGCGCCGACACCACGCCGCGCCCCGGGCGCCGGGTGCTCGCCGAGGGGCTGGCGGCCGATCTGGCCTACGACCTGCCGACCGGGGTGACGGCGGTGCCCGAGCAGCACCTGGCGTCCTGGGGGGACGACCCGGACGGGCTGTGGGCGGCTGCGACCAACAACACCAGGATCCGGGTCCGGGCGGTGCTCGCCCAGTCCGGCCAGCAGTACGGCAGCTACGACGTGGTGGCCCATCCCAGCCCCTTCACCGCGTCGGTCGTGCTGTGCATGGACGAACTGGCCGGGCCGGTCACCCCCTACGGGGTGGTGTTCGGTGCCCCGTCCCGGTGCGAGCTGGTGGCGCACGTGGTCACCGCCCCGGACCCGGCCGCTGAGGCGCTGCGCGACCTGCCGGACGGGATCCGCCGCCGGCACGCCCGGGTCGCCGCGCCGCTGAGCCCCCGGCTGTACTGCTGGCGCGACGGGCAGGTCACCGCGGTGCCGCCGGGCGCCGACGCCGCCGAGCTGACCGGTGACCTGGTCCGGACACCCTGATCCACCCGCCCACGACCGCGCCCGGTACCCCCTGAGGTTTTCTCGCGAAAACCTCAGGGGTAACCGGTTACGACGTGAGGTTTTCTCGCGAAAACCTCAGGGCAAGGCAGGGGATCGGCTCAGGCCGACTCGCGTTCGCGCAGCCGCTGACTGATCACGG
>DASULA010000180.1:0-10232 GCA_036278435.1 Mycobacteriales bacterium | reverse complement strand
AGACCTGCTCCTGGAGGCGACGAACCCGGGACGACCATGCCTCGCCGGATTCGGGCCGGTGGGCGACGAGCAGCAGCGAGGTGAAGTCGCCGAGGATGTGGTTGATGTCCGGGTGCACGTCGCGTCGGTCGAAGACCGTCAGGCACACGGTGAGGTCCGCCCGCGCACTCCACGCCCCCAGTACCTCGGCGAAGCAGGCGAGCAGCAGCGTCGACGGGGTCACGCCGTGCCGCCGGGCCCCGGCCCGCAGCGCGTCCCACTTCCTCGGCGGAAGCCAGCTCTCCCGGCGGACGAACCGTGGCCTGCCGAGCACGGCCGGGTCCCGGGCCACCGGAAGCTGTGGTGCCGGCGGGAGTTCGGGTATCCGCCGCCGCCAGTACCGCTCGGCGCGGGCCGTGGCCTCCGGGTCGGGGGCGACCTGCCCGACGTAGTCCCGGAACGAGACTCCGGTCGAGGGCAGGTCGGCGTCCAGGTCGGCGTAGAGCCGGTCCAGCTCGGTGAACAGGATCATCATGCTCAGGCCGTCGACCAGCAGGTAGTCCAGGCTGATCCCGATCCGGGTCTGGTTCGCCCCGTACCGCACGGCACGCACGTCGAACAGCGGCCAGCGCGACGGGTCGAGCACCTGGTGGGACATCCGGTCCCGCAGCGCGGCAAGCGCCCCGTCCGCGTCGTCGTCGGCGGTCTGGACGCTGATCCGGAACCGGTCCACGGTGGGAAGGACACGCTGGTCGCCGTGCTCGTCGAACACCGCGCGCAGCATCTCGTGGCGCGCGATCAGCCGGTTCCACGCCTCCTCCAGCCGGGGCAGGTCAAGGTCGGTCTCGTCGTACTCGCAGTAGTAGTGCGAGCCGACCCCGCCGAGCCAGAACTGGTCCGAACGGCCGACCCAGTAGGCGCGTTGAAGTTCGGTCGCCGGGAAGGGTTCGTGCCGGTGCTCCGGGTCGGGCAGCACCACGACCGCACCTGACGTCGGACGAGGTTCGCCGGGTTGGCCGGGCAGGCCGGGCGGGCCGGGTGAGCTGGGCGTGATCCTGGCGGCGAAGTCGGCGAGCACCGGAGCGTCGAACAGGTCGCCGAGTCCGGCGCCACCGAACCCCTGCGCACGCAACCTGCCGACCAGCCCGGTGGCGAGCAGGGAGTCCCCACCCAGGGCGAAGAAGTTGTGGTTCCGCCGCACCGGCACTCCGAGCAGCTCGGACCAGATGCCGGCCACCGCCTCCTCGACGGCTCCCCGAGCGGGTTCGCCCCGCCCGTCGGGCAGCGCGTCCGCGCCGGCCAGCACGGCGGTCCGGTCCACCTTCCCGTGCGAGGTGAGGGGTACCTCGTCAAGGATTCCGAGCCGATCCGGCACGCTGTGGGCGGGCAACCGCTCGGCGAGGAACGCCGGCAGCGACGCGAGACAGTCCGCCGACCCGGTCCGGGGGTCCTTCGGCACGACGAAGGCGGCCAGCCGCCGGCGTCCGCGGTCGCCGGTCGCCACAGCGACCGCGTCCCGGACCGCCGGATGCTCGGTGAGCGCGGCCTCGACCTCGCCCAGTTTGACCCGGTGACCCCCGATCTTCACCTGCTGGTCCATCCGGCCGAGGAATTCCAACGTGCCGTCCGGCCAGTAGCGACCCAGATCCCCGGTGCGGTACCAGCGTCGACCCGCGTCGGTGACGAAGCTCTCGGCGGTCCGGGCCGGATCGCCGCGGTAGCCGGTGGCCAGGCCGAGTCCACCGATCCACAGCTCACCGACGACCCGGTCGGGGCAGTCCCGCCGGTGGGCGTCCACCACCCGGAAACACTGGTTGCGCAGCGGGAATCCGTACGGAATGGACGTCCACCGTGCTGGCACGTGACCCACCTCGAACGCGTTCGACCAGATGGCCGCCTCGGTGGCACCGCCGAGCGCGACGAGGCGACACGTCGAGCCGAGCGCATCCATCCGGGCCTTCAGGTCGACGCCGACCCAGTCCCCGGACACCAGGGCCACCCGCAGGTCGCGGGGCATCCCCCCATCCCCGGCGGCCACCAGCAGCATCTCCAGCAGGGTCGGTGTGCTGTTCCACACCGTGACGCCGTGCCGGTCGGCCAGCTCGCGCCACCGCCGCGCGTCGCGTCGCTCGTCGTCGCCGAGGAGGACCAGCGCCGCGCCGGCGGTGAGCATCCCGAAGATGTCATAGACCGACAGGTCGAAGTCCAACGCCGACACCGCGAGCACCCGATCGGTCGGACCGACACCGAACCGGGCGTTGACGTCGTGCACCGTGTTGACCGCCGACCGGTGGGTGACCTCCACACCCTTGGGTTCACCGGTCGAACCGGAGGTGAAGATGACGTAGGCCGGCGCGTCGGGGCAGGGCAGGACCGGTGCGTCCAGTGGCCGGTCCCGGGCCGTGTCGGCCGGTGTCAGCACGACGGCCGCCGTGGTGGTCACCGCCGAATCGGCGAGTACCAGTCGGGCGCCGCAGGCCCGGTACATCCGGTCCCGGCGCATCGGAGGCTGGTCGACGCCCACCGGGACGTATGCCGCTCCGGCGGCCAGCACGCCCAGTACGGCGACGATCTGGTCCGGTCCTCGGGGCAGGGTCACCGCGACGGTGTCCGCAGCGGAGATCCCGCACCGTCGCAGCCGGGCGGCCACCCGAAGGGCACGCTCGGCCAACGCACCGAAACTCAGCCGGCCACCGTCCCACAGGCAGGCGGTCGCGTCGGGATGTGCCGCGGCGTGGGTGAAGAAGCCCTGGTGCAGCGGTGCGTCCGGGATCGGACCCGCGGTGGCGTTGGCCCGCGTGCGAACGGCCAGTTGGGCGCTCGGCAGCAGATCGGGGACCGGCTCGGACCAGTCGGCCGCACCGAGCCAGTCGAGCAGCCGTGAGTACGCCCCGAACATGGCGTCGAGCACGTCGGCCGGGACGACCTGCTCGGCGGCGTCCCAGTCGTAGCACAGACCACCGTGCGACTCGTAGACCTGGTTGTCCAGCCACACCTGCGGGGTCTGGGAAACCCCCCAGATCCGGGGCAGCAACCAGTCCGACAGGTCCAGCGACATGCCCCCGGCCATGCCCAGCGCGCTGGTGAAGACCACGGGCATGGCGGCGGCGCCCACCGTGGCGTTCCGGCGCAGCTCGCGCAGCACCCAGGTGGCCGACACGTCTCGGTGGTCCAGGTCCCGCCCCTGCTGCTCCTGCACCCGCCGGGCGGCGGCCAGGAAGCTTTCCCCGACCACCGGCTGGTAGGCGACCAGCAGCAGCGAGGTGAAGTCGCCGAGGACGTTGCGCACGTCCGGATGCACGTCCCGACGGTCGAACAACGTGACGTTGACGGTCAGGTCCCCCCGGCCACTCCACCGGCCCAGTACCTCGGCGTAGCAGGCGAGCAGCACCGCGGACGGGGTGAGGCCGTGTGCCCGGGCACGTGCGGTGATGGCCCGCCACCGCCGGGGTTCCACCCGTCCGGACCGGCGGGTGAACCGTGGCGCGCGCACGGTGGCCGGGTCCGCGGCCAGCGGAAGCCGAGGCGGGCCCGGCAGGTCCGCGAGCCGTCCGGTCCAGTACCGCTCGGCCGACTCCCGCGCCTGCCCGCTGGGCACGGTCTGGATCAGGTAGTCGCGGAAGGACATTCGCACCGGCGGAAGGCTGGCGTCCAATCCGTGGTAGAATGTGGACAGCTCGGCGAAGACGATCATCATGCTCAGGCCGTCCAGGACGAGGTTGTCCAGGCTGACACCCAGCCGCACCCGGGATTCGCCGCACTTCCGGTAGCACACCGCGCGGACGTCGAGCAGCGGCCAGGACGACGGGTCGCGCACCTGGTGGCTCATGGTCGCCCGCAGCGCGTCCAGCGCACGGCCCGCCCCGCCGCAGTCGGAGTCGGCGGGGGTGACCGGGATGCGGAACCGGGGAACCTCCGGCAGGATGCGCTGGTTGCCCTGCTCGTCGAACACCGCGCGCAGCATCTCGTGCCGGGCGATCAGCCGGTTGCACGCCTCGGTGAACCGGTCGAGGTCCAGGCCCGGCCCGTCGAACTCGCAGTAGTAGTGCGCCGCCGCCCCGCCCAGGGCGATTCCCTCGTGGCGGCCAAGCCAGTACGCCCGCTGCACCTCGGTCGGCGCGAACGGTTCGTGCCGATGAGCCAGGTCCTCGGTCACGGTCAGCGGACCGGGTTCGGCGCCGCGGGTCAGGGTGGCCGCGAAGTCGCCGAGTACGGGGAAGGCGAACAGTCGGGACAGTTCCGCGCGCAGTCCAGCACCGCGCAGCCGGCCGACCATCCGGGTCGCCAGCAACGAGTCACCGCCGAGCGCGAAGAAGTCATGGCCCCGGCCCGGTCGCTCGACGCCCAGGAGTTCAGCCCAGACCTCGGCGACCCGACACTCCACCTCACCCCTGGGCGGTTCGCCCCTCTCGGTGCCGACCGGATAGTCCTGCTCGGAGAGCATCCGGGTGACGGTCGCCCGGTCCACCTTGCCGTTCGCGGTGAGCGGTAACCGGGGCTGCACGAGGACCTGTTCGGGCACCATCGAGGCGGGCAGGCGATCGGCCACCCAGCGTCGGATGTGGTCGGGGTGTGGCGTCGGCGCGTCGGCGGGCCGCCGGGCGCGCAGGTGCAGCAGACCGTGTCGGTCCTCGGATGTCGCCGGCCGGTCCAGTCCGGAAAGGACGAGCAGCCGGCGCCATTCACCGGCCGGAACGGTGCGGCCGAGAACGCCGTGGTCGATCAGCGCTGCCGAGATCAGCGCCAGCGGTGAGAACCGGGTCCGTTCGAGCGCCAGGAGGCTGCCTCCGGGGGCGAGCAGCATGGCCGCGACGCCGACTCCGGTCGCGAGGTCGGCGTGCACGTGCAGCCAGTGCCGGGCCACCACGACGTCGAAGCGGTACCGCAGGTCCGCCGGCACCCACCCCTCGGCCATCGCGCGGTAGCCGAACCGGTGCGGTGCCCCGGCGAGACGGTCCCGGGCGGCGGCGAGCAGGGTGCTCGATGCGTCCAGCAGGGTGTACTCGAACTCCGCCGGTGCGAGCGCGTCGGCGAGCTGTCCGGCCGCCCGCCCGCTGCGCGCCCCCAACTCGGCGATCCGCAGCGGCCCGCACCCGGCGGTTTCCGCGATGGCCCGGCCCATTGCGGCGGTGGCGGCCGCGGTTCCGGGGTCGAGGTCGGCCAGCGCCTCCGGGGCGAGCACCGGGTCGTCGAGCAGGGTGAGCGGGTCGAGGTCCCCCCGAACCATCGCGGCCAGGTCGTCCAGCCGCTCCTCCAGCCTGGTCAGGACGACCTCCAGGTGGGTGCCGCCGACCCGGAGCCGCAGCGCCTCGCCGTTGGCCGAATCGAGCAGCGCGTCCAGCCGGGTGGCGTGGTGGCCGGGCCTGTCGCCCGGCGCACCGTCAAGCACGCTCCGACTGGTGAGCCAGTCCGACCACAGCCGCAGCAACGTGTCGGTCCACTCCGGAACGTCCGGGCCGGCGGCCCGGTCGAAAGCGCCTCTGGACATCAGCCGCGCCAGCACCGTCTCCACCAGGTGTGCCTCGGCCTCGGCGACAGTCCCGTCGACGGTCTCGACGGTCTCGACGTCGGCCGGATCGGGCGATCCGGGCATTCCGGGGCGGGGGGTGACGACGGCGACGAGCCGGCGGGCGGGTTCGCCGACCGCAACGGCGGCGCCCTGGCCCACGTCCGGATGCGTGCGCAGGGCGGCCTCGACCTCGCCGAGTTCGACCCGCTGGCCCCGGATCTTGACCTGCCGGTCGGTGCGGCCAAGAAACTCCAGGATGCCCCCGGGCCGGTAGCGCCCCCGGTCACCGGTCCGGTACCAGCGCAGACCCCGGTACTCCACGAACCGCAGCGAGGTCTGCGCCGGATCGCCCCGGTAGCCGGTGGCCACCCCGGTGCCGCCGATCCACAGCTCGCCGGGCACCCAGTCCGGACAGTCACGCCCCCGCTGGTCGGCCACCCGGTAACGCTGGTTGCGCAACGGGAACCCGTACGGGACCGACGGCCATCCCGCCGGGACCTGTCCAACCTCCAGGGCGTTCGACCAGATCGCGGCCTCGGTGGCCCCGCCCAACGCGACGAGCCGGCACCGGTGCCCGCTCTGGTCGGCCAGCCGGCCGGGCAGGTCCAGGCCGATCCAGTCGCCGGACAGCAGCGCCAGCCGCAGGCTGGCCGGCACCGGCAGGCCGGTCGACAGCAGCATGTCCAGCAGTACCGGCACCGAGTTCCACAGCGTGACGCTGTGCCGTTCGAGCAGGTCGTGCGCGCGGCCGGGGTCCCGCCGGGCGTTCTCGTCGGCCAGTACCACCGCGCCACCGGTCCCGAGCAGGCCGAAGATGTCATAGACCGACAGGTCGAAGTCCAGCGCTGAGATGGCCAGCACCCGGTCGTTCGGGCCGATCCCGAAGCGGTCGTTGATGTCCTCCACGGTGTTGACCGCCGAGCGGTGGGTGACCTCGACGCCCTTGGGCTCACCGGTCGACCCGGAGGTGAAGATGACGTAGGCGGGTGCGTCCGCGGCGCGGGGGACCGGGGCGGGCAACGGCGCCCGGCCGCGGGCGTGCTCGATTCGGAGGACGTCCACGGTGGTCGGCCAGCCGGACGGCCCGCCCCCGGAGGTGCTCGTCAGCGCCCGTCCGATGCCGGCCCCCGACGCGATCCGACGCCGCCGGGGCGCGGGCTCCTCGACGCCAACCGGCACGTAGACACCGCCGGCGGCCAGCACCGCCAGCACCGCGACGACCTGGTCCGGACCCCGGGGCAGGGTGACCGCCACCGGCTCGCCGGCGCACAGCCCGCTGTCCAGTAACCCAGCCGCGACGGCCAGGGCCCGTTCGGCGAGCGCGCCGTAGGACATCGTCCCGTCCCGACCCCACAGCAGCGCGGTCCGCTCCGGGTCCTCGGCGGCGCGCAGGAAGAACGCCTCGTGCAGCAGCCGGCCCGACTCGGCAGCCGAGGTCGCGTTGGCCCGGTCGCGGGTGTCCCGCTGGTCCGCGGGGAGCAGGTCGGGCACCGGCCGGGTCCAGGCCGGCTCGTGCGTGGCCAACCGGTCCACCAGGGTGGTGTAGGCGGCGAACATCGCGCTGGTCAGCCCCGGCGGGAACAGTTCGGCCACCACGTCCCAGCACAGGACCAGTTCGCCGTTCATCTCGTAGACCTGGTGGTCCAGCCACACCTGGGGGGTCTGGGAGATCATCCAGCTCAGCTCGCCCAACTCACGGCGGAACGTCGCGTCGGTGAACTCCGCGCCGATGTTGCAGGCGAACACGACCGGGGCACGCTGGCCCCACTGGTCGCCCCCCGGCCCGGTTCGGTCGGCCCGCGCGAGGTCACGCAGGACCTCCACGCCCGAGTAGGCGGCGTGCGTGACATCCGCGCGGAGCTGGTCCTGTACCCGGCGCGCCTGGTCGCTGAAGGACAGTTCCGAACCCAGGTCGACGGCGAGCAGGGTCAGGTTCGTGAAGTCCGCGACCATCCCGGCCACCGCCGGGCCGAGCTGCTGCCGGTCGAACAGTGGCACGTTGAGCAGGAACCGGGGGTGCTCGCTCCACGCCGCCAGCACCTCGGCGTAGGCCGTGGCCAACGCCGTGGCCGGGGTCAGCCCGTGCCGCCGGGCGCCGGCGGCGAACCGCTCCCATCCAGCGCTGGTCAGCCGGTGGGTGTGTCGGGTGAAGTGCGGCCGACTGATCCGTTCGGGCCGGACGGCCAGCGGCAGCCGCGGCCCGTCGGGCAGGTCGTCGAGTCGGCCCGCCCAGTACCGCCTCGCCCGCTCCCGCTCCGCGCCGGTGCCGCCCGCCCGCTGGGCCAGGTAGTGGGCGAATCCGTACTCGGGCTGCGATCCGGGCCGGTCGGGTGTGACGTAGCACGTCGCGAGATCGGCCAGGATCAGGTGGATGCTCGTCACGTCTGCGACCAACAGGTCGACGTTGAGGTGGACCCTGGTCGCTCCCGCTGGCAGCAGCGAGAGCTGCACGTCGAACACCTCGCCGCGCCGCACCTGAAGCCTGCGGTGCGAGGACGACGAGCGGATTTCGTCGAGGCGACGCGCGACCAGGTCCGCCGGCTGCCCACTCAGGTCGTGCACCCGCAGGCCCGGCCAACCGCTGCGGTCGGACACCTGCTGCCCGCCGTCGTCGTGGAATCGGGCCCGCAGCATCGGGTGCCGGCAGGTCAGCTCGCGCACCGCCGCGTCCAGCCGTGCCGGGTCGACGCCAGTGCCGTCGAACTCCAGGTAGACGTGACAGCCGACGCCGCCGAGTACCTGGTCGTCCCGGCGGCCGATCCAGTACGCGTGCTGAACCGGAGTGAGCGCGAAGACCGCGCCGGGGTCGACAGGCGGCGGCTCGACGGTCGGGTCGGTGGGCACGACGCGGTCCGCGGCCAGCAGGCACCATTCGGACAGGACGGGACGATCCAGTAACTCGCGAAAGGTGAGCGCCACGCCCCGCCGCCGGAACCAGCTCGCCATGCGCATCACCCGGATGGAGTCGAGCCCGCGCGCGGTCAGGTCCTCGGTGTCGGTCAGGTCGCCCGCGGGAGCTCCGAGAAGCTCGGCCACGGCGGCCCGGACATCCGACAGCGGCACGTGATGCCCTAATTGCTCCATCCGCCGTTCCTTTCGGCAATAGGCGTTATTCATGGTGTACGGGGCGATGACGAACTGATCCTTTCATCGACACGGGGTGACTACAATGCCACTGGTTCAGGGCCACCCAGAATGGTGATGGGGGAGGGGAAGTGGACACGAATGGCAACATCAATTAAGGACATAGCGCCACATTGGCGCCCGTGGCCGGACGAGATAGCGGATCAGTATCGCCGCGCTGGTTTCTGGCGAAACGAAACTCTCGCCGAAATTCTCCGGCGATCAGCCCAGAACCACCCAAACCAAATCGCACTCGTGTCAGGGCGGCACAGGTGGAGCTACCAGGCGCTCGACAGTGCGGTCGACCGGCTCGCCGACGGGTTACGGCGCCTGGCACTGGTGCCCGGTGACCGGGTCGTCGTCCACCTGCCCAACACCCCCGGTCTGGTGACGCTGTCCTTCGCGCTGTTCCGTCTCGGCGTCCTGCCCGTCCTGGTGCCGCCCGCGCAGCGAGCGAACGAGGTCGTGCGGCTGTGCGAGACAGCCGAGCCGGTGGCCTACGTCGTCCCGGACGAACACGGCGGCGTCGACTACCGCGAGCTGGCCGCGACCGTGCGATCGCGGGCACCCACCCTGCGACACGTGCTGGTGGACGGCGCCGCCGGCCCGTTCACCTCACTGGCCGAGATCGCCGAGACGGGATCGGGGACCGGATCCGAGAGTTTCGCGCCCAGCCCGGCGAGCGTCGCGATGCTCCTTCCGTCCGGCGGGACGACCGGGTCGCCCAAACTCATTCCGCGGACCCACCAGGACTACGCGTACAACGTCCGCGCCAGCGCGCGGCTCTGCGGCTTCGACGAGACCACGGTGTACCTCGCCGCGCTGCCAGTGACACACAACTTCGCGCTCGGCTGCCCCGGCGCGTTGGGCACCTGGTACATGGGCGGAAAGGTGGTGCTCAGCACGGATCCGACGCCGGGCGCGGCGTTCGAGGTGATCCGGCGCGAGGGGGTCACGGTGACCGCGCTGGTACCTCCGCTGGCGCTGCTGTGGATCGAGGAGGCCGAATGGTCCGGCAGCGCACCGGCCAGCCTGCGCCTGGTCCAGGTCGGCGGTTCGCGGTTCGGAGCGGAACACGCGCGGCGCCTCCGCCCGGCGCTCGGCTGCCCGCTACAGCAGGTGTACGGGATGGCCGAGGGTCTGCTCAGCTACACCCGCCTGGACGATCCGGAGGAGAGCATCGTCTCGACCCAGGGGCGGCCGCTCTCACCGGCCGACGAGGTACGGGTGGTCGACGAGCACGGCCGGAACCTCGACACCGGCGAAATGGGAGAGCTGCTGGTCCGCGGTCCCTACACGGTGCGCGGTTACTACCGGGCGCCCGAGTACGACGCCCAGGCGTTCACCGCAGACGGTTTCTACCGCACCGGGGACCTCGCCCGGCTGACGCCGACCGGGCGGCTGCGCATCGAGGGGCGCCGCAAGGACGTCATCAACCGAGGGGGCGAGAAGGTTCCGGCCGAGGAGGTGGAAAACCACCTGCTCGCCCATCCGCTGGTAGCCGACGTCGCCCTGGTCGCCATGCCGGACGCTCATCTCGGGGAACGGACCTGCGCCTTTGTCGTCGCCCGGAACCAGCCGCCGACACTGTCGGAATTGGCCGCGTTCCTGCGCGAGCGCG
>DASULA010000179.1:0-7576 GCA_036278435.1 Mycobacteriales bacterium | reverse complement strand
GGTCGTCACCGGGCGCCTGCCGGCGCCGGCGCGGGTCGTGGCGGCGCTGCTGACAGCCACCGCCGTGGGCCTGCTCGGGGCCGCCGCGGTACGCACCTCGATCGACACCGCCAGGCTGCGCCCACGCGGCATCGCCCGGGTGAGCGGGGCACTGGACGCCGGCGGAGTGGACCGGCGCGGCATGGTCGTGGTCACCGGGTTCTACTTCTGGGAACCGCGGCCCTACCTTCCGCCGCGGACCGTGGCCACCCGGGTTCCCGACGACCTGTCCCGGGTGGACGCGATCGCGGTCCACCCGGCCCGACCCCGCTACCCGCAGGACCCCGCCGTGCTCGCCCTGGTCGCGGCCAACCGGGACCGGCTGCGCCACACCAGGCTCGACGAGGTCGATCTGTACGTGGTGACCGCGCCGCTGCGCCGACCCGGCCGGTCAGGGCAGCCGGCGGGGGCCCGGGTCGGCCCGGGCGCTGGGCGGGCCGACCCGCACCCGGGCGCCCAGCACGGCCAGCCCGCGCGGCGCGACCAGCACCGGGTTCAGCTCCACCCGCAGCACGTCGGGCAGCATGTCGACCAGCCGGGACACCCGCACGAGCAGTAGCTCGACCGCACCGGTGTCCGCCGGCGTGGTGCCCCGGTGGCCGAACAGCAGCGGCGCGGCCCGGGGCGCACGCACCAGGTCGGCCGCATCGGAGTCGGACAGCGGCGCCGCGGCGTAGGCGCGGTCTCCGAGCAGCTCGCTGGCGATCCCGCCGATCCCGAAGGAGACCAACGCGCCGAAGGACGGATCGTCGGCCGCGACGACCGCGGTGGCGACCCCCCGCGCGGCCATTCGCTGCACCAGGACGGGCCGGTCGTTCCTGGCGGAGAGTTGGGCGAAGGCCGCCCGCACGTGCGCCTCGTCGTCGAGGTCCAACCGCACGCCGCGCAGGTCCTCGCGGTGCCGCAGCGCGGGCACGGTGGACTTGCAGGCGACCGGATAGCCCAGTTCACCGGCCGCGGCCACCGCCTCGTCCGCGGTGGCCGCGGCGCGGACCGGCCACACTTCGACACCGAAAGCGGTCAGCAGCCGGCCGGTCTCGGTACCGTCCAGCTCCCGCCCGTCCGGCGCGGTGGCCAGAATCTCGGCCACCAGTGCGCGGGCCGCGGCCGGGTCGGCGCCCGGGAGTTCGGGGAACCGCCCGGCCGACCGCCGCCGCCACTGGGCGTGCGAGGCCGCGCAGGCAAGTGCGAACGCGGCCCGCTCCGGCGAGGGGTAGCTGGGCACCGAGCCGCGCACCGCCACCCCGTCCGGGCCGATCCGGCGCAGTGCGGCCGGGAAGCCCTCGATGCCCAGGAACGTGGTCACCACGGGCTTGCCCGCCTCGGCGGCGACGTCGGTCAGCACCCGGGCGAACTCCTCCGTGCCGGTGGGCACCGGCGGTGCGAACACGGCCACCAGCATGTCGGTGTCCGGGTCGCCCACCGCGCCGGCCAGCGCCCGGCCGAACTCCGCCGGGGTGACGCCTGGTTCCACGTCGACCGGGCTGCCGGCCACCACGGTGAGCCCCGAGCCGATACAGGCGTCCGCGGTGAGCACGCCCAGGGCCGAGGAGTTCGCCACGATCGCGGTACGCCGGCCAGCGGGCAACGGCTGGTAGGCAAGCAACTGGCCGACGTCGAACAGTTGGCTGACGTCGTGCACCCGGATCAGCCCGCAGGAGGCGAACACCGCGCGCACGCTCTCGTCCGGTACGTCCACGGTGTGCGAGGCCAGCCCCGGGGCGACCCCCGCCCGCAGGGTGCTCTTGACCGCCACCACCGGCTTGCGCCGGGCCAGCCGCCGGGCCAGCCGGGCGAACTTGCGCGGGTTGCCGAAACTCTCCAGGTACAGCAGCACCACCTCGGTGTCGGCGTCGTCGGCCCAGTACTGGAGCAGGTCGTTGCCACTCACGTCGGCCCGGTTGCCGGCCGAGACGAACGTGGTCAGGCCGAGCCCCCTGGTGGCGGCCTCCTCCAGGATGGCCACCCCCAGCACGCCGGACTGGCAGAAGAAGCCGACCGGACCGCGGCCAAGCCGGTCGGGGGTCAGCGGCGCCAGGGTCGCGTTCAACCGCACCGCCGGGTCGGTGTTGATGACGCCCAGGCAGTTCGGCCCGACCACCCGCATGCCGTTGCCCCGGGCCGCGGCCACCAGTTCGTTCTCGGCCAGCCGGCCGGCGTCGCCCCGCTCCCCGAACCCGCCGGAGACCACCACCAGAGCCCGCACCCCCTTGTCGGCGCACTGCTCCACCACCCCCGACACCGCCCACGCCGGCACCGCGACCACGGCCAGGTCGATGTCGTCGGGTACGTCCAGCACGGTCGGGTAGGCCCGCACGCCGGCCACGTGCCGGACCGTCGGGTTCACCGGGTACACCGGACCGTGCGGCCGGTAGTTCAGCAGGTTGAGAAAGACCGCGTGCCCGACCTTGCCCGGGTCGCTGCTGGCGCCGATCACCGCGACCGAGCCGGGGGTGAGCAGCCGTTCGACCGAACGCGCCTCGGCCCGCCGCTCCCGTTCGTGGGCGACCGCGCGGGACGTCTCGGTGGGTTCGATCGGGAACGACAGGGACACCACCCCGCCGTCGTAGTGGCGGACGACCTGGTAGCCGGCGTCGAGGAAGACCCGCACCATGCCCGGGTTGTCGGTCAGCACCTCGGCGGTGAACTGGCTGATCCCCCGTTCCCGCGCCGCCGCGGCGAGGTGTTCCAGGAGCACCGAACCGATGCCCCGGCCCTGCTGGTCGTCCTGCACCACGAACGCCACCTCGGCCGTCCGGCCGTTGGCCGGTGGTGCGGTGTCCCGCTCGTACCGGCCGACCGCGATCAGGTCGCCGCCGAGTTGGGCCACCAGCGCGACCCGGTTGACGTGGTCGACGTGGGTGAACCGCTGAAGGTCGCGCTCGGGCACGACCGGGTACGGCCCGAAGAAGCGCAGGTAGCGGGTTCGATCCGACATCCGCCCGTGCAGCGCCAGCATCTGGTCGGCGTCATCCGGTCGGATCGGGCGCAGGTGCAGGGTGCCGCCGTCGGACAGCAGCACGTCGGCTTCCCAGTGCGGCGGGTAGTCCCCTGGTCCGGACACGGTCTAGTCCCTGGGGTCGTAGGGGTCCAGCCCGTACAACGGGTAGGCGGCCAGTCGAGTCGCCAGGATCGCCTGGTCGGTCCCGGACGCCTCGGCCGGGCTGAACGGCTGCCAGGCGCTCCATCCGACGTCGCCGCCGTCGCTCATCGACTCCGGTGCCCGGTCGGCCAACCCGTACCGCCGCACCTGGTCCACCCAACCCGGCGGTATCGGCGTGGCCGGGTCAAGCGGGCTGCCGGTGGCCACCGCGAGCAGGTGGGTCCAGGCCCTGGGCACGCACCGGGCCAGGCCGTAACCACCGCCGCCGAGTG
Source organism: Mycobacteriales bacterium (assembly GCA_036278435.1). GTDB lineage: Bacteria > Actinomycetota > Actinomycetes > Mycobacteriales > DASULA01 > DASULA01. Next base: position 4,162 of record DASULA010000179.1, on the reverse strand, counting down.
CCAGCCAGCGGCCACCGCACAGCTCGTGGGCAAGGTCGTGCAGGGCGAGGTAGGAAGCCCGCTGGCCGTCCACGGTGAGGGCGAGCTCGGCCAGCGGATCCTCCCGGTGGGTGTCACAGCCGCACTGGGTGACCAGCACCTCGGGGCGGAAGGCACGCAACACCCCCGGCACCACGGCGTGGAACGCGCGCAGCCAGTCGGCGTCGCCGGTTCCGGGCGGGAGCGCCACGTTCACTGACATCCCGTACCCGTCCCCGCTGCCCACCTCGTCGGGGAAACCGGTGCCGGGGAACAGCGACATCGGACTCTGGTGCAGGCTCATGGTCAACACCCGCGGGTCACCGTAGAACACTGTCTGCACGCCGTCGCCGTGGTGCACGTCCAGGTCCACGTAGGCCACCCGGACGGCACCCCGGGCGAGCAGCCAACTGATCGCGACCGCCGGGTCGTTGTAGACGCAGAACCCCGACGCCGCCGAGGGCATGGCGTGGTGCAGGCCACCGGCGATGTTCACCGCGTGCCCGGCGAGCCCGGTCCACACACACTCGGCGGCCAGAACGCTGCCTCCGGTGACCAGCGCCGAGGCCTCGTGCATGCCGGCGAAGACCGGGTTGTCCGGCGTTCCCAGGCCGTGCCCGACCCGGAACGGCTCGTCGGGCGCCCGCCGCACCGCGGCCAGGTAGTGCCGGTCGTGCACCTGGGCGAGCAGGTCGTCGCCGGCCGGTTCGGGCCGCCGCAGGCTGACTCCGGGTCGGCCCAGGATCCCCAACCGACCGGCCAGGTCCATGGTCAGGGCGAGTCGCACCGGGCTCAACGGGTGTTCCTCACCCAGGTCGTAGGCCAGGAACCCGTCGTGCCACACCACCGCGGCATCCGCGCCGCACCCGGAACCGTGTGCCGCATCCGCGTGACCCACGAGTTGACGCTACCGGCCGCCAGGCCGGCGCGCCCCCTTTCGTCCTGGTGCGCCGAACGCGGGCAGCGCGCCGGTGCGGTCGGTGCGGTCGGGCCGGACGCCGTACTGTGTGTGGCTGCGGACGGCCGGGGCGGTTCCTGCCGACCCTGCCCGCCGCGGCAGCAGCCGATGTTAGGGAGGAGGCGCCGGATGCCCGGTGGACGGAGACTGTGCTGCCTCGCCGCACTCGTGTCGACCGTGCTGGTGGGCGGCTGTGCCGCCACCGTGTCGGGACACGCATCGATCGCCGCCGGTGTGCCGACACCGGGGCCCGACCGGGCCGTCGGGCCGTCCGGCGTGCCGTCGGGCAGCCCGGGTCCCAGCGGCAAGCCGACTCCGGGCCACGGCGGTGGGCCGACCACCGGCCATGCCAGCGGCTCGGGCGCCGGCCAGATCTGCACGCTGTTCAGCGCCTCGGAGCTGAACAAGCTGTTCGGCGGGCCGGTACGGACCGCGGACAACGGCAACGACCGTAGCTGTGCCTTCCAGACCGCCAGCAGTGGCGGCGTCATGGTGAACGTGTACGACTTCCTCAACATGAAGCAGGAGGCTGCCAGGGATCCGGGAGGCAAGCCCCTCACCATCGCCGGCCACCCGGCATACCAGGGCAAGCGGGAAATACTGGTGGCCCGGACGTCGACTCCGTCGGCGTCCGGCCTGATCGTCGCGTCGAACCTGTTCGTCGACGACGAGGCCAGGGGAAACCAGATCGCGGCACGGTTGCTGGAGAAGATCGTCCCGAAATTCGCTAAATAGCCACAATCAGGCCACCATAGTGACCGTCACGGAGCGCGACGCGCCAGTTGTCCACCGCCACCGGACACCGGTCGAGCCCCGCGAACGCGGCACCCAGCGGTCCTCGGCTGGATTCTGGACCATACGACGGCCGGTTCATCCCACCAGCCACGTAGCATAGGTGCTGACGCCGGAGGATTCGTGAGCCACCACAGCGATCTCATCGACACAACAGAGATGTACCTCCGCACAGTGTACGAACTGGAGGAGGAGAGCATCGTCCCGCTTCGCGCCCGCATCGCCGAGCGACTGAAGCAGAGCGGTCCCACTGTCAGCCAGACCGTGGGGCGGATGGAACGCGACGGGCTGTTGACCGTCGAGGGCGACCGGCACCTCAAGCTGACCGACGAGGGCCGGCACCAGGCCATCGCGGTCATGCGCAAGCACCGACTGGCCGAGTGCCTGCTGGTTCAGGTGATCGGGCTGGAATGGGAGCAGGTACACATCGAGGCCTGCCGCTGGGAACACGTGATGTCCGAGGCCGTCGAGCGGCGGCTGGTCAGGTTGCTGGACAACCCGACGGCGTGCCCGCACGGCAACCCCATCCCGGGACTGGCCGAGTTGGGCGCGCTCGCCCCGCCCGATGAGCACCTGAACCTCACCACGTTGCAGGCAGCGGCCGGGGCCGGTACCGCGCGGGTGGTGGTGCGGCGGATCAGCGAGCAGATCCAGCCGGACGCGGCCATGATGCGGGCACTGCGCGAGGCGCACATCCAGCCAGGCCTGGAACTCGGCGTGGAACGGGTCGAGTCGGGCGTCCGGGTCACCGTGGCGAACGGCTACAGCACACTGGTCGACCCACTGGTGGCCAGCCACGTCTTCGTGTCCGGCATCTGAGGTCCTCGGGCCCGGCGGTCCGGTCGGTCGCGACCCGCGACTTCCGTGGTACCCACCGGGCGGAAAGTTAGCTAGGCTAAGGGTCTGTGCGTGACCGGCGGACCGGTACCGAACCATCCGGCCATTCGGACCGCCCGTTCCCGCCGGCCCGATCCGATGACGGCGGCCATATCGTGCCGCCGGCGTGCCGTGAGCCGGCCGCGGACCGGACACATCAGCCCGGCCGCGGAGGTACCCCCAGACGAGGAGCAGCCAGTCGATGAGCGAAGCGGCGCAGGACTCAACCCCATTCCATGATCTGTCGCGATACGTCGCCCTGCCTCGACTGTCCGGGCTCGCGGTGTCCCCGGACGGCACCAGGCTGGTGACGTCGGTCGCGACACTGTCGCCGGATACCAAGAAGTACCTCACCGCGCTGTGGGAGATCGACCCGGACGGCCACCGTCCGGCCCGCCGGCTGACCCGTTCGGCCGCCGGCGAGTCGCAGCCGGCCTTCCTCCCCGACGGTTCGCTGCTGTTCACCTCGACCCGACCCGACGCGGAGTCCACAGAGGACAAGACCGACGTGCCGGGCCTGTGGGTGCTTCCGTCCGGCGGTGGCGAGGCCCGCCAGGTGGCCGCCCGGCCGGGCGGGATCGGCGCCCTGCGGGTGGCCCGCGACTCCGGCGAGGTCGTGTTCGGGTCGTCGGTGCTGCCCGGGGCCAGGACGGCCGAAGAGGACGAGGCGGCGCGCAAGGCCCGTACCGACGCCGGAGTCACCGCGATCCTGCACGAGCGCTATCCCGTACGGTTCTGGGATCACGACCTGGGACCCGCCGAGAACCACCTGTTCGCCGGCGGCCCGCTGCCCGCCGACACCGGACGGCTCGGCGGCGAGGACGGCCCGCGCGACCTCACCCCGCAACCCGACGGGCGGGTCGAGATCGACGACGGCCTGGCCGTGTCGCCGGACGGGTCCACCGTGGCGCTGTCCTGGAGCGTCAACGAGGGCAACACACTGCGGCGCAGCACGATCGTGCTGATCGACACCGCCACCGCCGAGCAACGCACCCTGGTCGCGGCGCCGGGCGTCGAGTTCTTCAACCCGGCGTTCCTCGGTGACGGGCGGTCGCTGGTGTGCCTCAGCGCGCGGATGAGCAACTATGACGAGCCTCCAGACTGGACGCTGTGGCTGGTCGACAGCTCCTCCGGTGACGGCCGGGACCTGTTGCCCGACCTCGACCTCTGGCCGAACGACGCCGTGCCGGCACCGGACGGTTCGGCCGTCTACTTCACCGCCGACGAACTGGGCCACTGCCCGGTGTTCCGGCTCGACCTTGGGGCCGGCGGCGCACCCGGCACGGTGACCCGGCTGACCGCGTCCGGCGCCTACACCAACGTGACCGCATCCCCCGACGGTTCGGCGGTGTACGCGCTGCGCTCCGGCATCGACTCACCGCCCACCCCGGTCCGGTTGGATCCCCACACGGCAGACCAGGAACCGGCCACGCTCCAGTCGCCGGCCGACGTGGGTGCGCTGCCGGGCCGGGTGACCCACGAACACACGACCGCACCGGACGGCACCGCCCTGCACTA
>DASULA010000178.1:0-3653 GCA_036278435.1 Mycobacteriales bacterium | reverse complement strand
TGTGGCCGCGGTGCTGGTGCTCGCCGCGGCTGCACCAGCCTTCGCCGCGGACACTCTTGCAGCGCCGGCGAACTTGCAGGCGGTGATCGGGAACCTGCGGACCTGGGTGGTGGGGATCCTGGTGGCGTTGGCGACGCTGTTTCTGACCATCGGCGGGGTGCGGTACCTGGCCGCCGGGGGTGACCCAGGGCAGATCGCCAAGGCCAAGGAGGCGGTGCGTAACGCCGCGGTGGGCTACGGGCTGGCGGTGCTCGCGCCGTTGATCGTCTCGGCGTTGCAATCGATCGTGGGCTGACCTGGTGCCGGCGAAGCCCTTCGAACACCTCCGGCGTGTGGCGGCCGGTGGACTGGTAGCACTGGTCGGGGTGGGTCTGGCCGCGCTGCTGGCGGCCCGGCCGGCCGCCGCAGCGCCACCAGTGGCCGATCACGACACGGTGCTGCTGGCCGACCCGACTGTGCCTCCGGTCCCTGGCACGCCACCGCCCACGCCGACGCCCGGCCCGTCTGGGTCGGTTCCGCCGATCCTGATCGCCCCCGGCGAACCGACCCCTTCACCCTCGGCAGGTGCTCCGGGGAATGCGCCGGGGTTGCCGGGCAAGCAGGACAGGCCGGGGTTCTTCGATCTGGGCGGCAAGATCCGTGAGGCGATCGACGAGTGGTTCCGCAACCTGGTCGTCTCGGCGTTGAACCCGATCCTCCGGCTGCTCGGGCGCACCGTGCTTTCCACCCCGGATGTGACGACCCAACCGCGAATACGCGCCTACTGGTCGGTGACCGCCGGGATCGCCAACGTCTCCTACGTGCTGCTGGTGTTGGCCGGCGGGGCAGTCGTGATGGCCAAAGAGACCCTGCAAACCCGCTACGCCCTCAAACAGGTCGCGCCCCGGATCGTCGTCGGGTTCATCGCGGCCAACGCATCGCTGTCGATAGCTCATGAGGCGATCGGGTTTGCCAATGCGCTGTCCGCGGCGCTGCTCGGGGACGGGTTGGATCCGGATTCGACCGCAGCTACGTTGGAGGCACTGCTGCTGAACCCCCTTAACAACAGCGGGATATTCCTGACTCTCCTCGGCCTGGTTGCTGTGGTGTTGGCGATCGTGTTGTTGGTCACCTACCTGATCCGGGTGGTGTTGGTGATACTGCTGATCGCTGCCGCGCCGATCGCGTTGGCCTGCCACGCCACCCCCTACACCGAGGGACTTACCCGCCTGTGGTGGCGCGCCGGTGCCGGGTTGCTGCTGGTACAACTCGGCCAGTCGTTGACGTTCATCGTCGCGTTGCGGATCTTCTTCACCAACCCCGCCGCCGGACCGACGTTGGGTGTGTCGGCCGGTGGGACGTTGGTGAACTTCCTGGTCACCTGCTGCCTGTTCTACGTCCTGGCCCGCATCCCCGCGTGGGTGTCCAGGCAGGTGTTCACCGCCGGGCGGGGCTCGATGGTGGGGTCGCTGGTGAAGTACGCCGCGATCAGCACCGGCATGTCAGCCCTACCCGGCAGCGGGCTGAGCATCGGGAGCCTGCGAAGACCGAGACCAGGCGGGTTCGGCGGTCCCGGTGGCCGCTGAAGCTACCGACAGCCGTGCGAAGCCGGCTCACGCCTGGTCCTCACCGCGGACCGGCACGCCGTCGCCGAAGGCACGGCATGCGCCGGCCGGAGCGGGACGGGCGGGACGCCCCATGACTGGGAAGACCGACGGGCCGAGCCCGGCGAGTAGAACGGCCCCGACGATGGCGGTTCCACCCGCCCCGGCACGGCCCCGCTCCGACGCCGGGCGCGGTGCTGGCTCACCGGCCTCGCCTGCCAAGCGTCCCGCACCCAACCCGGCCACGCCACGACGAACATCGACAGCACCGCCACCGGGTACACCGCACGCACCGGGTGCCGCGCAAGGCACGCCGACCAGTCCGAACCGCCCGCCGACCACTCCGCGCCGTTCGAGGAAGGGGACCAGTCGATGAGTCGTGACCGTGACGTCGCCCCGCTGGTCGTTCGCATGCCGGCCGATGTGGACCGTGACGATGAGATCCTCGCCGGGTTGTCGGCACGGCAGTTGGGGATGGTGGCCGCCGCCGGTGTCCTGCTGTGGCTGGCGTATTCCGCCACCCGCGCGCTGCTGCCCGGGGTGGTGTTCGCCGGGCTCGCTCTTCCGGCGGCGGCTTGCACCGCCGCGTTGGTGTGGGTCCGCCGGGACGGTGTCGGCCTAGATCAGCTCGTGCTGTCCGCGCTACGCCAACGCCTCGTGCCCCGCCGCCTGGTCCCGACGTCGAATCCAGCCCGAGACGCCCCGGGCTGGGTATCGGCCGGCGCCGGGCCGTTGCCCGCGCCACTGCGCCTCCCGCCCCGGGCGATCTCGACGTCCGGGGTGATCGATCTGGACCGGGATGGAGTTGCGGTGGTGTGTGCGTGTTCGACGGTGAACTTCACGTTGCGCAGCCTCGGCGAGCAGCATGCCCTGGTCGGCGCCTACGCCCGCTGGTTGAACTCGATCACCGGCCCGGTGCAGGTACTCATCCGCGCCGACCGGTTGGACCTAGCCCCACTGATCGCCGCACTCGAAGCAGACGCCCCGGGGTTGCCACACCCGGCGCTGGAATCCTCTGCCCGCGATCACGCCCGGTTCCTCGCCGGGCTGGCGGCGGAGCGAGATCTGCTGCGCCGCCAGGTGCTGCTCGTCCTGCGCGAGCCGGCCGGTGCCGGTGGTCGGCAGGCCGCCGCGGGCCGGGTGGTGCGCCGAGCGCAGGAGGCTGCGGCCGGTCTGGCCGCCGCCGAGGTCACCGTCACCGTCCTCGACGGGGCACAGGCCACCGCCGTGCTTGCTTCGGCCGCCGACCCGCACGGGCAGTCCCGGCCAGGCGGGTTGGCCCCGACCGGCGCGGTGATCACCGGCCGAGACACCGCCGAGGAGGAGTGGCCATGGGCTGGATGAGCCGTAGCCGCGCTGGGTGGACCGCCCACGGCGGGAGGCCGGCTCCTGTCGGGTTGGGGCCGGACGGAGTGGAGGTTGCCGCGCGCCACCTGCGTGTCGGTGGCGGGTATGCGGCATCGTTCGCGGTGGTCGGCTACCCGGCCGAGGTCGGCGCAGGGTGGCTCGAACCGTTGCTGTGCTACCCGGGCCGCCTGGACGTGTCCGTGCACGTCGAACCCACCCCGGCGGTCCTCGCCGCCGACCGGTTGCGCCGGCAGACGGCCCGGCTGGAATCCACCCGCCGCGCGACCGCCGAACGGGGCCGGCTCGACAACCCCGACATCGACGCCGCCGCGGCCGACGCCCGCGCCATGGCCGCCGCGCTGGCCCGCGGGGAAACCCGGCTGTTTCGCGCCGGGTTGTACCTGACCGTGCACGCCCACACCCTGGCCGAACTTGACGCCGAGGTGTCCCAGGTCCGCGCGCTGGCCGCCTCGCTGTTGCTCGACGCCCAACCGGCCACCTTCCGGTCCCTGCAAGGCTGGGTCACCACCCTGCCGACCGGGGTGGACAACCTGGGCATGCCCCGGACCATGGACACCGCCGCGCTGGCCGCGGGGTTCCCGTTCACCAGCCCGGACCTGCCCACGGCGAACACCGCGCCAGGTGACACCCCGGCAGGGGTGCTCTACGGTGCCAACGCCTCCTCGGCCGGCCTGGTCATCTGGGACCGGTGGGCCCAGGACA
>DASULA010000177.1:0-17893 GCA_036278435.1 Mycobacteriales bacterium | reverse complement strand
GAGCGCCTCGGTGGTCAGCGTGGCCGTGCGGCGGCGGGCGGTGTCCAGTTCACCGGCGATGCGCTCCCGCAGCGCCTGATCGGTCAGGCCGGTCGGGCCGGTCAGGCCGGCCATATTGGTCAACACGGCGCGATATCCTCTCCGATCAGCACGTGGCCGTACGACCACGCATCGAGAACGTCGTCGGCCGGGCAGCGCCGGGCGCTGACATACCGATCGGCGTAGTCGGCCACCTGCCGACGCACCGACTCGGCCACGCCGAGCCGGCCCAGTGCCGGTAGCGCGGCCTGGAAGCACGTCTCGGCCACCGACGCCAGCACCGGGTCGGCCAGTCCGTGCCGAGCCGCGGCGAGCCATCTCCCCCGCACCGGCGCGGTCGCGTCCAGCACGATGTCCAGCGCCAGCGGATCGTCCACCAGAGCCGAGGTCACCGCGGCGACCACCGCCCATCCGCCGGCCGGTTGGGCGTCGACGAAACGGACTTCGAGGAACCCCCGCGGCCGGATCGGAGGGAACAGTGTGGTCAGGTGGTAGTCGAGATCCGCGCAGGTGGCCGGGCGGGGCCCGTACCCGCGCAGCCAGTCCCGGAAGGTCAGCCCGTCGGGGGTGTCCCACCTGCCGTCACCTCGCACCGCCAGCACGTTCGCGTCCAGCGCGTAGCGGGCCCACGACTCGCGAGGGTCGGTCCCGCTGGCCGGCGGGCGGGTCCGGGACGGGTCGATCCGCCACCACACCGCCAGCCGAGTGGAACGCCATCCGGTGGGGCGTCCACGGTGCAGCGGGGAGTTGGCGAACGCCGCGACCAGCACCGGGCCCAGGCCGTGCAGTGCCAGCCACCGGATCTCGGCGCTGCCCGCGCCGCCGGCTGCCCCGTACTCCTCACCGGCTTCCAGGCACACCTGCACCGCGGCGGTGGAACACATCATCACCCGCCCGTCCGGGCCGCCCCGGTCGAAGTGGCGTTCCATGGCGGCGTAGCGGGGTTCGGTGGTCAGCCGGTTGGGTTCGCGCACCGGGTCGAGTCCCACACCCGACAGTCTCAGCCCGAAGGCCGAGGCCAGCGCCCGCAGCCGTTCCAGGTCGCCGCCCACCTGGTCCAGGCAGGCGCCCAGCGACGGGGCCGGAGCGGAGCTGAGTTCCAGTTGGCCGCCCGGCTCGGTGGTGATGGCTCCTCGGAGGGCCAGCGAGCGGGCAGAGGAGACGACGCCGTCGAGTCGGGCGGGTGGGACCGGGGCGTGCTGGTCGTGCCCATCGTGTACGAGCCACTCCAGTTCGACCCCCAGCGCGCCGGGAGGGCCGGTCTTGAAACACGTGCCGACGATGTGACTCTCCGCCTCGGACTCGGTCATTGGCGACGCGGAACCGGTGGCCGCGGTCGTGGTCGCGGAAGTGGTCATCGACGTTCCCTCCGATCTGGAAACCGGCGGGCCGGCCGGGCCGGCAGCCCGGCGCCCGCGGGCCGACCCGCTGCCATCATCCCCGGCACCGGCCGGCATCGCATCCCTCGAAGCATTGCATGTTTCGAACATATGTTCGATGATGATGTTATGCCTGTCGCCGCGTGGACGTGCGGCTCACTCGCCGAACAGCCAACAGCCGGACCCGTCGGGATGGACCGGCACGTTGACCGACACCAGGTACTGCCACCCATCGTGACCGCTGCCCTACCCACGGCGTTGCCCGTGTTGCCGGCACTGCGGCCGCTGCTGCCGGGCAACGGGTTGCGGCGCGGCGGGGTGGTGTCGGTGTCGGGTGGGCCAGGGGCGACCTCGCTGCTGCTCGCGCTGCTGGCCGGGACGTCAGCGGTGGGTGGCTGGTGCGCGGTTGTGAACCTGCCCACACTCGGGCCGGCGGCAGCCGCCGAACTGGGCGTCGACCTGGAACGGCTGGTCGTGGTGCCCTCACCGGGGCGCCGGTGGGCCGGAGTGGTGGCGGGGCTGCTGGACGGCTTCGACGTGGTGGCCGTCCGACCGCCGGGCCGGGTCGGGCCCGGCGACGCGCGGCGGCTGCTGGGCCGCGCCCGTGAACGCGGGGCCACGCTGCTCACCGTGGGTGACTGGTCCGGCGCCGGGTTGCGCCTGTCGGTGTCGGCACCACGGTGGCAGGGCGTGGGCGGGGAGGGCCGGGGTCGGTTGCGGGCGCGATGCCTGACCGTCCGGACGCAGGGCCGGGGGGCAGCCGCCCAGCCGCGGCTGGCCAGGCTGTGGCTGCCCGCGCCGGGGGGCGGCTGCACGGCCGCGCCAGCCGCGCCGGCCGCGCCGTTCACCGAGTCGGGAGGCCGCGCGGCCACCACGGCAGCCGGGACGGGTAGCTGAGGTGGGCCGGCCGACCGGACCGGCCCGCACCATGGTCGTCTGGTGTCCCGGTTGGCCGATCGTCGCGGCGGGTGTGCAGCCCGGGACTCCGGCCGCGGTGGTGCGGGCCGACCGCGTGCTGACCTGTTCGGCCGCCGCCGGTGAGCAGGGCGTGCACCGGGGCCTGCACCGGCGTGAGGCGCAGCGGCGCTGCCCCGGGCTGGTGGTGCTCGTCGAGGACCCGAGCGGGTCGGCGGTGGCGTTCGAGCGGGTGCTGACCGTGGTGGAACGCTTCGTGCCAGCGGTGGAGGTGATCCGCCCAGGCGTGTGCGCCTGCCGGTCGGCCGGGGTGTCCCGGTATGCCGGGCGACGCCGGTCGAAAGCCGGCGACCGGTCCGGCGACGGATCGGGCGGCCACCTCGCCGAGGAGTACGGCAACGACGTCGACCTGGCCGGCCGGCTGGCCGCGGCGGTCGGTCACGGCTGCCGGGTGGGCATCGCCGACGGGCTGTTCGCGGCCGGTCTGGCGGCTCGCCGGGGCCTGGTGGTGCAGCCGGGTGCGACCCGGGAGTTCCTGGCGCCGTGGCCGGTGCGCGATACCCTCGGGCGACCGGAGCTGGCCGATCTGCTGGTCCGGTTGGGCGTCGACACGCTGGGGGACTTCGCCGCGCTGCCACCCGGCGCCGTGCTCTCCCGCTTCGGCCCGGACGGCGCCCGGGCGCACCGGTTGGCCCGAGGACTGGAGGAACGGCCGCTAGCCCTCCGACAGCGGGCAGACGGCCTCACCGTGTCGGTCGAGCTGGATCCCCCGGTCGACCGGGCCGACCGGGCCGCGTTCGCGGTGAAGGCACTGGCCGACGGGCTGCACGAACGGCTCGCCGCGCACCGGCTGGTCTGCACCCGCGTCGCGATCGAGGCGGTGACCGAGCGCGGCGAGCGGCTGGTCCGGCTGTGGCGGCAGGACGGCACGCCGGCGTCCTCGACAGTCGCCGAACGGATGCGCTGGCAGCTCGACAGTTGGATATCCGGGGCGGGTGACAGATCGTCGGGGCGGCCCACCAGCGGGTTGGTCCTGCTGCGGCTCACCGCCGACGAGGTCACCCCCGACGACGGCCACCAGCTCGACCTGTGGGGGGCCACCAACGAGACCGACGAACGGGTCGCCCGCGCGGTCGCCCGGGTGCAGGGCATGCTCGGCGTCGACGCGGTGACCACGGCGGTGCCCGGCGGCGGGCGCGGACCGGCCGACCGGATCACCTGGACGGTCTGGGGCGAGCCTCGGGTGCCACGGCTGCCCGAGTCCGCGCCCTGGCCGGGGCACATCCCCTCCCCCTCCCCCGCGACCGTGCACGGCGAGCCCGTGCCGGCCGAGATCACCGACGGCGACGGCTTGGTGCTGGCGGTCAGCGGGCGGCACGCGCTCTCCGCACCGCCAGCCTGGCTGTCGGTGGCCGGCGGTCGGCGAGTACCAGCGGTGGCCTGGGCCGGGCCGTGGCCGGTGGACGAACGGTGGTGGGATCCCGCCGGCCGGCGCCGGCTGGCCCGGCTTCAGGTGGTCACCGCCGACGGCGCGGCCCGGTTGCTCGCCCTGCGCGGCGGACGTTGGTGGGTCGAGGCCGAGTACGACTGACGGCAGATACGACTGACGGGGAAGCCCGACCCGCGGGCTTCGCTCACACGGGGGTGTTCGATGATGGTTGTCGGCTGCCCGGTCGCGGACAGGTGACCGGGCGTGGGATGGAACAACCCACCGGTGCCCTGGCGGGAGTTCGAGCGCCGGCTGTCCGGATCACCGCCCGGACCGCCACCGGCCCTGGCGGACCGAACAGACGGGACCGCGGACGCAACAGACAGCGGGACGGCGGGCGGCGAACGGATCACCGGGCCGGCACCGCCGCCCGGGGACCCGGCCGGACCGTGCCAGCCCTACGTCGAGTTGCACTGCCATTCCAACTTCAGCTTCCTCGACGGGGCGTCGCACCCCGACGAGCTGGTCGCCGAGGCCGCCCGGCTGGGGGTCGAGGCACTGGCGCTGACCGACCACGACGGGATGTACGGGGTGGTGCGGTTCGCCGAGGCCGCCGCGACCGCGGGCGTGGGCACCGTGTTCGGCGCGGAACTGTCCCTGGGGCCGGCCGGGCTCGGCCGCGGCGGTACCGACCGGACCGGTACCCCCGACCCCGAGGGCACCCACCTGCTGGTGCTGGCCCGCGACGTCGAGGGATACCGCCGGCTGTGCCGGGCGATCAGCGAGGCCCAGCTCGCGGGTGGGCAGAAGGGCCGGCCCCGCTACCACCTGGACCGGCTGGGCGAGGTGGCGACCGGGCACTGGGTGGTGCTGACCGGCTGCCGGAAGGGAGCGGTCCCGGCCGCGCTCGGCGCCGGTGGTGCCGGATCGATCAGGGAGGCCGCCGGAGAGCTGGACCGGTTGGTGTCGGTGTTCGGGCGGGACAACGTCGCGGTGGAACTGTGGGACCACGACCGGCCGGCCGACTGCGACCGCAACGACGCGCTCGCGCTGGTCGCGGCCAGGGCCGGGGTGCCCGTGCTGGCCACCAACAACGTGCACCACGCCACGCCGGGCCGGGCCCGGCTGGCCGCGGCGCTGGCCGCGGTGCGGGCCCGCCGCGGCCTGGACGACCTGGACGGCTGGCTGCCGCCGACCGGGGCCGCCCACCTGCGTTCCGGCGCGGAGATGGCCCGTCGGTTCGCCCGCTACCCCGGGGCGGTCACCTACGCGGTGGAACTGGGCCGCCAGTGCGTGTTCCCACTGCGGCACGCCGCCGGGGACCTGCCCCGCTTCGACGTGCCCGCCGGGCACACCGCGGCGAGCTACCTGCGCGAACTGACCGAACGAGGTGCGCGGGAACGGTACGGCCCGCCCGAGCACGCGCCGAAGGCCCACGCCCAGATCGCGCACGAACTCGACGTGATCGAGCGGCAGGGCTACCCCGGCTACTTCCTGATCGTGTGGGACATCGTCCGGCGATGCCGCGAGGTCGGCGTCCTCTGCCAGGGCCGGGGATCGGCGGCCAACTCGGCGGTGTGTTACGCCCTGGGCATCACCAGCGTCGACGCGGTCCGGTTCGGACTGTTGTTCGAACGCTTCCTGTCTCCCGAACGGGACGGGCCACCCGACATCGACATCGACATCGAGTCACACCGGCGCGAGGAGATCATCCAGTACGTCTACCGCCGGTACGGGCGCGACCGCGCCGCCCAGGTCGCCAACGTGATCACCTACCGTCCCAGGTCCGCGGTGCGGGACATGGCCAGGGCGCTGGGGTACGACCCGGGCCAGCAGGACGCGTGGTCCCGGCAGGTGGACAACCACGATCCGCACGCCCTGTCCGTCCGTTCCGGACGGTCCGAACCGGCCGGGCAGCGCGGACAGGATGGGAAGCCGGATGTCGCGGGCGGCCCGGACACCGGCGGGCCGCCGGACGCGGTGCTGGAACTGGCCGGGCAGGTGTTGGGTTTCCCCCGCCACCTGGGTATCCACTCGGCCGGCATGGTGCTGTGCGACCGGCCGGTGTCACAGGTGTGCCCGGTGGAGTGGGCCAGGATGCCCGGCCGCAGCGTGGTCCAGTGGGACAAGGACGACTGTGCCGCGGCCGGGCTGGTCAAGTTCGACCTGCTCGGGCTGGGCATGCTCTCCGCGCTGCACGACGCCTTCGACCTGATCGAGGCGCACTACGGCAGGCGGTACACCCTGGCCACCATCCCGGCCGAGGACCCGGCGGTCTACGACATGCTCTGCCAGGCCGACTCGGTCGGAGTGTTCCAGGTGGAAAGCCGCGCCCAGATGGCCACCCTGCCGCGGCTGCGGCCCCGCTCGTTCTACGACCTGGTGGTCGAGGTGGCGATCATCCGCCCGGGGCCGATCCAGGGCGGCTCGGTGCACCCCTACATCCGGCGGCACAACGGCGCCGAACCGGTGACCTACCCGCACCCGCTGCTGCGCAACGCGCTGGAGAAGACCAAGGGGGTGCCGCTGTTCCAGGAACAGCTCATGCAGATCGCCATCGACGCGGCCGGGTTCACCCCGGCCGAGGCGGACCGGCTGCGCCAGGCGCTGGGGTCCAAGCGGTCGGCCGAACGGCTGGAACGGCTGCGGCCCCGGTTGCTGGCCGGCATGGCCGAGCGGGACATCACACCGCTGGTGGCCGAGCAGATCGTGGACAAGCTGGTCGCGTTCGCCGACTTCGGGTTCCCCGAGAGCCACGCGGTGAGCTTCGCCTACCTGGTCTATGCCAGCGCGTGGATCAAGCGACACCACCCGGACGTGTTCTGTGCGGCGCTGCTCAACGCCCAGCCGATGGGGTTCTACTCACCCCAGTCGCTGGTGGCCGACGCCCGGCGGCACGGGGTACGGGTACTCGGCCCGGACCTCAACGCCAGTGCCGACCGGGCTACCCTGGAACCCGTCCCGGCCGGGCGGCATCCCGACCGGCATCCCGACCGGCGACACGGCCAGGAGCGCGTCCGGTACGCGGTACGGCTGGGTGTCGGATCGGTCCGCACCGTCGGGGAACGGGCCGCCCGACAGATCGCCGAGGGGCGGCCGTATGAGTCCATGGCCGACCTGGCGCACCGGCTGGAACTGCCCGCTCCGGTGCTGGAGGCGCTGGCCACCGCCGGGGCGTTCGGGTGTTTCGGGCTGGACCGCCGCCAGGCGCTGTGGGCGGCCGGCGCGGTGGCCCGGGAACGCCCCGGCCAGCTCCCGATTCCCGGCGAACCGGCACCCCACCTGCCCGGGATGGGCGACCGGGAGCTGATGGCCGCCGACCTGTGGGCGACCGGGATCTCCTCGGACGGCTACCCGACCCGGTTCCTGCGGGAACGGCTGACCGCCCTCGGCGTGACCGACGCGGTGCGGTTGCGCGCGGTGCCGACCGGCCGGCGGGTGCTGGTGGCCGGGGTGGTGACCCATCGGCAGCGGCCGTCCACGGCGGGCGGCACGGTGTTCGTCAACCTGGAGGACGAGACCGGGCACGTCAACGTCATCTGCTCACCCGGGGTGTGGCAGCGGTACCGCCAGGTCGGGCGGGAGGCCCAGGCCATGCTGGTCGCCGGGCGGGTGGAGACCGCCGAGGGCGTGACCAACGTGACAGCCGAACGGCTGGCCCCGCTGCCGCTGCACACCGGTGAACGGTCCCGCGACTTCCGCTGACCCGGCCACGAACTCCTCGCCAGTACCCAGCCCCCCATCTGAGGTTTTCTCGCGAAAACCTCAGATGTAACCGGTTATCCGTGATGGTTTTCTTGCGAAAACCTCGGTGCCCGGTGAGCGGCACTGGTGGCGGAGAGGGTCGGGAGCGTTCACCTGGTGCGCAGCGCCACCCGGGCGGCGTGCGCCACGTCGTCGTTGGGGTGGCGGGCCGCGATCGCCTCCAACAGCGGCACCGCGTAGGGATTGTCCAACCGCCACACGTGTGCGATGTCGGCGATCTGGTCGTCGGCCGTGCGGCCGCGGGTGAACATGTACACCGCCCGCGCCGGGTCGTCGTTGAGGTAGGGGACCATGGCCTCGACCAGCATGTGCGCGATGTCCTCCTCCCCCATCGCGTGGTGGTTCTCCAGGCCGTGGTCGATCAGCCAGATCAACGCGAACGGCCGGATCCGCGGTTCGTCGAGCAGGCCGCGCACCGCGGTCTCGGCGCACCGGCCGATCCCGGACAGGGCGGCGAACGCGCTCATCCGGGTGCTCGGATGGGCGGTGCGGATCGCCTCGGCCAGTTCGGCCGCCGCCGCCTCGCCCCGGGACCCCGCCCACAACCTGGCCTCCTCGGCCGCGGCCGCGTCGTCGTAGCCGGCGCACATCTCCAGCAGCGTCACCGCGTCGCAGTCGACCAGCTCGCCGAAGAACGGGGTCGGCAGGCCCTCCGCCCGGAGCATCCGGTTGACGCACCAGGTGCCCAACGGGGTCAGCGAGAGCTGCCCTCCGACCCGTCGGGTCGGCCCGCCGGCCGGGCGCACCAGCGCGCCGCCGGTGCAGCGGAGCACGCCGAGATCCTCAAGTTGGCGGACCCGCCCCCGCAGGTCGTCGCGGCCGGCCCGCAGGCCGGGTGTCAGCTCACCGGGCGGGCCGGGCAGGCCCCCGATCTGGTCGGTGAACGCGGTGAAGTCCAGCGGGCGGGAGGCGCAGTACAACGCCTCGAGCAGGATCCGCAACGGGTCCGGCGAGGCCTCGTCGCGGGCCCCCGGAGTCGGGTCGGTCCCGCTCTGGGCGCGCGAGGTACTCGGCATACTCGGCATACTCGGTGCGCACAGGGCCGAGGTCGCCCGGTAGGCCAGTTCGGCCGGATGCTCGATCAGCGCGACGCCGAGCACGGTGGTCGCCAACCGGCGTCCCCGCACCGCCACCAGCCGGGCCGCGACGGCCCAGGTGAAGGCCAGGTGCGTCTCGGTGAGCAGGGCCGAACTGGACACCCGACGGCCGGAGAACCGGGCCAGGTCCGCGGGTCCCACGTCGAGCCGGCCGGCAAGTTCCACCGCGTCGGCCACGCCGAGGTTCCCGCGTACGGTGAGCCGGCGGGGGCGGGCCGCCCAGCGGGTCAACTCGGTCAGCCGGCGCACTCCCGGAGCCACCGCCGCCGCCCGGGACAGCACCCAGGGGGACGGGCGGCGCACCGGAGGCTGCATCCACCGGGTGGTCCGGAACGCGACCCGCTCGGGGTCCATCCACGACAGCAGGGACGGTTCGACCGGCGGCGGTGGGAAGTGCTCGACCAAGTGGCGTGCCATCACGGTCAGCAGCCGCTCCTGCACGGTCGGGTCGCCGATGTTGGCCTTGCGGGCGTAGAGCCGGTCGGCCATCACGCCGCACTGCCCGCATTCGGTCAGGGCGTCCACCAGCCACACCGCGAGCCCGGTGACCATCGCGCGCAGGTCCCACCATCCCCGCACGGTGGGCTCCAGCCAACCGACGTCGCCGAGGAAGTCCACGAAGGAGAGCATGGTGGGCCCCAGCGACGCCAACGTCCTGCGGTCGACCGTCCCCCGGTAGGGCAGCCAGTCCCCGAACAGTCGGGGGAAGTCCTCCACCGACCAGTGGTGCAGGTTCCCGTCGGTGTTCTCCCACTTGAACCGGAGTGCCTGGCGCACCGTCGCGAGTTCGACCTGACGCCCCCGACCGGCGGCCCACGCGTCGAACAAAGCGGTGATCACACTCTGGGCATGTGTGAAGACCCGCTCGCCAGGCGGCTCCTGCGCTGCCACCGAGTCCATCCCCTTCCCGCGCGGCCACTCGGCGACGCCGGCGGCGCCGGGCGAACCTACAAGGCGCGCGGCGCCACCCGCTGGGCCGTTCCCGGCAATGGCCACGGTGAGTGACTGGTCGAACGCAGAGATGTTACGCCCTCCCGCAAGGCCATGCGCGCACGTGGCGAATCGTGCAGGTATACGCGTGCACGAATCCGGCTCGATTCACTGCGGCGGAGTAATCCGACCTGGGCACGAGCCCGGTCAGACCCATGACCGGTCGAGTCCGTGCGAGTCCGGCCGGGTGATCCGCGCGCCGCCGCGGCTCAGTCCCGTGCCAGGGGTATTGACACATGCCTGTTCAAAAAATAACTTTCGCAAGGTGTCTTTCGATACTCGTCGGATCACCGATCCCCGCGCGCTGCGGGCGATCAGCCACCCGGTCCGGGTCGCTCTACTCGAACTCCTGGCCATGGACGGCCCGCTGACCGCCACCCAGGCAGGGACAAGACTCGACGAGAGCCCGGCGAACTGCTCGTTCCACCTGCGCACCCTGGCCAGGTACGGCTTCGTGGAGGAAGCCGAGGGCGGCACCGGCCGACAGCGACCCTGGCAGATCGTGCCGCAGGTGACCGAGGTGCGCGGGGAAGAGATGGGACCGGCCGGACAGATCGCCACCGGAGCACTGATCGACCTGATTCACCAGCGGGAGGCCGACCAGGCACACACCTGGCGGGCCAGCAGGGACCGGTATCCGGCTGCGTGGCGGGAGGCCGCCGGAGAACTGCGCGGCTTGGTCTTCCTGACCGCAACCGAACTGGCCCAGCTCAACCGGGACATCGAGCACCTGCTCGCCGGATACGCCGCGCGTGCCGATCCGGCCCGGCGGCCGGCCGGCAGCCTGCCGGTCTCGATGCTGCTGCGTACCTTCCCGCTGCGTCCACCCAGCGACGAACCACCAGCCGAACAGTCACCGGCCAGGGAACCCGGGACACCCTGAACCGTCGTACCCGCCCACCGTCGCGCCCATGACCTGGTGTCGACCCACAGCGATTCGATCTCCTCTCACCCCAGG
Organism: Mycobacteriales bacterium; assembly: GCA_036278435.1. GTDB lineage: Bacteria > Actinomycetota > Actinomycetes > Mycobacteriales > DASULA01 > DASULA01. The sequence goes on along the minus strand of DASULA010000177.1, from coordinate 7,321 downwards.
AGTGATCCATGTCAGGTTTCCAGGACTACCTGCCCACCTGCCGGTACATGCCGGCGCTGGCCTTCTCCCCGGACGGTGGTCAGATCGCCTACTCCTGCAACACCTCCGGCCAGTACAACCTGTGGTGTCAGCCCGTCGACGGCGGTGCGGCGGTCGCGCTCACCGACTACACCGACCACTCGGTGCGGGAGGTCGCCTGGTCACCGGACGGCGGCAGCATCGTGTACACCGCCGACCACCACGGCGATGAGTTCCACCAGATCTACCGGGTGGCGGCCACCGGCGGCCAGTCGGAGAAACTCACCGACGCGCCGAAGGCCCAGCACTTCCTGGGCATGGAGTCCTTCTCCCCGGACGGCACTCGCCTGATCTACGCGGGAAACGACCGGGAGCCGACACTGCAGGACCTGCTGGTCCGTGACCTGGGCAGCGGCGAGGTCACCCGGATCCCCGGTGAGACCGGTCTGGAGCTCGCCGTGTCCTACTCTCCGGACGGCAGCCGGCTGCTGATGCTGCGGGCCACCTCGAACACCAACATGGACCTCTACCTGCTGGCCCCGGACGGCACCAGCGAGCCAGTGCACCTGACCCCGCACGAGGGCGACGCCGCCTTCGAGCCGGGCGCGTGGGCCGCCGACGGCTCCGGGTTCTGGCTGATCACCGACCATGGTCGCGAACTGCCGATACTTGCCTTCCAGCGGCTCGACGGCACGTTCGCGCCCGGGGCACTCGAACCGGTGTACGAATCCGCATGGGGCCTGGAACGGATGGCCCGCGCGTCGGAGTCGGGCACGGTGGTCTGGACGGTCAACGAGGACGGCTACTCCAGACTGCACGCCAGGGACGGCAACGGCGTGGCGTTGCCCGTGCCGGCGATCCCCGACGGCGTAGTCAGCGCACTGCGGATCTCCCCGGACGGGCGGCGGGTGGCCATGCTGCTGGCCACTGCCATACGCCCGGCCGAGGTGGCCCTGCTGGACCTCGACACGGGTACCTTCCGCTACCTGACCGACAGCCGACCGGCCGGCTTCGGCGCGCTGCGCCCGGTGGCCCCCGAACTGATCCGGTACCCGACCCACGATGGCAGGGACATCCCGGCGTACCTGTACCGGCCGGCCGGTGACGGGCCGTTCCCGGTGGTGCTGTCCATCCACGGCGGTCCGGAGGCGCAGGAACGGACCGCCTACAACTACGGCGGGTTCTACCAGTACCTGCTCGCCAACGGGGTGGGAGTGCTGGCGCCGAACGTGCGGGGATCGACCGGCTACGGCAGGTCGTACCAGAAGCTGATCCACCACGACTGGGGTGGCGCCGAACTGGGCGACTTCGACTACGCCGTCCGCTACCTGCGCACCCTGGACTGGGTGGACGCCGACCGGCTGGGGGTGTTCGGCGGGTCGTTCGGCGGGTTCGCCACCCTGTCGTGTGTGAGCCGGCTGCCCGACCTGTGGGCCGCCGCGGTGTCGGTGGTGGGGCCGTCCAACCTGGTCACCTTCGCCAAGGCGGTGCCACCGACCTGGCGGGCGCTGATGGTCGAGTGGGTGGGCGACCCGGAGACCGAGGTGGACTTCCTGATGGAACGCTCCCCGATCAGCTACGCCGACGCGATCCGCGCCCCGCTGTTCGTCATCCAGGGTGCCAAGGACCCCAGGGTGGTCCAAGCCGAGAGTGACCAGATCGTGGCGAGCCTGCGCGAGCGCGGAGTGGACGTCCGCTACGACGTCTATCCCGACGAGGGGCACGGCTTCACCAAGCGGGAGAACGAGCTGCGCGCCATCGGCGACTCCGCCGACTTCCTGATCACCCACCTGAAGGGCTCGGCGGCCTGAGGCCCGGCGGCCGGCCCGCCGTTCGCGGCACGGCGGGCCGGCCACCGACGGTTCCGCTGGCATCGGGGCATTGCGTTCAGGCGGATACCGACTGGGTCTCGATCTTCGGCTGCTCGGAAACCACTGCGGTGGCCGCTGCCTCGCGACGCCCGACGTCGACGCTGGCCAGATACTCCTTCATGGTGCGCTCCCGACCGTAACGGTGGCGCAGCCACAGGTACCCGAGGACCGCCGCCGGTCCGAACCAGGTCTGTGCCGGGATGACGACATCCAACCGGGAGTCAACGTAGTTGATGAGGAATCCGGACAGCGCGGGCATCGCCGCGCCGAACACGACGACCAGCACCAGCGCCAACCGGAGCCCCGGCCGACCGTATGCCTTGACCGCTGCGATCGTGAACCCGGCGTAGACCAACAGGTCGCCAAGACCCACGATGGCCTCGTCGAAACCGATCCGCATGCCCATCGCCGGGAAGAGCGGATGATTGACGAACTCCCGGATGAGCAGGTTCGACACCGGCCACACGAGGGTGAAGATCGAGTCGTAGACCGCGAGCCCGCCGGCGAACCAGGCCACGTGCCGCAGTTGCATGCCGCCCTGCACGTACAGGTTCGCGACCGAGATCGCGGCGAGCAGCACGACGAGGCTGTTCTCGGCCCACACGAAATGCCAGTTGGAGACGTTGTTGATCATGCGCTGACCCATCCAGAGGTTCGCACCGATCAGCACTCCGATGCCCAGCCACAGCCGGGTCGGGGCGAGCACGGGTCGAAAGCCGATGGACAGCGCCGCCGCGAAGGTCAGTACCAGCACGCTGGTTAGAGCCCATTCAGGCAGCAACAGGTAGAACCCAGGCAGAACAACCAGGAACACGAACAGAAACCCAACATCGCGACCGTTGAACCTGCCGATCGCCGGACGCTCCAGGCGCACCCGGCGCAGGTAGAACAACGCGCCCAGGCAGGCCGCCATCGCGCCGACAAAGGTCACGCACAACTGGAAGAGGGAGAGAAACGACTGGGAACTGGTCAGGTTCATGTCATGCTCCGATGAGAGCAGAGCCGGCGGCGAATGTCGTCTCGCGGAGATCGCTGCGCAGGAGACGGAGCGTGGTCGCCTCGTCGTCGCCCGCGAGAGCGAGATCCAGGTCGAGGCCGCGGTCGGCGAAGTGGCGAGCCGCCTCGGCCTCGTCGAGGCCGGTGATCGCCGAGGCCGGCAGGGTGAGCCGAACTCGTCCATCGTGGATGGCCGCGCGGAACCGTGCCGGCCAGGGCCTGCTGGGCAGCGCTTCGACCGCTTCGACCAACTGCCGCGGCGTCACGGCATCGGTCGGCCCGAGCCGCAACAACTGGGCGGCCTTGCCCTCGATCGGACCGGTGCCGGGCAGGCCGGCCAGCTCGCAGGTGAGTGCGTCACCGGGCAGACGCCTGACGACATCGCGGGTGTCGTACCGGAAAACCGGCATGCAGTCGCGGAAGGGAAAGAATGGGGTAACCACGACAGTGGCCAGGGTGCCCGGCTCGGCCGGCTCGCCGGTCTCGACGTCCAGGTACTCCACGAGTCCCATGTTGAGGTCGAAGTGCAGGTGACCCTCGGTGCAGGTGCGTCCGAAGATCGGAACGACCTCGGTCATGGCGAACAGGTCCCTGATGTTGGTGACACCGAACGTCTCGCGGGCAGCCTGGGCCAGGCTGGGAGACAGCACCTCACCGCCGACGTCGATGATGCGCAACCGGAAGTCCTTCGGACCCATCCCGCGCCGCCGCGCGGCCACCTCAAGTTCGGCGAGGTAGCTCGGGACGGTCGCCAGTTGCGTCGCTCCGCGGTCGGCCAGGCCGTCGAGCGCCTCGTCTGGGGGCACGATGCCGAGCACGCGGCATGCGGCGCCGACCAGGCGGCACCCCGCGACGTTCAGGTGCACGCTGCCGGTGGCGCGGGAACTGACGTTGACCTGCACGATGTCGTCCGGCAGGAGTTCGCCGCGCAGTACACCGGCCAGGGCGCCCAGGGCCGACCAGAGCTCCATCTCGTAGCGTGACAGCCAGATCTCGGCCGGACGCCCGGTGGTGCCCGTGGTGCGGGTCGCCAGGTAGCGTGCGACGTCGGCGCACTGGAAGTCATCCGGTCGCTCGACCAGGTCACGTTTCAGGGTCACTGGGATCGCACCGAGACCTGCCAGGTCGAGCCCGTTGGGACGCACGCCAGCCGTAGCGAAGCGGCGCGCGTAGAACGGCGACTGCGTCGCGAGTCGAGCGGCGGTGCGCCGGACGCCGCGGGTGGCGTGCTCCAGCCTGGCCGCCGGATCGTTGAGCGGTCCGTCGATCACCTGCCCCGCGTCCGCGCCCGGTTCGCCGAACTCCTCCAGCGTGGCGAGTGCGTCATCGACGAGCCGGCCGAGATTGCGGGTATTGAGTCGACGCCCCCAGACCATTCCCATCGCCATCCGGAACTGCCGGACACCGGTCTCTAACACGTCTCCTCCGTCTTCTCCCGCCATGGCCCGCGACCGGACGTCGTCCGTCTGGACGCCGCCCGGTCGCGGCAGGTACCACGCTCGGCGGACCGTGGTGGCCGCCGAGAGCGATCCATGTGGGTTACAGGGATGCGCCGACGGCGGCCGCGAACAGCACCGCGGTCAGAGAACCCATCGCGTAGCGAGCGTGCTTGACGCTGCTGATGAGACCAGACATGTTTACCTCCTCCCGAACACTCGCTGACTGACCTGATCCGACGTGGCCAACTGGCGGTCACATCCCGCTGCCCGCACCTTCGGGCGAGCAGCAGCTCAATCGGTGACGACGATCTTGACCGTCATCTCCGGATGCATCGAACAGGTGGTGTAGTAGGTGCCCGGTACGTTGAATGACGGCGTCGTGTAACTGGCGTTCGTGGGCATGAGGACACGGTGGTTCAGGGGCTCTCCACCGGCCGCGGCCAGCGTGCCGTCGCGGCCGGGCCCGATGATGTGCATATAGCGCGAATTATTCACGAACGTGAGCGTTTCGCCCTTGTGTATCCGCACCTCGTTGGTCTTGAATGTCTCGTGGTTCATACCAACAGCACCGGACGGCGCCTTCACGGCTGTCGAACCCACGGCCGGGACGAAAGCACCAGCCACGATGAGAGGAACGGCAATGAGGATCCGTGGAAGCGCCATCGTCAGTCTCCCTGCTGTGATCGCTGGACGTCCCGTCGGCCGGTGGATGCACGGCTTGGAGTGGGTCCTTCCTTCGATCGAGATCGTCGAAGTGAAGCAATCAGGTCCCTAACCAGCTCCGGAGCGGACATGCCACCACCCACATCGAAGGGCATTTTCGGAGCTGCCGTGTTGGAACCAGCCGCGGGTACCCGGAAAACGGCCGGCGCGTCACGTCGATCGGCGGGTGCAGTTGTGCCGCCGCGGGGAATGGTCACGGATTTCCGGCCGAACGACTCCTGCCCCATCCTGGCCGCAGAGATGTCCACAGGCATCGGTCCAGCAGCGTGCCGGACGCCCGGAACGAGTGCTCCGGGGACAATCGGCGGTACCGTCAGGAACAACCGCGGCACAGGCATGTCACCCCCATGCGACCAGCCCGATCGGCAAACGCGGACCATCGGGTTCCGATGATATGGCGGGTCATGGCCGTGGCTGATTGCAGGCAATCACAGTCGAGACGGCCGAACCTGTCAAGACATCCAATCGATACTAAACAAACTTTTGCCCTGACGGTCAGGGAAACGCTTGGCCAGCGTGCGCCCGGCCCATTGGGTCTGACCCGTTCAGCCGAATACGGCGTCGTGCCGGCCACCCGGAATCAATGGGGACCGACACAAACACCAATTCCGTCTGGTTAATGCCGTGAACGGCATCTGTGGGCGCACTCCTGCTGATCTGGCGGTTTTAACGGTCCGATTCGGAACTGGATTCGCCGGGTCCGGTGAGGCCCGCTCCGGGCAGGCCCTCATGTGCCCGCAGGGTGTCCTCGTCGTAGTCCGAGGCCCGCAACCGCGCCTCGGGCTGCTCGGCAGCGGGGGGCAGGTTGGAGTCGAACCAGTCACTGGTGTCCAGCGGCTCGGATGGCAGTTGCGGCGGGCCGGACGGCGCCGAGCCGGCGTCGGTCAGCCACGACCCCTGGCTGCCGTTGCCACCGCTGTCACCACCCTGGCCGGTGCCGCCGGTCATCCTCGCGGTGAAGCCCTCCAGCATCTTGCTGAACTCACTCGGGATGATCCACACCTTGTTGGCGTCGCCCTGCGCGATCTGGGGCAGGGTCTGGAGGTACTGGTAGGCGAGCAACTTCGGGTCCGGGTCGGCGACGTGGATCGCCTGGAACACCGTCTCGATGGCCTTGGCCTGGCCCTGCGCGGCCAGGTACCTCGCCGCCCGCTCACCCTCGGCCCGCAGGATGCGGCTCTGCCGTTCGGCCTCGGCGGACAGGATCGCGGCCGTCTTCTGACCCTCGGCCTGCAGGATCTGGGCGGCCTTCTGGCCCTCGGCGGACTTGATCGCCGACTCCCGCTGGCCCTCGGCCTGCAGGATCATCGCGCGCTTGTCCCGGTCGGCCCGCATCTGCTTTTCCATCGAGTCCTGGATGGTGGGCGGTGGGTCGATCGCCTTGAGCTCGACCCGGCTCACCCGCAGTCCCCACTTCCCGGTGGCCTCGTCGAGTTCACCGCGCAACCGGGTGTTGATGGCGTCCCGGGAGGTCAGCGTCTCCTCCAGGTTCATGCCACCGACCACGTTGCGCAGCGTGGTGATGGTGAGCTGCTCGACCGCCTGGATGTAGTTGGCGATCTCGTAGGTGGCCGACGACGGTTCGGTCACCTGGAAATACACGACGGTGTCGATGTTGACCGTCAGGTTGTCCGAAGTGATGACCGGCTGCGGCGGGAAGGAGACCACCTGTTCGCGCAGGTCAATGGTGGCCCGCACCTTGTCCACGAACGGCATCAGAACGGCCAGTCCGGGGGTGAGGGTGCGCTGGTAGCGGCCGAGCCGCTCGACGATCGCGGCCCGGGCCTGTGGAACGACCCTGATACTGCGACTCAGGATGACGAGCACCAGGACGACGAGCACGCCCAGTGCGACTAATGCCGGCATCTATGGCCCTCCCCAGACGATTGCGGTGGCACCCTTGATCTCCATCACTCGTACGACCCGGCCCACCTCTAGAATTTCGGTGGGATCGAACGCCTGGGCCGACCACTCCTCGCCGCCCAGCTTCACCCGCCCGCCGTGCGAGTCCACGGCCCGCATGACCACCGCCTCATTACCCACCAGCGCCTCGATGCCGGTCCTGGTATGCGGAGAGGTCAGCTCCAGGTGTCGTCTCGCGGTGGGGCGCACCACCGCGATCAGTCCCAGCGCGCTGATCGCGAAGACCGCGAACTGGATCGTCACCGGTGCTCCGACGGCCGCGGCCACCGCGCCCATCAGCGCCGCCCCGCCGCACATGATCAGCACCAGGTCGAGCGAGAGTGCCTCGGCGATGGCCAGTGCCCCCGCCGC
>DASULA010000176.1:0-16229 GCA_036278435.1 Mycobacteriales bacterium | reverse complement strand
GCACCACGGCGATCAGTCCCAGCGCGCTGATCGCGAAGACCACGAACTGGATCGCCACCGGCGCTCCGACGGCCGCGGCCACCGCGCCCATCAGTGCCCCCCCGCCGCACATGATCAGTACCAGGTCGAGCGAGAGTGCCTCGGCGATGGCCAGTGCCCCCGCCGCGATGAGCCAGATCAGCCATACGGGCACACATCCATCCTGCCAGACCGCGGGACCAGCCAGAGCCGTCGAGACCTGCCTGTGCCCGAGGTGACCGAAGCGGCGCCCCCGCGTGCGGTCCGGGTCGGTGTCAGGGTTGGAGTTCGGTGACGAAGTCGATCAGCCGCTCCACCGCGCCGAGTAGCGGAACCTCCAGGTCGGTGTAGGTCCGCACCCCGGCGAGCACCCGCCGCCACATCTGTCGGGGATCGGCGACGCCCAACGCCTGGCACACGCCCTCCTTCCAGGGCGTACCGCGGGGCACCGTCGGCCAGGCCGGGATGCCCACCGACGCCGGCCTGACCGCCTGCCAGACATCCAGGTAGGGATGGCCGGTGACCAGCACGTGCGGGCCGACCAGCGAGGCGACCACCCGGCTCTCCTTGCTGCCGGCCACCAGGTGGTCGACGAGCACGCCGAGTCTGCGGTCGGGCCCGGGCCGGAAGTTCCGAACCGCCTCGGGCAGCAGGTCCACCCCGTCACAGGGCTCCACCACCACGCCGGCCACCCGCAGGTCATCGCCCCAGACCCGTTCCACCAGTTCCGCGTCGTGCAGTCCCTCCACCCAGATCCGGCTGGCCCTGGCCACCCGGGCTGGCGCGGCCGGAACGGCCAGCGAACCGGACGCGGTCCGCGCCCGGCCGGCCCGCGCCGGTGGTGTCCGGGCCGGTCGGACCAGGGTGACCGGACGGCCCTCCAGCAGGAAACCCGCTGCGGTGAGCGGGAAGTCCCGATGGTGGCCGTGCCGGTCCTCCAGGGTGACCGACCCGGCCGCGCAGGCCACCACCGCGCCGCAGAACTCCGATCCGGCCACCTCGACCACCAGGTCACGTTCGGCCGGCACCTCGGGCACCCGGCGGCGCGGGGTGGTCTCGGCGAGAACGTCGCGTCCATACCGACTGTTGCCCACGAAGTGGACGCTATCCGGCAGGCTGGGTACGGCGGACGTAGGCTCGCCGGCATGTCCACGGTGCGATCGGGTCTGCTCGCCGCGTGGGGGTCGGCGTGGCTGGCCGGCCGGGTGTCCTACGACGACGCGGTTGACGCGGTGACCGGCGCGGACGAACCGCATCGGGTCGTCGGTCTGGCCGCGCCGCACCTCGCCGGGTCGGACGGCATTGCCGACGAACCAGCCGAGGGGCCGGGCGACGGACCGGTCGGAGCACCGGCTGAGGATCCGGGCGTGCCGTTGGGCTGGTTGCTGACCGCGCTGCGGGACCGGGGGTCGACCGCGGTGCGACTGGTGCTGCCGGTGCCCGGCGATCCGCGTGGGCTGCCCGGGCCCGGGCCGTTCACCAGCGCCGCGGTCACCGCGAACGAGGCGGTGCTGGTTCCCGGTCTGGGCGCGGTGCCGGCGCTCACCCGGCACGGGTCGGCGGTGGGCAGCGCCGCCACGTCGGTGCGGTGGACCGCCTACCGGGTGGGCGAACCGACCCCCGACCCACTGTCGGTGGCCGAGGCCGAACACGACCTGGCCGCCGCCCTGCGCGAGGCCACCGCGGCCCTGGTGGAGGTGGACGCGGCCAGTTGGAGTCCGGGCGGCGCCCCGGACGCCGACCTGGTCCGCCGGCACGCCGAGCCGCGGTTGCCGCCGGGGTGGCCGGCCCGGGCCGTCCGGCTGCTCGTGCAGGCGGACCGGTTGGCCGGGGTGCTGAGCCTGGCCGACGCCGACGCCCCCGGAGGCGCGGTGACCGGCGCGCAGGCGCGAGCCCGAGACGAGGCGCTGCGCCCGCTGCGCACGGCGGTGCGCCGGGCCCGGTTGGCCGCCTACAACGATGGCCCGTAGTCGTACGGCCGGCCCCGCACCGCCTGCGGCTTCGGCTTGTCAACCGCGGAGCGCCACAATCCAGAATGCCGCGATCCCGCCGACGAGCAGGACCACGCCCAGGGCGCTGGCCGCGGCTCCGGCGCCCAGGGCGGTGGCGACCACACCGGCGACGGCGAATAACGCGGCCACCGCCGTGACCACGGTGAACAGCCGCCACCGATTCTCCGCGGTGGTGCCGGACGAACCCGCGACGACACCCCAGATGGCCAGTCCGAAACCGAGTGGGACCAGCCCCCGCGCGCCGGTGACCGGCAGGGCGACGAAGCAGGCCACCGCACCACTGGCGAAGCCGGCGAACACCAGGGCCGAACGCCGGGCCCCGGTGGTCAGGACCTGCCGGTCGGACCGGTTCGCCATCAGCATGAGGTTCATGACCGGATCGGTCGTCCACACCGCGAAGACGAACACCCCGACCAGACCGAGCAACACGTACGACCAGATCTGCCCCCATCCCAGCGCGGCGATCCGGGCCGCGGCGAACGGGGCCAGCCGAATCGCCCAAAGCTGGCGGGGCGGTCGATCCGATGCCCAGAACTCGAACTGGAGAACCCTCCGGTACACCGGATTGCGGCTCTTCAGCGCGATCGCCAGCCCAAGCCTGGCCCGCTCGTCGGTGGGATCGAGTCGCAGCGCGTCCCGGTAGCGGGCGATCGACTCGGCACCGTCACCCGCGCGCAGTCCGAGCAGGCCGATGATCCGGTGCGCCCGGGCGTTCTCCGGGTCCAGTCGCAGCGCCTCCCTGGCCGCCTCGGCGGCGTCGGCGAACCGGTTGTCGGCCAGCGAGGCGGCGGCCACGGCCGCGGCGTTCCTGGCGTCGCTCGGCGCCAGGCCGCGGGCCCGCCGCGCGGCGGCCAGCGCGTCACCGGCGCGGTTGGCGGCCAGGCAGATCTCGGCCTCCTGCCGGTGCAGCACCGCCGACATCGGCGCCAGCGACCGAGCCCGCCACACCGTGGCCAGGGCCGCGTCATGCTCCTTCAGACCGCTCAGCGCGGCGGCCAGGAAACTGAGCGCGTTGGCGTCCTGCGGGTTGGCCGCCAGCGCGGCGGCGGCGTGGTCCCGAGCCTCGGCGAACCGGCCCAGCCTGAGCACGGCGCGAGACAGCAGGACGAGCAGGCCCGGGTCGCCGGGCTGGCTCGACAACGCCTGGCGGAGGTAGGTCTCGGCTTCGCCGGCGCGGCCCAGATCCAGCAGCGCCTCGGCGCGTTCCCGGACGGCACTGTCAGAATCGGTCACGGTCGCTCCCGCGTTGTTGGCCCTGGGCGCCCCGGGGTCCGCACGCCGCGTCTCAGGGGTGATTGTGCGCTTGGTTCCGGCCGGCGGTCAGGTACGTTTGAATGCATGCCGGTGGACCCGTCCATACTCGCCGCCCTGGAGGCGGCGGTCGGTGCCGACCAGGGTAATCACCCGCTGCGGCTGCATCTGGCCCACCTTCTCGACGAGTCCGGCCGGCATCGGGACGCCCTCGCCCACGCCTCGACCGTGCTTCAGGTCCAGCCGGACAACCTCGACGCGCTGCGGATCGCCGCCTCGGCCGCCGGTGCCGTCGGCGAGGGCGACCGGGCGGCGGGTTACCGCCGGCTGGCCGCCGCGCTGGAACCGTCGGGCGAACCGGCCGGGCCGTCCGGCGAACCACCGCGGTCAACCCGGCCCAGGCCAGCCGCGGTGACCGGCGGTGCCGAGCCGGTGCCCGACACCGCCGAGGAGCTGTTCGAACGCTGGCGGGACTCCGAGTCCGCTCCCGAGCCGGACATCGGCACGCTGAGCGCCCCGGGCATGACCCTAGACGACGTGGGGGGCATGGCCGAGGTCAAGCGGCGGCTCGACCTGTCGTTCCTGGCACCGCTGCGCAACCCGCAGTTGCGGGCCCGGTTCGGCAAGTCGCTGCGCGGCGGGCTGCTGCTGTGGGGGCCGCCGGGGTGCGGGAAGACCTACATCGCGCGGGCACTCGCCGGCGAACTTGCCGCGAGCTTCTACGAGATCGGGCTCAGTGACGTCCTGGACATGTGGGTCGGCAGCTCCGAGCGCAACCTGAGCACGATCTTCGATACCGCCCGCCGCCGCAGTCCCTGCCTGCTGTTCTTCGACGAGATCGACGCGCTCGGCCACAAGCGGTCCGCGCTGCGCGGCGGCGGGGTGAGCATGCGCGGGGTGGTCAACCAGTTCCTGGCCGAGCTCGACGGCGCCACCACCGACAACGAGGGCGTGTTCGTGTTGGCCGCCACAAACCACCCGTGGGACGTCGACCCCGCGCTGTTGCGCCCGGGCCGGTTCGACCGCAGCGTGCTGGTCCTCCCGCCGACCCGCGACGCCCGCCGAACCATCCTGGAACTGCACCTGCGCGGCAAGCCGGTGGACCGGCTGGACCTGGACCGGATCGCCAAGCTCACCGACGGCATGTCCGGAGCCGACCTCGCCCTGCTCTGCGACCACGCGACCGAACGTGCGATGGAGGCGTCCATGAAGGCCGGCAGCCTGAGCCCCATCACCCAGGAAGATCTACTCGACGGCGTCGCCGGCATCAGCAGCAGCGTCGGGCCGTGGCTGGAGACAGCCCGCAACTACGCCCTGTTCGCAAACGACTCGGGCAACTACGACGAGCTGGCCGACTACCTGAGGAAGCGTCACCGGTAGGAGCCCCCCGCATGGACCCACGGTTTCCGGGGCGGTCCGAACCCGTCGGCCGGACCGGACCGGTCGGGATCAGTCGCCGGGTGCCGGGGTCCCACGGGTCGCCGCGTTCGCCGGGCGGCGGGGGGACGGGCAGCAGCCCGCCGGGCAGTGCCGGTGGCTCGGGCCCATCGGGCCGAGTGCGCGGGCGGGCGCCCCGACGGCCACCTCGTCCACCAGCTCGCGCACCATGGTCACGAAGTCCGGGTGGGTACCGGCGGTGGCCGCCCGGGCGAAGCCCAAGCCCAGCCGCCTGGCGGTGACAGCGGCCTCGGTGTCCAAGTCCCAGCGCACCTCGACGTGGTCGCTGACGAACCCGATCGGGGAGACCACCACCGCCCCGGTGCCGCCGGCGGCCAGCGCCTCGATGTGGTCGTTGACGTCTGGTTCCAGCCACGGCACCCGCGGCGGGCCGCTCCGGCTCTGCCAGACCAGGTCGAACCCGGCATCGGTTCGGGGCAGCGCCCCACCGACCAGCTCAGTGACCAACCGGGCGGCCTCGGTGAGCTGCGCGACGTACAGGCCGCCGTCCGGGGTGGGCGAGCCGGTCCGGGCGGCCTCCAGCGCGAGCGGTCCGCTGGCGCGGGCCATGGCCACCGGGACACTGTGCGCGGTGAACACCAGCCGCGCGTCGGCCCGGGCGGCCTCGGGCAGAGTGGCCAGCGCCGCGATCACCGCATCGGCGTTGGCCCGCACGAAGCCAGGATGGTTGAAGTAGTGCCGCAGCTTGTCGATCTCCGGCGCGCCCGGACCGACCTGGGCGCGCGCCCGGTCGATGTCCTCGTGGTACTGCCGACAGCCGGAGTAGGACGAGTATGCCGAGGTGACCAGCGCCACCGCCCGCCGCACCCCGTCGGCACGCATCCGTTCGACCGTGCCGGCCAGCAACGGGTGCCAGTTGCGGTTGCCCCAGTACAGTGGCAGGTCCAGCCCGTGACCGGCGAAGTCGGCGCGGATCGCGTCGAGCAGGGTGCGGTTCTGGGCGTTGATCGGAGAGATCCCGGCGAAGTGTTTGTAGTGCTCGGCGACCTCCAGCAACCGCTCGGCGGGCACACCCCTGCCCCGGGTGACGTTCTCCAGGAACGGCAGCACCTCCTCGGGCCCCTCCGGTCCGCCGAAGGAGACCAGCAGGAACGCGTCATAGGGTCCATGGCTCACAGTGGACATACTGCCCGCCCGGCCGACAGCGGCTCCCTCCGGGTGTGACCGCCGATCCGTGGTCGGCCCGGATGGGGCACGGTGGGTAGGGCCCGCGGTCACACGCCCATGGCGTGGTACCCGCCGTCGACGTGCACGATCTCCCCGGTGGTGGCGGGGAACCAGTCGGACATCAGCGCCACGCAGGCCCGGCCGGCCGGTTCCGGGTCGGTCACGTCCCAGCCGAGAGGCGCCCTGCCGTCCCAGGCGTCCTCGAACCGCTCGAACCCGGGGATGCTCCTGGCCGCCATGGTCCGCACCGGCCCCGAGGCCACCAGGTTCACCCGGATCCCGCGCGGTCCCAACTCACGGGCGAGGTACCGGGCGCATGACTCCAGGGCCGCCTTGGACACACCCATCCAGTCGTAGGCCGGCCAGGCCACGGTCGCGTCGAAATCCATCCCGACGATCGAACCGCCGGACGACAGCAGCGGCAGGCAGGCGACCGCCAACGACTTCAGCGAGTACGCCGACACCTGTATCGCGGTGGCCACATCCGGCCACGGGGCGTCCAGGAATCCCCCGCCCAGGCAGGTCCGCGGCGCGAAGGCGACCGAGTGCAACACCCCGTCCAACCCGTCCACGTGCTCGCCCAGCCGCTCGGCCAGGGTGTCCATGTGCTCGGTGTCGGTGACGTCCAGTTCCAGCACCGGCGCCGGCGCCGGCAGCCGTCCGGCCACCCTGCGGGTGATCGACATGGTGCGGCCGAAGCTGGTGAGGACGACCGTGGCGCCCTGCTCCTGGGCCAGCCTGGCGGCGGAGAAGGCGATCGAGTTGTCGGTGAGGACGCCGGTGATGAGCAGGCGCCTCCCGTCGAGCAGGCTGGTCACTCCCGTTCCCTTCTGTCGGTCTGTCCGCTCCACAGCGGTGTACGGCACCGAACCGCCGTGCACCGCCTGGGCACTGCGGTCCGGCCGGTGACCCGATCGGTCAGTGGCCCATGCCCAGGCCTCCGTCCACCGGCACCACCGCACCGGTGACGTAGGCCGCGGCGTCGCTGGCCAGGAAGGTCACCACCGCGGCGACCTCCTCGGCGGTGGCGAGCCGGTTCATCGGCACCTGGGCGAGGATCTGGGCCCGCCGTGCCTCCGGCAACGCGTCGGTCATGTCGGTGCGCACGAAACCCGGCGCCACGACGTTGGCGGTGATGCCGCGGGAACCCAACTCGCGTGCGATGGACCTGGCCACTCCGACCAGCCCGGCCTTGGACGCGGCGTAGTTGACCTGGCCGGCCGAGCCCAGGTGACCGACCACCGAGGAGACGAACACCATCCGGCCCCGGCGCATCCGGAGCATGCCAGCGGTGGCGCGGCGGGCCACCCGGTACGAGCCGGTGAGGTTGGTGTCCAACACCCGGCGGAACGTCTCCTCGCTCATACGCACCAGCAGGGTGTCCTCGGTGATACCGGCGTTGGACACCAGTACCTCCACCCGGCCGTGTTCGGCCTCCACCTCAGTGAAGGCCCGGTCCACCGCGTCGGCGTCGGTCACGTCGCAGCACACGCCGAGCAGCCCGTCCGGTGCACCGCTGCCGCGATGGGTAACCGCGACCCGGTCACCACACGCGGCGAACGCCCGCGCGATCGCCAGCCCGATACCCCGGTTGCCGCCAGTCACCAGTACGGATCGACTCGCCTGCTGCTGTCCGTCCACGCCGGAGAGGCTATCGGTAGGGCGTGGCATGTCCCGCCTGCTGGTACCGACAAGATCACAGCAGTCTGTTTGTCCAGAACAGCGACAGGCCGGTCGCGGCGAAGGCGAACAGCAGCCCGGTGCCCACCAGCCAGGTGGTCACCTCGCGCGGCTCCCTGGTGAAACCGATCTGGCTGCCCAGGTCGCGGAACACCTCCCGCAACTGCCCGGCGGTCGCCGCCGAGTGGAAGCTGCCGCCGGTGTCCTTGGCGATCTGGTGCAGGGTGTCCTTATCCGCGGGCACCGACACCTGCTCGCCGTTGATGTCCACGGTTCCCTCGTCGGTGCCGAAGGCGATCGTGGACACCGGCACGTTCGCCCGCTTGGCCGCGGCCACGGCCTGGTTCGGACTGCGGCCGATCGTGTTGGTGCCGTCGGACATCAGCACCACCCGGGCCGGCGGGGCCTTCTGGTCGGTCTTGCCCTGCAACTGCGTCTGGAAGTTCTGGATCGCACTCAGGCAGGAGAACACCGCCTCCCCGATCGCGGTGGACTCGGCCAACTGAAGGTTGTCGATAGCCGAGTCCACCGCGTCGCGGTTGGTGGTCGGGGTGACCAGCACGTCCGCCGTGCCGGCGAAGCTGACCAGGCCGAGGTTGATCCTCGGCGGCAGCAGCTTGACGAACTCCTTGGCCGCCTGCTTGGCCGCGGCGATCCGGGACGGAGCCACGTCCGTCGCCTTCATCGACAGCGACACGTCCACGGCCATCACCACCGTGGCGCGGTCCCGCGGCACCTTCACCTTGTGCGTCGGCTTGGCCATGGCGGTGGTGAGTGAGGCCAACGCCAGCACCAGCAGGCCGAACGCGACGTGCCGCCGCCAGCCAGGCCGCCTCGGCACGATGCTGCCGAGCAGCTCGGTGTTGGTGAACCGCGCCGCGTAATGCTTGCGTCGGAGCTGGAGGGCGACGTACAGCAGTGACAGGGCGAGGACCGCCAGCAACAGCCAGAGCCACTTCGGTGCGAGGAACAGGCTCATCTGAGGGCTCCCCCGGACACGCCGCGGCGGCGCGCCGCGACGAAGCGGACGATGTCGAGCAGCCAGTCGCGGTCGGTCCGCAGCTGGAGGTGCGCCGCGCCGGCGCGGCGGATCGCCGCGGCGATCTGACCGCGCTGGTGCCTGGCCGCCGCCGCGTACCGCTCGCGCAGTTCACGCCGGTTGGTCTGCACCTCGACCCGCTGCCCGGACTCGGGGTCGACCAGGGTGAGCAGACCCACCGGCGGAAGCTCCAGCTCGCGCGGGTCTACCACCTCGATGGCCAGCACCTCGTGCCGGACGGACAGACCACGCAGCGGTCGTTCCCAGTCCGGGGTGCCGCTCACCCCGCTGAGGAAATCAGACACGACCACGGCCAGACCGCGCCGCCGTGGGGGGCGGCGCAGGGCGTCCAGGGCGGCGGCCAGGTCGCCGCGCCGGCCGCTGGTGGACCGCGGCGTGTCCGCGACCCGGCGGATCAGTGCCTGGGAGTGAGCCCGCCCGGACTGGGCCGGCATCCGGATGACCTGCTCACCGGTGGTGATCACCGCGCCGATCCGGTTCCCGCCGTGGGTGGTCAGGTACACGATCGCGGCCAGGCCGGCCACCGCGATGTCCCGCTTCTCACACAGAGCGGTGCCGAAGTCCAGGCTCGGCGACAGGTCCACCACGCACCAGGTTTCCAGTTCGCGGTCGGCGATGGTCTCGCGCACGTGCGGGACGGTGGTGCGCGCGGTCACCGGCCAGTCCATTCGGCGGACGTCGTCGCCGGGATGGTAGATCCGCGACTCCCCCGGTTCCGAACCCGGGCCGGGCACCAGGCCGAGGTGGTTGCCCTGCAGGAGCCCGTCGAGCCTGCGCCGGACGGTGAGTTCCAGCTTGCGTAGCACGGCCTGCGACCGGTCCCCGTTGAGCTGGGGCGGCGGTCCGGCCGGACCGGTCATGCCGAACGTTCCCGGGACGCCGTGGGGAGCGGGCCAGGGTGCGGGCCGGCCGGCCGCGCCGGCGGCTGGTAACCGCCGGCGCGCTGACGCGGGGTGACCTGCGGCAGCGGAACGCTCTGCAACACCCGGTGGATCACGTGGTCGGCGGGTATCGCGTCGGCCAGCGCGTCGTAGGAGAGCACGATCCGGTGCCGGAGCACATCCGGCGCGATGTCCACCACGTCCTGCGGCAGCACGTAGTCGCGCCCGCGCAGCAGCGCCAGGGCGCGGGCCGAGGCGACCAAGCCCAGCGAGGCGCGCGGGCTGGCCCCGTAGGACACCCAGCCGGCGACGTCTGGCATGCCGTGGTCCCTGGGAACCCTGGGGGCGAAGACCAGCCGCACGACGTAGTCGACCAGCGCGTGGTGCACGAAGACCCGGTTGGCCTGCTCCTGGAGCCGCACCAGGTTGTCGGGCGAGAGCACCTGCTCGGGCACCGGGGGCTTCACGCCCATCCGGTAGATGATCTCCCGCTCCTCCTCCATGCTCGGGTAGTCCACCGCGATCTTCATCAGGAAACGGTCCCGCTGCGCCTCGGGCAGTGGGTAGACGCCCTCGGACTCGATCGGGTTCTGGGTGGCCAGCACCAGGAACGGCGCGGGCATCGGGTAGGTTTTGCCGCCCACCGAGACCTGCTGCTCGGCCATCACTTCCAGCAGCGCGGACTGCACCTTGGCCGGCGCCCGGTTGATTTCGTCGGTGAGGACGAAGTTGGCGAACACCGGGCCGAGCTCGGTGTCGAACTTCTCACTGCCGGCTCGGTAGATCCGAGTACCGACGATGTCGGAGGGCACCAGGTCGGGGGTGAACTGGAGCCGGGCGAACGTGCCGCCCATCACCGCGGCCATCGTCTCCACGGCCAGGGTCTTGGCCACGCCGGGCACACCCTCGAGCAGGCAGTGCCCCCTGGACAGCAGACACACCAGCATCCGCTCCACCATACGGTCCTGCCCGACGATGACGCGCTTGACCTCGAACATGGCCCGTTCCAGCGTGGTCGCGTCGCGCGCCGGGGTGGGACCGGCGGTCGGGTGCTGCTCGGACCCGGCGCTCGTGGTGTCGGTCACCGTACCTCCTGCTCGAAGCCTGTCGATCTCACCCAACCGTACGGCGCGTGAGATGCCTGTGAGGTTCCCGGTACCCCGTTTCGGTGGGGCTAGGCCCCGTGAAAGCCCCGTCCCGCGATTGACCGGCCGGGCGGGCGGTGACCAGTTTGGCGCGGGGCGGGCACTTGGGTGGTCCCGGCGTCCCGGCGCGCCGGTCCGGGCCCGTCCGGGCCGGCCCAGCCGGATGATGCACCGGGGTGGGAGCCACAGCAACCCAGCGTTTATTACGGTTTATTTATTGATCTCATCTGCATTATTGCTTTTCACCAGGATGGTCGGACCTGGCCGGTCGGGCTGGCCAGGCGCCACGCCGCGGCCGGCGTCCGACCGGTCCGGGGTGGAGTCCCGCGGCCGGGCGCGGGAGACCCGGCCGGCACCTGGGGAGTGCGGCCGATCACGCCGCCCGCGCCGCCGCCTGACGCCAGCCGGAGCAGCCGAACATCACCCGAATGACTTTCCGGATGCCCCTCGCAATTCTCCGGTTGCGTGGTGTAGCTTTACCAGCACGTCGGGCAGCTCCCCCCGTGGCTGCCCGACGCCTTACTCTCCGGCATGCTTGTAGTCGTGACGAGTACTACTGTGCCCACGTGCTCGGCCAAAGGCTGCCGTGTGCCCGCCGAATGGGTGTTGGTGTGGAACAATCCGCGCGTCCATTCACCGGGACGTGAGAAGCGTTGGGTCGCCTGCGGGTCGCACCGGGCCTACCTGGAGGAGTTCCTCAACTCCCGCGGATTCCTCCGTAGGGTGGACCAGGTTGCCCTCGGTGACGCGAGCTGACCCGACCCGGAACCACCTGTACCGCCCTGGGCCACCGAGCCGGTAGTGCGACCGGATCAGCCGCCGATCGCCGACATCGGCCGGGACGGCTGTAGGAAGTCCGGGTCGTCGATGCCGTGCCCCGGGCGCTTGCCGGCCACCGCGGCGAGGAACTGGGCGGCCAGCTCGTCGTCGGACGAACCGGCGCGCAGGGCCGAACGCAGGTCGGACTCCTCCCGGGCGAACAGGCAGTTGCGCACCTGGCCGTCGGCGGTCAGCCGGACCCGGTCGCAGTCACCGCAGAACGGCCGGGTCACCGACGCGATGATCCCCACCCGACCGGGCCGGTCGGCCCACCGCTCGCGATCTGGCCCATCCAGCACCAACCACGTCTCGGCCGGCGCGCTGCCCCGTTCCGGTACCGGTTCGAGCAGGTACACCGAGCTGATCGCCCGGAACGTCTCGTCCGCGGTCACCATCCTGGCCCGGTCCCAGCCGTGTTGCGGATCCAGCGGCATCTGTTCGATGAACCGCAGCTCGTAGCGGTGTTCCAGCGCCCACCCGAGCAGCCCGACCGCCTCGTCATCGTTGATCCCGCGCAGCAGCACCGCGTTCACCTTGACCGGGGTGAGGCCGGCCCGAGCCGCCGCCGCCAGCCCGGCCACAACCTCGGCGTGCCGGTCCCGGTAGGTGATCCGGCGGAACCGCTCGGGGTCCAGGGTGTCCAGGGAGACGTTCACCCGGTCCAGACCGGCCTCGGCCAGCGCCCCGGCGTAACGGTCGAGCAGGATGCCGTTGGTGGTGACCGAGAGCCGCGGGCGGGGCCTGAGCGCGGCCAGCCGCGCCACCAGGTCGGCAACCGTGGGTCGCAGCAGCGGTTCGCCCCCGGTCAACCGCACCTCGGTCACTCCCAACTCGACCGCGATGCGCACCAACCTGACCAACTCGTCGTCGCTCAGCAGTTCGGCGCGCGGCAGCCAGGGCAGGCCCTCGGGGGGCATGCAGTACGTGCAGCGCAGCGAACACCGGTCAGTCAGCGAGACCCGCAGATCGGTGGCCACCCGGCCGAAGCCGTCAACGAGGCGTTCGGGGCGAACACGAATATCATTCACTTGGTCAGCCTAGGCGTTGCCTCGGGGGAATGCCGGCCGTCGGACCATCCGGACCGACCAACCGCTCCCAGGCCCGTTCCACCACTGCCCGATGCTCGATCCCGGCGTCCAACCTCACCCGTCCGGCGTCACGTGTCCGGTCTGGTCGCGCCGACGTACCCCTGCGACCACATCGGTGACACCCGCACCACGTCGCCGCTGTGTGGCGCCTGCACGACCCGGCCTCCGCCGAGGTAGATAGCCACGTGGTGAATGCCGGCCGGGCTGCCGTCAACCGACCAGAACACCAGGTCGCCGGGCATCAGCGCGTCGCGCGGGACGTGCTGCCCGGATTGGTACTGGTAGCCGCTGTAGTGCGGCAGCCGCACGCCGACCTGGCCCCATGCCCACAGCACCAGCCCCGAACAGTCGAAGCCACGGACGCCCTGATCCGGATAGCTGCCCTCGGTCGGGCCCTCGGCGTTCCCGCCGGACCACGCATAGGGGGTGCCGAGCCAGTGCAACGCCGCGTCGGCCACGGCCCGGCCCAGGGCCGGCGTCCAGCCACCGGGCCGGTCCGGCGGCATCGGCGGAACGGATGGGCGCGAACCGATCGCCGCACCGGCCTGGTCAGCCGCGGCCTCCCGGGCCTTCTGCCGTGCCCGCTGCCGTGCCCTTTCCCGAGCCCTTTCCCGAGCCCGCTGTTGGGCCCGTTCCCACGCCAGGTACTGCCGCCGGTCGGCCAGCATGGCGTTGAGCGTGTTCTGGTCCCGTGCCAACCGGCGCCGGGTGGCCGACGCCTGGGCGCCCAGTCGCGCCGTCTGTTCGCGGGACCGCACCAGTTCGTGTTCGGCCCGCGCCTTCGCCCGGGCGGCCGTGTCGGCCGCGGCCCGCTGCGCGGCCAGGGCGGCCCGGCTCGCCGAGTCGGCGTTGGCACTGTGGGTCTGGGCCCGCACCAACCGGCCCACCACGTCCAACCGCCGTCGCGACGCCAGGTCCAGGTAGCCCAGCCGGGCGATCAGGTCCTCCGGTCCGCCCGGTGCCACCAGGGCGGTCATCGACCCGAGCATGCTGCCCTGCAGGTAGCTGCCGCGGGCGAACCGGCGCAGGTCGGCGCGGGCCCGGTCGACCTGCCGGCGGGCCCGTCGGACCCCGGCCCGAGCCGTGGCGACCCGGTCCACCGCGCGCCCGAGGTCGACCCTGGCCCGGTCGTACCGTTCCACCGCCAGTTCGGCCGTGTCGGCGAGCCGCCGCATCTGGCCGGTCTTCGTGGCCAACCTGGCGGCGAGTCGCCCGGCCTCGACCGCGCGCTGCCGCGCCTGATTCCGGGCCTGGCTGATCTGCCCGTCACTGGGATTCGGCGGAGCCGCGGCGACGGCGGTGGCCGGGGCTGCCCACACCGACGCGCCGGCCGCGGCGGCCAGGACGGCGCGCAGCAATCGTCTCCCCGACCCGCTCCGCCCGCGCCGCCCGCGCCGCCCAGATGGCACCGGTGGTACCCACCGCGACGGCGGTACGGACGCACGCGGCCAGAACGGAACCCCCATGCACAACCCCCGTGTTGTGTCGAACCCGCGTCACCGCGCCGGTGGCGTGCACCCACCCGCCGGCGCACCCGGTCTGGGTCGGGACGCGGAGACCCACCCTGCCATCAGTAACGGGTTTGACACCAGCAGTCACCGTCGGCGTGTTCGAGGTCGCGATCCGGCCGGGCAGTCCGGCCGTGAGGTCAGTTCACCCGGCGGTCGTGTCCGGACCAGTACGGCTCGCGCAGCTTGAACTTCTGCACCTTGCCGGTGGCGGTCCGCGGGATGCTGTCCCGGAACTCCACCGAAGTGGGTGCCTTGAAGCCGGCCATCCGCTCCTTGCAGTAGGTGATGACGTCGGCCTCGGTGATCGGCTGGCCGGGGACCGCGACCACCAGTGCCTTGATGGTCTCGCCCCACCTGTCGTCGGGCACGCCGATCACCGCGACCTCGGCCACCGCGGGATGGCTGAACACGCAGTCCTCGACTTCGATGGACGACACGTTCTCCCCGCCGGTGATGATGACGTCCTTCTTGCGGTCGGAGATGTTGAGGTACCCCTCGTCGTCGACCCAGCCGCCGTCGCCGGTGTGGAACCAGCCGCCGTCGAGTGCCTCGGCGGTCGCGTCCGGGTTCTCCCAGTACCCGCCGAGCACCACGTTCGACCGGGCCAGCACCTCGCCGCCGTGGTCGACGTCGAGCCGGACCCCCAGCGCGGGCAGGCCCGCCCGGGACAGCCGGCGGGCCCGCTCGGCCGGGCCGGCCTCATCGTCCTCGGCCCGGGCCCGGTTGATGGTGAGCAGCGGGGAGGTCTCGGTCAGGCCGTAGATCTGCATGAACTCCCAGCCCAGCTCGGCCTCGATCCGGGCGATCGTGCGCGACGGCGGCGGCGCGCCGGCGCAGACCAGCCGCACCCGGTCCCGTCCGGGAACCGGTCCGTCCCAGGTCCGGGCCGCCGCCAGCACGGTGTTCCACACCGCGGGTGCCCCGCACATCAGGGTGACCCCGTGCTCATCGACGCGGCGCAGGATCTCGGCCCCGTCGACCTTGCGCAGCACCACCTGCGGCACCCCGAGACCGGCCAGCGCGTAGGGCATCCCCCACCCGTTGCAGTGGAACATCGGCAGCGTGTGCAGGTAGACGTCCCGGTCGGACAGGGTGGTGTGCATCGCGAACGTCACCGCGTTGACCCAGACGTTGCGGTGGGTCAGTCGGACCCCCTTGGGGCGGGCGGTCGTCCCGCTGGTGTAGTTCAGGGTGGCGGTGGCGTCCTCGTCGGGTTCGGCCCACGGCACCGGCTCGCGGTCCGGGCGGAGCAGCTCGGCGTCGCTGGCGGCGCCGAGTACGAACCGGTGGCGCACCGGGATGTCCGCCACGGTCTGTTCCAGTTCCGGGTCCACCAGCAGCACGCTGGCCCCGCTGTGTTCGAGGATGTAGGCGATCTCGTCGGGCCGCAGCCGGAAGTTCACCGGCACCAGTACCCGGCCGGCCGAGGGCACCGCGAGCAGTAGTTCGAGCAGCCGCCCGGAGTTGTGGCTGACCACCGCGACCCGCTCGCCAGGACCCACACCCAGCTCGTCCAGCCCGGCCTGGATCGCCCGGGCTCGGAGGGCGATCTCACCGTAGGTCAGCGATCCGAGGGATGCCGCCGGTTGGTCGGGTTCGTCGACCAGGCCGGTCCGGTCTGGGTAGGCGGCCTCGGCGCGGTGCAGGAAGTCGCTGGTGGTGAGGGGAACGCGCATGGACGGCTCCTTCTGGCATCCTGCCGGGGCGGGTGACCGTCGCGGACCGCCGGCTGCCGGACCATCCGTGCCGCACCGACCGCCATGCGGGTCGCGCACCGGTCTTCGGGCCGAACGTTAGCGCCACTGGCCGGGGCCGCGGCAGTGATCCGACGACGTTGACCACACCCGGCCGGGCCCGGAAGGTCCGGTTCCACCAACCGGTTCAGCGCTCGGGCCCGGACTCCACGGCCGTGTCCGCGGCGGGTTGCACGCCCGTGGCCGGGACCCCGAGGACGCCGTCCCGCCCGGGGCGCCCATCCCCGCCGACGTGACTGCCGCCCAGGTCGCGCGGACCGTGCGTGCCGACCGGATCCACCTGACCGTTCGGGGACGGGCTCGCCGGGCCGTCGGTGCCAGGCACCGTAGTGGGCACAGTAGTGGGCCCACTACTGTGCCCACTACGGTGCCTGGCACCGACGGC
>DASULA010000175.1:0-11421 GCA_036278435.1 Mycobacteriales bacterium | reverse complement strand
CGGCCTGGTCCCGGCACTCGGTGGTGGCCACCACCAGGAGTTCGTCGCCGCGGGCCAGCCGGACCCGCGGGTCGGGCACGAACGCCGCACCCTCGCGCACCACCAGTACGAGCATCGAGCCGACCGGCAGCCGCAGTTCCGACACGTACAGCCCGTGAAGTCTCGACCTGCGCGGGATCTGGAGTTGCAACAGGTCCGCGTGCAGGTCCGACAGCGGGGCGGACTCGACCTCGACCTCCCTGGTCTCCCCGGCGGCCAGCGCACCGGTCAGCCTGGCCACCACGGGCAGCGTGCTGCCCTGCACCACGGTGAAGATCACCACCAGCACGAACACCACGTCGAACAGCCGGTTGCTGCCGCTCAGACCGGCGGTGACCGGAATCGTGGCCAGCACGATCGGCACCGCCCCGCGCAGGCCGGCCCAGGACAGGAACGCCTGCTCGGACCAGGACATCCGGAACCACGAGGTGCTGACCAACACCGACAGCGGCCGGGCGACCAGCAACAGCACGGCCCCGATCACCAACGCCGGAAGGACCACCGGCACCAACCGCGCCGGACTGGCCAGCAGGCCAAGCAACACGAACAGCCCGATCTGGGCGAGCCAGGCCACCCCTTCGGAGAAGCCGAGGATGTTCCGCCGGTGTGGCAGGTCGGCGTTGCCCAGCACGAGCCCGGCCACGTACACCGCGGCGAATCCGGATGCCTGCCCGAGCGAGGCCACGTCGAAGGAGAGCACGGCGAAGGAGATGGCCGCGAGCGGGTAGAGCCCGGCCACCGGCAGCGCACTGCGGCGCAACACCTGCACGCCGAGCCACCCGATCAACCCGCCGATCAGACCACCGGCGACCAGTTCATAGGCGGCCAGGCCCACGATCTCGTACCACGGAGGGATGTGCGTGGTGGACAGCATGGTGACCAAGATCACCGCGAGCGGGTCGTTCAGGCCGGACTCCAGTTCGACCGCGGCGCCGACCCGGTGGCGCAGGGTGAACCGGCGCAACGCCGAGAACACCGCCGCCGCGTCGGTGGAGGACACGATCGCCCCGACCAGGAACCCGATCCGCCAGTCGACTCCGAGCACCAGCATGGTCACCAGGCCGGTGATCGTGGCCGCCACGACCACCCCGACGGTGGCCAGCACCAGCGACATCGGCACGGCCGCGCGTACCGACCCCCACCGGGTGGTCAGGCCGCCCTCGGCCAGGATCAGCACCAGCGCGCACACCGCCAGAGTGCGGGCCAGTTCGGCGTTGTCGAACTGGACCCCGAGCCCGCCGTCACCGATCAGCAGCCCGATACCCAGGTAGAGCAGCAGGCTGGGCAGGCCGAGCCAGGTGGACACCCGCACCGCGAGCACGCCGACGAGCAGCACGACGGCGCCGACGAGTAGCAGGACGAGTATGACGTTGCTGACCGGAGCGACCGTGGCGGCCGAAGCGTCCCTCATCCGTCCGGGGTGGGTTCGGGGGCCGACGCCTGCGGGCTGGCGGCGACCGGACGGCCGGGCCGGCGTCCGAGGGATCCGAGCAGCTCGTCCAACCTGACGCGCACCGCGGCCCGGCCATCCGCGCCGTCGGCGTCGGTATCGACGGAGGGGAACTCGACGGAGACGAGCTTGTCGCGGCTGCCCGCTCCGGCGACCAGGCTCACCGCACCGCGCCGCACTCGCAGCGCCTGGGCCACCGCGCGCAACACCGCCTCCGTGGCGCGCCCGTCCACCGCCGGCGTGGTCACGGCCACCACCAGTGCCCTCCCCCGCGGCCCGTCGTACGCTCCACCCACCGACGACCGGGACGCACCCGGTCTGGCTCGCACCAGGAATCGGAGGGTCGCCACCGGGCCATTCTGCCCTATTGCGTTCGACCGTCCCGGTAGAACGCGGCTACGATCGGTTCAGACAAGGCGCTGACGGGGACGAGTAACGCCGGATACTGCCCGAAGCGACCCGGGGATGGTGCGAGCCCGGGGGCGTGGCCGGCGCGAAAATCACCCCCGAGCCCCGGAAGAACGGGCGACCCAGACAAGCCGGACAGTGCCGGCGTGTCGGGGCCTCCCCAGTAGAGCCGGCGACCTGAACGAGAGGGCGGTCAGACCTGGCCGCCAAGGAGGGTGGTACCGCGGCGGTCACCGACCGTCGTCCCTCCGCCGGACCGTATCCAGCCGGATTCGACGGCCCGCCGGAGGATGGAGACCGAAGGCACATGACCACCCGACCCCGACCGTTCAGGCCACTGCCGGCCCACGTCGACCTGCCCGCGCTGGAGCGGGACGTCCTCGCCCGCTGGCAGGACAGCAAGGTGTTCCAGCGCAGCCTGGAACGCACCGCGCAGGGTCCGCTGTGGGTCTTCTACGAGGGACCCCCCACGGCCAACGGGCGGCCGGGCACCCACCACATCGAGGCCCGGGTCTTCAAGGACGTGTTCCCCCGGTTCAAGACGATGAAGGGCTACCACGTGCCGCGCCGGGCCGGCTGGGACTGCCACGGGCTGCCGGTGGAGATCGCGGTCGAGTCCGAACTCGGGTTCACCGGCAAGAAGGACATCGAGGCGTTCGGCATCGCCGAGTTCAACGCGCGCTGCCGAGCCTCGGTGGAGCGGCACGTCAACGCGTTCGAACGAATGAGCGAGCGGATGGGGCACTGGGCCGACTACGCCCACGCCTACCGCACCATGGACGCCGACTACGTCGAGGCGGTGTGGTGGTCGCTCAAGCAGATCCACGCCGGCGGGCTGTTGCAGGAGGACTACCGGGTCGCGCCGTACTGCCCGCGCTGCGGCACCGGGCTGTCCGACCACGAGGTGGCCCAGGGCTACGAGACGGTCACTGACCCGTCGGTGTTCGTGCGGTTCCCGGTGACCAGCGGCCCGTGGGCCGGGCGGGCCGACCTGCTGGTGTGGACGACCACCCCGTGGACGCTGGTGTCCAACACGGCCGTGGCGGTGCATCCGGACGTCACCTACGTGGTGGCGCGGGACCGGCGAGGCACCTTCGTGGTGGCCGAACCGCTGTACCGGTCGGTGCTCGGCGAGGACGCCGAGGTGCTCGACCGGATGCCCGGTCGGGCGCTGGAGCACACCAGCTACGCGCGGCCGTTCGACCTGGTCGACATCCCCGGCGCGCACTTCGTGATCGTGGCCGGCTACGTGACCACCGAGGACGGCACCGGCCTGGTGCACCAGGCTCCGGCGTTCGGCGCCGACGACCTGGCCGCCATCCGCCGGTACGGACTGCCGGTGGTCAACCCGATCGAACCGGACGGGCACTTCCGGGCCGACGTCCCGCTGGTCGGCGGGATGTTCTTCAAGGCCGCCGACCGCCCGCTCGCCGACGATCTGGCCGAACGCGGCCTGCTGCTGCGGGAGCTGCCCTACACCCACGCCTACCCGCACTGCTGGCGCTGCCACACCCCGCTGATGTACTACGCGCTGCCGTCCTGGTACATCCGCACCACCGCGATCAAGGCCGCGCTGATCCGGGAGAACGAGGCGACCACCTGGTACCCCGAGACGATCAAGCACGGCCGGTACGGCGACTGGCTGGACAACAACGTGGACTGGGCCCTGTCCCGGGACCGCTACTGGGGCACCCCGCTGCCGATCTGGCGGTGCGGCGACGGTCACCAGACCTGCGTGGAGTCACGCGCCGAACTGTCCGGACTGGCCGGGCGCGACCTGTCCGGGCTGGACCCGCACCGGCCGTACGTGGACGAGGTCACCTTCGACTGCCCTACCTGCCGGCAACCGGCCACCCGAGTGCCACAGGTCATCGACGGCTGGTACGACTCCGGTTCGATGCCGTTCGCCCAGTGGGGAGCGCCACACCACAACCGGGCCGAGTTCGAGGCGTCCTACCCGGCGGACTTCATCGCCGAGGCGATCGACCAGACCCGGGGCTGGTTCTACACCCTGATGGCGGTCGGCACCCTGGTCTTCGACCGGTCCTCGTACCGCAACGTGCTGTGTCTGGGCCACATCGTGGCCGAAGACGGCCGGAAGATGAGCAAACACCTGGGCAACATCCTCGAACCGATGCCGTTGATGGACCGGCACGGCGCCGACGCGGTGCGCTGGTTCATGCTCTGCGCCGGCTCGCCGTGGGCCAGCCGGCGAATCGGGCACGCCGTGCTGGAGGAGATCGTCCGCAAGGTCCTGCTCACCTACTGGAACACCGCGTCGTTCTTCACCCTCTATGCCAGTACCGGAGGGTTCGACCCGGCCACCGAGTCGGCCCCCGACCCGACCGACCGGCCGCTGTTGGACCGGTGGGCGCTGGCCGAAGCGGCCGAGACGGTGGCCGAGGTCGACGACGCCCTGGAGCGGTTCGACACGCTGCGGGCCGGGCGCCGGCTGGCCCAGTTCGTCGACGACCTGTCGAACTGGTACGTGCGCCGATCCCGCCGCCGGTTCTGGAACGCCGACCGGGCCGCCCTGCACACGCTGCACGAGTGCCTGGACACACTCACCCGGCTGATGGCCCCATTCGTACCGTTCGTCACTGACGCGGTGTGGAAGACGCTGGTCGCCGACGTACTGCCCGGTTCTCCCGACTCGGTGCACCTGGCCGCCTGGCCGCAAGCCGACCCGCGGCTGCGGGACGCCGACCTGCGCGCCGACATGGCCCTGGTCCGCCGGCTGGTCGAACTCGGCCGGGCCGCCCGCGCCGGCTCGGGCGTGCGTACCCGCCAGCCGCTCGGCCGGGCCCTGGTCGCGGCACCGGGCTTCGAGCGACTTCCCGGGCAACTGCGGGCCGAGATCGCCGAGGAACTCAACGTCGGCTCGCTGTCCGGCCTGGGAGGTGTGGCCGGTGTGGAGGGTCCGGACAGCCTGGTGGATGTCCGGGTCAAACCGAACTTCCGGTCGCTGGGCAAGCGGTTCGGGCCGCGGACCAGGACGGTGGCCGAGGCGGTCACCGGCGCGGACGCCCCGCGGCTCGCCGGTGACCTGCGGACGTCCGGTTCGGCCAGCCTGACCGTGGACGGCGAACAGGTGACGCTGTCGGCCGAGGACGTGTTGGTCACCGAAACCCCGCGGTCGGGGTGGGCGGTGGCCACCGAGGGCGGTGAGACGGTGGCACTCGACCTGACCATCACCCCGGAGCTCCGCCGGGCCGGCATCGCCCGCGAGGTGGTCCGGACCGTGCAGGAGGCACGCAAGGCCGCCGGCCTGTCGGTAACGGACCGGATCAGGCTGTGGTGGCAGGCCGACGGGGAGGTCGCCGAGGCGTTGCGCGAACACGGCCCCGCGGTCGCCGAGGAGGTCCTGGCCGTCGAGTTCACCGAGGGCATGGCCGAACCGGACGAACCGGACGCGGTGGAACAGCGAGTACCTGACCTGGGACTCAGCTTCGCCCTACACCGAGCCTAGGTACCGGGCCGGGCGGTCAGTCGCCGAATCGTTCCCTGGTCCGCGCGGCCAGGGTGCTGTCCGGCCGGCACAGCGAGCACGGCGTGAAGCCCGCCTCGCGCGCCTCGGCTAACGGCAGCGACACCGGTTCCCGGCTGCGCACGTGTGGGCAGTCGACCAGGTGGTAGCGCGGCCGGCCGTCGATGACCAGGACGTCGTAGGAGAGGTCCGCGGTACGCAGCACGTCGGACGCCGACACGCTCTCCTCGACCGGCTCGTCCGGCGGGTCCACGAACGGTTCACCGTTGTCGGCGCCCGCGGCGGCACGCCCGGAGTCCCCACTCCGTTGGTGCTGGACAGGTTGCTCCGGGCCGACACCGGGCGGACCGTCAGGTGCGGACTGCCCCTCCTGTGTCTGCGAGCGCGGCACGCCGGCCGAGGCAGGTACCGCCTCACCCGCGATCGGCGGGATCACCGTGGTCGGCGCGTCGGCCGCGAAGTCCGGCCGGCCCAGTGGGGTGTCCACCGGTTCGTGATGCCCGGCGCGGCGCTGTTGGAGGACGGCCATCACCAGGCACAGGCCCGCGACGGCACTGGCCGCGATCGAAGCCCAGATGAGCACCTGGCTGGCCCCGAGCAAACCCACGACGAGAAGGCCCAACGCCGCGAGAACGAGTAGGAAGCTGAAGACGATCACTCTGGACTACGCGCTGCGGTTGGCGCCCTGCGGCCCCATCGGGCGGCCGTACGGCGGGGCGTAGGCGCCAGCGGGGGCGTTGGCCGGGACTCCGGGTTGCTGGTTCGGTGCCCCCGAGGGCTGCGGACCCTGGGTCGGCTCGGCAGAGCCACGTCCATCCAGTTCCCGCAAATGGGATTCAAGGTATGATTTCAGGCGAGTTCGATATTCTCGCTCGAATGTCCGCAACTCCTCAATCCTCTTGTCCAGCAGCGACTTCTTCTGCTCCAACCCACCCATGATCTCCGAGTGCTTGCGCTCGGCGTCCTGCTCCAACCGCTGCGACTTGGTCCTGGCGTCCCGCTCCATCGCCTCAGCCCGGGTACGCGCGTCGTTGAGCATCGTGTCGGCCTTCGACCGCGCATCGGTGAGGATCTGGTCGGACTTCAGCCTGGCCTCCGACATGAGCCGGTCGGCCTCGGCCTTGGCGTCGGTGACGTACTTCTCGGCGGTCTCCTGGGCCAGCGCGAGCATCCGGACGGCCTGGCCGTGGTCGGACGGGCCCTGCTGGACCTGCGCCGGCGGAGGCGGAGGTGGCGCCACCATTGGTTCCGGTGGCGGTGGCGGGGGATGCGGAGCCGACATGGGTGGCGGCCCCGACGGCATCGGCCGGTGCTGGAGATCGTCGACCTGCGCGTGCAGGTCGTTGTTCTCCTCGATCAGGCGGGCGAGCTCGGCCTCGACCAGGTCGAGGAACGCGTCGACCTCGTCCTCGTCGTACCCGCGCTTGCCGATGGGCGGTTTCTTGAACGCGACGTTGTGCACGTCCGCAGGGGTTAGCGGCATCCGTTGATCACCTCGTGACGACTCTGGACGGCTCTGATGGCTGACCTGAGGGCCTACTGCGCCAGCCCCTGGACCACACCGCGGAGGATGTAGACCACGATGACAAGCACCATAAACCCCAGGTCGATGCTCAAGTTTCCCAGACGCAGTGGTGGGATGAGCCTCCGGAGGGCCTTCAGGGGTGGGTCCGTGGCCGAGTAGACGACCTCCAAACCTACCGCAACCGCCCCGCTGGGTCTCCAGCGACGTGAGAACATCATCACGTAGTCAAAGACAAAACGGGCCAACAGCAACAACAAGAAGACAAGGAGAAGAAAGGAGACAACTTCCCAAAAGGTGGCCACGTGCGTCCTGCGTTAGCTCTGGTTGAAGAAGCGGCCCTCGGCGATCCGGGCCTTGTCTTCAGCGGTGACGTGGACGTTCTGCGGCGAGAGAAGGAAGACCTTGTTGGTGACCCGGTCGATGTCTCCGCGCAGGCCGAAGATCAGTCCGGCGGCGAAGTCGACCAAGCGCTTGGCATCTGCGTCGTCCATCTCGGTTAGGTTCATGATGACCGGAACGCCCTCACGGAAGTGTTCGCCGATCGTCCTCGCCTCATTGTACGTGCGAGGGTGCAGGGTGGTGATGCGGTAGCCTGGCGCGTCGTCGCCGGCCACCTCGACCGCTGCGGACACGTGTCCCTCCCCCCACCTGCGCACCGCGGCACGCTCCCGGCGTACCGGGGTGACCTCGGCATCTCCGGCATAGTCGTCGTACTCGTCGTACTCGGCGACGTCGCCCTGGCTACGCTCGTCGTCCTCGACGAGGCCGAGGTAGATACCCATCTTGCGCATGGCGCCTGCCATCAGGGTGTCCTCCTCGGGTGCGCGGTGGTGAGCAGGGTGCCCGTTCCCCTCCGCGACACTACCTGACAAGGTTCTCCCTTCCTCCGAGCAACGCCGTTCCGACACGCACGTGTGTCGCGCCGTGTCGGATCGCCGCCTCAAGGTCACCACTCATCCCGGCCGACACCATAGCGGCGTCGGGCCGATCCGCGCGTATCCGCGCCGACACCACGGCGAGCCGTCCGAACGCCTGGTCCGGATCGCCGCCCAGCGGGGCCACCGCCATCACGCCGGCCAACCGCAGGTGTGTCGCGGCCGCGATCCGATCGGTCAGTCCGGCGACCTCGGCGGGTCGGATCCCGCCACGGCGCGGATCCGGTTGCGGGTCGAGGTCGATTTGCGCCAGCACGTCGAGGGGGCGGCTGCGGACCCGGGCCGACGCCGTGTCCAGCGCGTCGACCAACTCCGGGCGGTCCACGCTGTGCACGACATCGACGTAGCCGGCCACGCCGCGGGCCTTGTTCCGTTGCAACCGGCCGACGAAGTGCCAGCGCACGGCCGGCACCAACGAGGCCTTGACGCTCGCCTCCTGGTCCCGGTTCTCCCCGAAGTCGCCGACTCCCAACGCGGCCAACCGGCGCACGTCGTCGACCGGGAAGGTCTTGGTCACCGCGATGAGCGTCACCTCGCCCGGCCGGCGACCGGCTGCCAGGGCGGCGGCGGCGATCCGCTCCCGCACCGCATTCAGGTTGGCCGCCAACCGTGCCACCCTCGGGTCCGGTCCGATCCCGGCCCGCCCGTCCGCGCAGCCCGGTCGGGACCTCACGAGACCACCCTCCTCCACGCCGGCCAGCGGGTCCGGTGGCCCGTGGGTCAGGAGCCCGAACCCGAGTGCGGGCCGGGGACCGTCGCCGGGCGGGTTCGGAACGTCAGTCCGCCAACCATACGAGACCAGCCTGCCGTCCGGTGCGACCATCCCGGCGATAGCTGAACAGGGCGGTGTCCTCGGCCGTACACCGGGAGTCCTGGACCACCTGACCGACGCCCTCGGCCCGCAACTGGGCCGCGATACCGGCCCGCAGATCCAACCCGGCCGTGCCGCGCCTGGTCCGGGAGGCGCTGCCGGGCAGGGCGGCGTCCACCTCGGCCCGCATCCGGGCCGGCACCTCGTAGCAGCCGCCGCAGACCGCCGGCCCGAGCAGCACGTCCACCCGGTCCGGCTCGGCGCCCAGGGCGAGCATGGCCCGCAGTGCCCGGACCGCGATCCCGGCGGCGGCCCCGGGCCGGCCGGCGTGCACCGCGGCGACCACCCCGGCCACCGGGTCGGCCATCAGTACCGGCACGCAGTCGGCCACCACCACGGCCAGCGGCAGTCCGCGGACCGCGGTCACCAGCGCGTCGGTGGCCGGTAACGGCCGGGCCGCGGGACGGTCCAGCACGGCGACCGCACTGCCGTGCACCTGGTCCATCCAGGCCAGCCGGTCGGCGCCGACGCCCAGTTCCCCGGCCAGCCGGCGCCTGTTCGCCCCGACCGCGGCTGGGTCGTCGCCGACGTGCGCACCCAGGTTGAACGCGTCGTACGGCGGGCGGCTCACCCCGCCCGGGCGGGAGGTGACGACCCGGCGCACCCTCACGGCTTGAGGAAGTCGGGCACGTCGAGGTCGTCGTCGAAGTCCACCCGGCGGTGCCCGCCGTTGGGCAGGGACGGACCGGACTGTGGCACCGGCGGGGTGGTGGACCAGGTGCGAGCGCGGCCAGGCGGCATGGCCGACCTGGTCTCCTCGGTTCGGCGCGGCTCCATCTTCTTGTACGTGGGCGCGCCCCCGTCGAACCCGGCCGCGATCACGGTGACCCGCACCTCGTCACCGAGCGCGTCGTCGATGACCGCGCCGAAGATGATGTTGGCCTCGGAGTGTGCCGCGTCGGAGACCAGTGAGGCCGCCTCGTTGATCTCGAACAAACCGAGGTCCGAGCCACCGGAGATGGACAGCAGCACGCCGTGCGCGCCCTCCATGGACGCCTCCAGCAGTGGGCTGGCGATGGCGGCCTCGGCGGCGGCCACCGCGCGGTTGTCCCCGCGGGCGCTGCCGATCCCCATCAGGGCCGAGCCGGCGCCACTCATCACCGACTTGACGTCGGCGAAGTCCAGGTTGATCAGTCCCGGCGTGGTGATCAGGTCGGTGATGCCCTGGACACCGGACAGGAGCACCTGGTCAGCGCTCTTGAAGGCGTCCATGACGCTCACCGTGCGGTCACTGATCTGGAGCAGCCGGTCGTTGGGAATCACGATGAGGGTGTCGCACTCGTTGCGCAGCGCGGCGATGCCGGCCTCCGCCTGGGACGCGCGCTTCTTACCCTCGAAGGAGAACGGCCGGGTCACCACACCGATGGTCAGCGCACCGAGCTTGCGGGCGATGCTCGCGATCACCGGCGCACCGCCGGTGCCGGTGCCACCTCCCTCACCGGCCGTGACGAAAACCATGTCGGCCCCCTTGAGGACCTCCTCGATCTCCTCCTTGTGGTCCTCGGCGGCCTTCCGGCCGACCTCGGGATTGGCACCGGCACCCAGGCCCCGGGTCAGTTCGCGACCCACGTCGAGCTTGACGTCGGCATCGCTCATCAGCAACGCCTGCGCATCGGTGTTGATGGCGATGAACTCGACGCCCTTGAGCCCCACCTCGATCATGCGGTTGACGGCGTTCACACCGCCACCGCCGATACCGACGACCTTGATGACGGCGAGGTAGTTATGCGGGGGTGTCATCCGGCTGCCTTCCCTCGTCACGACCACAACCCTGACGGTACGGTGGGCGCTGGTCACACCCTGCCTTGCACCCCATGCCGACCCTCACCCTCAGGTAGACCGTTATTGTTATGTCAACCTGAGCGTTACGGCGGACAGTAAGCAGCGGTCGAGCACACTTCAAGCACACCTGCGGCGTGTCGGCTGACCCGCCGTGGATCGCGGCCGAATCGGTACCGACGGGCACCCGGCGGGGCAACGTCTTGGGCCGGTTCGGCACCGCCGCCCGGCCGGACAGCTCAACGGATGGCGACGACCGAGGGTGCGCTGACGTCGTAGACCGTGCCGGGCTGGTGCAGCAACGCCTGCAACACTCTCGCCTTCTCACCGCTGTGGTCAGCACCTCCCCACCTCACCGTCCGCCCGTCCCGGAGCACCAGCCTGACTGATTCGGGAGTGGGCGCCGACACACTGCGCACCCTAGCGCGCAGCGCGTCCGGCAGTGCCCGGACCGCCGCCAGGCTGGCACGGGTGGCCGGATCGTTCGGGTTCGAGGAGGTCGGTTCCAGCCTGGGCAGCCCACCCGGTGCCCTGGACACCCGCCGGAACCGCACCCCCTGCCGGTCCAGCAGCCACACGGACCCGTTCCGGGAGACCGTGGCGAGCGCCTGCCGCTCGGTGACCACCAGGCTCAGGGTGGAGGGCCAGGACCGCCGCACCCGGGCCGAGGCCACCCCCGGAATCGCCTCCAGCAGGCGGCGCAGCGCGGCGGTGTCAACCCGGGCCAGCGGCCGACCCAGAGCCCGCCGCCCCGCCGCGGCCACCCGGTCCGCGGTGGGATCGGATGGCGACCCGACCACGTCGACCCGGCGTACCGCGAGCAGGCCGCTGAACCAGATCGCCCACGCCACGAACGCGCACAGCAGCGCGGACACCACCAGCACGGCCAGCGGTCGAACCGCGCGCCAGCGGTACCGCCGCCGGCGC
>DASULA010000174.1:0-5111 GCA_036278435.1 Mycobacteriales bacterium | reverse complement strand
CCGGCCGGGCTCGGCGGCGTGGTGGTGGGCGCGGCCGAACCCGTCGGCGGCAGGGTCACCGCCCTGGCCGGGCCGGCGACCCGCTCGGCGGTGTGCGTGCAGGCCGAGCCGGCCAGCGCGCAGGCCAGCGCCGCGGCGGCGAACCGCCACCGGCGCATCCCGCGGCCGGGTCCCGATCGGTTCCGGTTGACGATGAACTCCCGATGTGTCCGTGCGCGTGTTGGCCTGGCCCGCCCTCCAGTGTGCGGCACCGGCCGGCCCACCGGCCCACCACCTCGATCCGTCTTCGGACTCTCGGCCGCAATGCACCGCATTTTACGGTGAAATGCCGCATCCAGACGCAGCCTAACGGCCGCCGCCGACGTCCAGAATGGTGCCGGTGACGTAGGACGCCCGGTCGGAGAGCAGCCAGACGATCGCCTCGGCGATCTCGTCCGGCCGCCCGGCGCGCCGCATCGGAACGGTGGCCGCCAGCCGGTGCACCCGGCCGGGCTCCCCACTGCCGGCATGGATGTCGGTATCCACCAGGCCGGGGCGCACCGCGTTCACCCGCACCCCCTGGGCCGCGACCTCGTTGGCCAGCCCGACGGTCAGGGTGTCCACCGCGGCCTTGGACGCCGCGTAGTCCACGTACTCGCCGGGCGAGCCCCACACCGCCGCCCGGGATGACACGTTCACGATCGCCCCGCCGGACCCACCCCGGGCCGTGGACATCCGCCGGACCGCCTCCCGGGCGCACAGGAACGGACCGACCACGTTGACCGCGAACATCCGCTCGATCCGGGCCGCGACCAGGTCCTCGACCCTGGCCTGCCGGTCCACGATCCCGGCGTTGTTCACCAGGCCACCCACCGGGCCGAGTTCCCCGGCCGCCGCGAACAGCCCCAGCACGTCGGCCTCGACCGACACGTCGGCCCGCACCGCGACAGCCTCGACCCCGGCGCCCCGACAGTCGGCCACCACGCCGGCCGCGGCCTCGGCCCGGCTCCGGTAACTCAGGCACACCGAATGGCCGGCGCGCGCGGCCAGCCGGGCGGTGGCCGCCCCGATCCCCCGGCTGCCCCCGGTCACGATCACGACTCGGTCCATGACGACCAGTGTGACCGGGGCCGGCCCGCGCGGCGCGGCCGGGTTCAGCCGTCCCGGGAGCCCCGGATGGCGTCTCGGACCCGGTCGGCGAGCGACAGCACCGGCCCGGCCAGCGCGGCCTTTCCGCCCGTCTCCGCCCCCGCGTGCGGATGGGTGGGCGCGACCGCCTCGGCGGCCCGCACCGCCCGGGCCGCGGCCTCAAGCTGGGCCGGGGAGCACCGCTGCCGCAGCCAGTTGAACTCGTAGCGCTCCTCGTGCCGGGCGTGCCGGAGCACGTCACGCCGCAGGTCGTCCAGCAGTGGCCGGAACTCCGGGTCGTCGGGGTCCATGCCGTCGAGCCGCTCCAGCAGTTGCTTGGCCTGGTTCTCCTCGTGCAGGCGGTCGTCCACCACCTCGGCGCCCTGCGGGATCACCCGCCTGGCCAGCGGGTGCACCGCCTCCTCCTCGGCGGTCTCGTGCACGGCGAGCAACCGGACCAGCCGGGCCACCACCTGCCGGCAACGCTCGCCGTGGCTGGCCGCGGCCTCGGTGAACAAATCGTGGATCATCGCGTGCTGGGCGACGAGCAGGTCCACCACGTCCGGTTCCGGCATCCCGTCTCCGGACGGCGGGGCCGCCGCCCCGGTCTTGCGCGTGGCGGTCAACGGGAGTCCTCGCGCAGCGCGGCCACCGGGTGCGGGCCGTCGGTCTGCATCCGGTACTCGCTGCCGAACCGGTCCCGGTGCTCGTCGATGACCCGCTCGGTGGGAGGCGGTTCGGCGCCGTTGAGGCGTTGCTGCATCTGCTCGAAGCGCTGGTGTGCGTCCCGCACGTACCCGGCGCCCAGCGTGGTCAGGTCGATCTGTGTGTCCAGCAGCTCGCGGATGTACTGCTTGTTCGGCTCGAACCGCAGTACCTGCGGCATCGACATAACGACGATCTCCTCGGGCTGGCGGGTGTCGTGCTGGCGCATCAGGTCGCACGCGACGCGCAGGTGTTCCAGCTCCATGTTCAGGTGCAGTTCCCAGATCGCCCGCACTCTGGGGTCGGACTCCTGCTCGGTGAAGGAGTAGTAGAGGTAGCACTCGTTGTACTCGTGGTTGACCAGTTGCTCCCACCAGGTCTCCCCGGGATCGACCAGGGACTCGTAGTGGGTGACGTGCTCCTCCTCGATCAGCCCGATCTCCTGGTAGAGCTGGCGGGCGATGGGTTCCATGTACTGCGGGCCGACGTTGCAGTAGAAGTTCATGGTCTGCTGCTCGGCGGACATGACGGTCAGCGCGTGCAGCTTGGACAGCGGGCTGGTGGTGGCCCGGTCGTAGGGGTCACGCACGTTGTCGCGCGGGTCGCGGTGCTGGAACTTCGTCGGCCGGCCCGGCATCACCTCGGTCAGCCCGTCCACGATCTCCTCGGCCTTGCGGTGCTCCACCATCTCGTACAGGTTCGCGTACCGGTACAGGTGGTCGAAGTCCTCCAGCACGCCGAACTGGTACGCCTGCTTCAGGTAGGGGTCCGGTTCCATCCGGGCCACCCACGCGGTCAGGTCCACGGCCACCTGCTCGTAGCCGATGGTGGTCTCCAGGGTCGAGGACACACCCGGCAGCAGCCAGTTCACCACCTTCTGCTGCTGCGCCTCGATGTAGCGGAGCTGGGCGAGTTGGCGGCGGACCTCCTGGTCGCGGCAGTGCCGGGCGAACTGGTGGTCGAACCAGACCGCCTCCATCTCGATCCCGTTCATGGTGATCACGCGGCACCTGGTGTACGGGTCGACCGCGTCGGGGTCCAGCGGCGGCACGTTCAGCTCCCGCCAGTCACGCAGTTGCCGGTCCAACGGAATGCCCTGCTGCTCAAGCGGATTGAACGTCACGATGCCCCCGATCGCCCACCGAAGCACGACAGCAGTCGTCCTTCCCGCCCCCAACGCCGTTACACCTGCGCGCGGCGCGCCGTCACCGGCGGACGCGGCGCGCCGGAACGGCCGGCGGTCGCGCCGTCAGGCGAGCCAGCCGACCTCGCCGGCACCCGGCAGGTGACCGTTGATCACTGCCTTGTCCATCGCGGTCGCCAGCCGGTGAACACCGTCGCGGGTACGTCGCCACCTTTTCCCGTTCACCAGGAGAACGCCGTTGTGATTGACGTACCGCGCGAGGCTCGCGAAGTCGCGGACGTTCTCGGTGACCAGGCAGCGGCGATCGGCGGTCGCGGCTGCCAGCACGGTCTGGTCATCGACCCCGACCAGATCCAGCATCGTGGCGACCGCCAGGACGTCATATCCCCGCTGGTTCAGAACATCCGCCAGGGCAGGCGGGTACATCTCGTCCAGCAGCAGCCGAACCGTCACGAGGCCCGGCCTCCGCCCATGACCTTCTGTTCGGCGAGCCAGGCGGCCTCGGCCTCATCCGCGGCCTGCTGGTTGGCGACGATGCGCTCGTCCACCTCCGCCGGGTAAGCCGCGTAGTAGCGCACCGCCACCCGCACGAGGTGGGTATGGACACCCAACGCGGTTGCGGTGGCCTCGGCCAGCGGGTCACCAGTGAGTCCCGGCTCGTCCGCGCTGACCATGTGCAGCGTGCCGATGACCTCCCACACATCCGGACCACTGGCCAGCCCGGCGCGCCGGCCGGTGGGACCCGGCCGGAACACGATGCCCGAGTGTTCCTCGGCCCGCAGTGCCTCGTCCACGAACAGGTTCGTCACCGATGACGACGAGGTCCCCGGGTGACTACGCACGTAACGCTCAAGTCGGCTGATCACACTATCGTCAAAGCGAACTGATCGAGGCGAACTCATAACTACAACGTAGCACAATGTAGTTATGCGCCCGTCGGCGGACTCGGGCCGCGCACGCGCCGCCGGTCAGCCCAGCAGGGCCTGTGCCCACCACTGGCCGGGGCGCAGGCCGGGCGGGCAGGCGAACACGGCGCTGCCGGTGTGCTTGATGTACTCGGTCATGGCGTCGTGCGCGCCCAGCCGGCGCTGGATCGGCACGAACTGCCGGCGCGGGTCCCGCTGGAAGCAGGCGAAGAACAGGCCGGCGTCCAGTTCGCCGGTCAGCGGGTCGGCGCCGTCGGTGTAGGAGTAGCCCCGGCGCAGGATGCGCTCGCCACCGTTGGCGGCCGGCGCGGCGAGCCGGATGTGCGCGTCGGCGGGCACCACCGGGTCGCCGTCCGGGTCGCGGGCGGTCAGGTCCACCCGGTCGGCCTCCCGGGTCCGACCCAGCGGCGCGCCGGTGGACTTGCGCCGGCCCACCACCCGCTCCTGCTCGCCCAGGCTGGCCCGGTCCCAGGACTCGATCAGCATCCGGATCCGCCGGACGACCAGGTAGCTGCCGCCGGCCATCCAGGGCTGGTCGGTCTGGGCCACCCAGACGAACCGGTTCATCGCCGCGGTGTCCTCGCCGTGGATGTTGTTCGTGCCGTCCTTGAACCCCATCAGGTTGCGCGGGGTGGACTGGGTGTCACTGGTGGTCGAGGTGCGGCCGAAGCCCAGTTGCAGCCAGCGCAGGTGCGCGGTGCCGCGGGCGATCCGAGCCAGGTTGCGCACCGCGTGGAAGGCAACCTGCGGGTCGTCGGCACAGGCCTGCACGCACAGGTCACCGCCGGACCGGGCCGGGTCGAGTTCGTCCCCGGGCAGCGGCGGCAGGTCGGCGAGCGCGGCCGGCCGGCGGGCGGCCAGCCCGAACCGGCCGTCGAACAGGGAGGGTCCCAACCCGACGGTCAGGGTCAACCGGCTCGGCGGCAGCCCGGCGGCCTCGCCGGTGTCGACCGGCGGGGCGAGTGGTTCGCCTTCGCCGGGATCGTCGCCGGAGTCGTCCCTGGACCCGCCGACCGGGTGTCCGGCGGTCATCCGCTCGGCCGCCGTGGTCCACCGGCGCAACATCGCCGCGACCATGGCCCGGCTGCCGGTGACGTCGAAGGCGGCGAACACCAGCCGGTCCTGCGTCGGGGTGGCCACCCCGGCCTGGTGTTCACCGTGGAACGGCACAGTCGCCCGGCCCGACCCGGGGCGGGCGGCCCCCGGGCCGCAACCGGACGAGGCCAGCA
>DASULA010000173.1:0-10667 GCA_036278435.1 Mycobacteriales bacterium | reverse complement strand
GAGATGCTGGCCGCCCGCGGCGACACCCTCGACGGCAAGACCGTGGTGGTGTCCGGCTCGGGCAACGTGGCCATCTACGCGATCGAGAAGGTGCACCAACTCGGCGGCCGGGTGGTGGCCTGCTCGGACTCGGCCGGGTATGTGACGCACGAGAAGGGCATCGACCTTGACCTGCTCAGGCAGGTCAAGGAGGTTCAGCGCGGCCGGATCGCCGACTACGCCCGACTGGTCGGCGCCGATGCCCACTACCTGCCCGGCGGGCGAGTGTGGCAGGTGCCGTGCCAGGTGGCCCTGCCCTGCGCGACCCAGAACGAGCTGGACGAGCAGGACGCCGTGGGCCTGGTCCGCAACGGCTGCGTGGCGGTCGGAGAGGGCGCGAACATGCCGTGCACGCCGGCCGCGGTGCGGGTGCTGCGCGAGTCCGGGGTGGCGTTCGGGCCGGGCAAGGCGGCCAACGCCGGCGGGGTGGCCACCTCCGCCCTGGAGATGCAGCAGAACGCGGCACGTGACTCGTGGTCGTTCGAGCACACCGAGCAACGGCTGTCGCGCATCATGTCCGACATCCACGCCCGCTGCCACGCCACGTCGGAGGAGTACGGCGACCCGGGCAACTACGTGCTCGGGGCCAACGTCGCCGGGTTCGTCGCGGTCGCCGACGCCATGCTGGCCCACGGTGTGATCTGAGCCCTGGCGTGATCCGAGTCTGGCGTGATCCGAGTCGTGGCGTGAACTGAACGACGGTGTGATCTGAACGACGGTGTGATCTGGGCCACGGTAGGTACGCGACGGTCAGGGGTGCGTCAGCACCCCTGACCGTCGCGCGAAACCGTCAGGCCGCCGATCCCGCCTCACCGTCGGCATCCGGGAAACCCGCGCCCCACTCCGATCCTGGATCGGGTCGGTGGGCGGCGCACCCCGGATGTCTACCGTGAAGACGCCCAGCGGTCGTCGTCGTACTCGTCCTCGTGGACCTCGTCCCGGTCACCGGTGGACGCCGACGAGGAACCGGAGAGCTCGCGCTGCAGGGCGGTCAGGTCGGTATTCGGGGAGCTGTACTTCAGCTCACGGGCGACCTTCTGCTGCTTCGCCTTAGCACGGCCGCGCCCCATGGCTCGACCCCCTCGCACAGAACAACGGGGCGGCCTGCACTGGGCGGCCCCGATACGTGGCACCGTTCGTGCCTCTACCGTACAGGGCTCGGCTTGTGAGAGCACGTCGCCTTCCGCCATGAGCTTGCCGACCGGGCGTTTCCGATCGATCTTTGGCCAGACCGGACGCCGGATCCAGCCGTTCGACCGTGTTTGCCGGCCCGCCTGCCACCGTGCCCGCCGTCCTGCCCGCCGCAGTGGCGACGCGTCCCACCGGTGTCATCGCACCAGCACGGTCCGCAGCCGTCCGATGTCGGCCATCCGGCGCTCGGCCAGCCGGTCGGCGGCCACCGCCGGCGGCACGCCGTCCTCGGCGCCCAGGGCGAACACCCGGCGGGTGGTGTCGTAGATCTGGGCCGCCTTGGCCCGGGCGCGCTCGAAGTTGAACCCCTCGATCTCGTCGGCGACCTGGATCACCCCGCCGGAGTTCACCACGTAGTCCGGCGCGTAGAGGATGCCGCGGTCGTCGAGGACCTTCTCGATCCCGGCGTGCGCGAGCTGGTTGTTGGCCGCGCCGCACACCACCTTGGCGGTCAGGTTGGCCACCGTGTCGTCGTTCAGCGCCCCGCCCAGCGCGCACGGCGCGTAGACGTCCAGATCGGCCCGGATCAGCGCGTCGGCGTCCGGGGCCACCTCGACCCGCGGATGCGCGGCGCGCACCCGCTCGACCGCCTGGGCGTCCACGTCGGTGACGACCACCACGGCGCCGTCGGAGACCAGGTGGCCCACCAGGTGGTGGCCGACCTTGCCCACCCCGGCGATGCCGACCCGGCGGCCGGCCAGGGACGGCGAGCCCCACGAGTGCTCGGCGCTGGCCCGCATGCCCTGGAAGACGCCGAAGGCGGTCAGGATCGACGAGTCGCCGGCCCCGCCGTGCTCCGGCGAGCGGCCGGTGACGTACCGGCACTCGCGGGCGACGACGTCCATGTCCCGCACGTAGGTGCCCACGTCGCACGCGGTGATGTAACGGCCGCCGAGGGACTGGACGAACCTGCCGTAGGCGCGCAGCACGGCCTCGGTCTTGTCCCGCGCCGGGTCACCCCAGATCACCGCCTTGCCCCCGCCCAGGTCCAGCCCGGCCATGGCGTTCTTGTACGCCATCCCCCTGGCCAGGTTCAACACGTCGGCCAACGCGTCGTCCTCGGTGGGGTAGTCGTAGAAGCGGGTGCCGCCCAGCGCGGGACCCAGGGCAGTGGAGTAGATCGCGATGATGGCGCGGAGTCCCGAAGTCGGGTCGTGGCAGAAGACGACCTGCTCGTGGCTGGACGAGAAGACGGTCACGCTGGCTCCTGCGGTCGAAGCGTCGGCCGTGCCCTTGTGGGGCTGGCCCTGCCGGGGCGGGATGTGCCCCGCGACACAGCGTAGATGAGCCGGACCGAGGGAAACGGTCCGATCCGGGCCCGGGTTCCACCCGTCGAGGGCGTCGGCCGGTCACCGACGCCACGGGCGGCCGGCGAGGGCACCGGAGGCGCGACGTGATGTATGCCGGCCTTTCCGGAGCGGTCTGCGCACGCCTACCCGGCGTGCGACCATCGCTTGCGTGATTCCGCCGTACTCCGCCCAGTTGCGCGTGTACGAGCCGCTGGCCGCGTTCCCCGCCGGCGAGCGCCGGCACTGGGAGGACTACCTGCACCGCGGTCGGGCCCCCGGGCGGGTACACGGCCCGGCCCTGGAGCGGGCCGTGGGGCTCGGTGCCGCACTGCGGTCGGCTGCCCGGGTGCCGCGGGAGGGTGACCTGGCCGAGCACGCCTACGTCACCTACGTCGACGGCGTCCCGTTGATCTGCCCGTGGCGGCTGACCGTGCGCTGTTGGCAGGCAGCCGCCGATCTGGCCACGACGATGCCCGAGCGGGTGGTGGCCAGCATGCTGTCCCGGACCGAGATCGCCGCCGCGGCGGCGGCCCGGGCCCGCTGGTCGTCCTGCCATCCGGACCTGCGGGTGCACGTGATGACCAACCGGTGGTCGGTCCCGGTGCGCTGGTTCCTGCTGTTCGACCGGGCCGAGCGGCGGCTGCGGTTGGGCGCGGACACCGATCAGCACCGGCGGCCGGTGGACGCGGTGGTGGAACGTTCGCTGGTGTACGCGACCGAGATGTCGGCCGCCCGGCGCCGGGCCGCCCGCGCGCTGGCCGCGTTGCGCAAGGCCGCGGCCGGCGGTCCGGTGCTGTCCTCGGTGGAGGACGTCGCCCGCTGGCTGGAGGAGTTCCATCCGCGTTCGGTGGTGGAACTCGACTACGGCGGACTGGTGTACCTGCTCGGTGACGAGGAGCTGCGGGCCGACGATTCGGCCGGCGATGTGGCCGTGGCGATGGCGGCGCTGGGACGCGGTGACATAGAGGATGCCGCGACAGCGTACGATCGGGTTATTACACGCTGGCGAACGGCCCAGTTGGTCGAATCGGCCAACTGAATCGTTCACCCCGTTCGGGTGATCCCGGGCGACTAGCACCAATTGAGCCCGTCAGGCCATTTGATAGATGCGGTTAAATGGTGCATCATGGACATTGGTCGGTTCGCCGGAGGGGAATCGCGAACCGACCAGGTGGCAGAAGGGACCAGCCATGACCACGCGCCAAACCACCGATGCCGAGCCGCTGCTGACGCCGGCCGAGGTCGCCACGATGTTTCGTGTCGATCCGAAGACCGTGACCCGATGGGCCAAGGCCGGCAAGCTCACCTCGATCAGGACTCTGGGCGGCCACCGCCGCTACAAGGAGTCTGAGGTGCGCTCACTGCTAGAGGGGAACTCTCCACAGCAGGCCGAGGGTTAATAACCTCCCTCATCGCTTTCGCGGCGCCGTGCCACCGAACGTGGTGCGGCGCCGCGTCAGCACATGGCCCGGCCGGAACCGGCCCGCCCGGCTATCGGCCCGTGTCCGG
This sequence comes from Mycobacteriales bacterium, assembly GCA_036278435.1. Classification (GTDB taxonomy): domain Bacteria; phylum Actinomycetota; class Actinomycetes; order Mycobacteriales; family DASULA01; genus DASULA01. The sequence continues at coordinate 6,639 of DASULA010000173.1, read as the reverse complement.
CCGCGCCGCCCCGCTCCGTGGTGACGATATGGAACGGGTCTGTCGCGCTGCGTGTGTCAAAAGTGATGTTGGCTGCCCAGCATTGGTCTTGGCCGCCAGGATGGTTGACGTTTGGACTACGGGTTTCGTCGGAAAGATCCCGCTCTTGATTTGATTCTATCGGGCCACGCTGGAGTGATTTCCAGTGACCCGGGTGGGTGAACTTCGGCCCAGTCCCCATCACCATTCGAGACCGGCCGGAGATCGGCGTTCCAGATCCCGGTCGACGGTGGAGCGATTGACCCACCCCCGCCACGCCCGTCGGCGCGCACCGTTCGGCCGGATGGCCGACCGGCCCGGAACTGGTCCGGCGCCGCAGGGGCCGGCTCACTCGCCCACAGCCGCGGCGAGTTCGCGCTCCTCCTCCGGCGGCCACACCCGCTCGGCCGCCCGGTCGCCGTGGCCCGGCCACCACGCCGCCGGCCCGACCAGCGCGGTCATGGCCGGTACCAGCAGCAGGGACACCACGAACGCGACCAGCAGGATGCCCAGGGTGACCGCGAAGCCGATCTCGTAGAAGAAACTCACCCCGGAGATCAACAACGAGCCGAAGGTGCCGGACAGGATGACCGCGGCCGCGGCCACCGACGGGCCGGCGTGCTCCACCGCCAGCGCGACGGACCGGCGCGGGTCGTTGCCCTCGGCGGCCTCCTCGCGCAGTCGGGCGGTCATCAGGATGTTGTAGTCGGTCCCGATCGCGGTGACGAACAGGTACATGATGATCGGGATGCTGAACGCCAGGCCGGCGTGCCCCAGCCCGACCTGGAACACCAGCACGCTGGCCCCCAGGGTGGCCACGAACCCGAGTACCACCGCCGGCACCAGGTAGAGCGGCGCGACCACCGCCCGCAGCAGTCCGGCCAGGATCAGCAGGAACAGCAGCCCGGCGACCGGGAAGATCACTGACAGGTCCCGGTTGGTGGCCTGGCGGACGTCGGCCAGCGCGGAGGTCTGCCCGCCCACCAGGGCCCGCGCCCCGGCCGGCGCGGCCCGGTGCGCGGCGTCGCGGAGCGGACCGGCCACAGCGTCCAGGGCGGCGTTGGAGTACGGCGAATCGGTGAGCAGCACCGGTATCACCGCGCTGTGGCCGGCGCCGGGCTGCGCCAGCCCAACGCTGGCCACCCCGGGGACCTCTCGGAGCCGGCTGGCGAACCGGCTCAGGTCGGGTTCGGTGAGCGCACGGTCGCCGGTCAGGTAGATCTCGGTCGGACTCAGCGCGCCCAGCGAGAACCCACGCTGCAACGTGTCGTACGCCTGCGCGGACTCGGTGCCGGCGGGGAGCTGGGAGATCTGGTCGAAGTCCGGGTGGAAGCCCAGCACGCCCGCAGCCAACCCGACCAGCACCACCACGGCCCCGCCGACCACCGCGGCGGGCCGCCGGGCCACCCCGGCTCCGAGCCGGGCGAACCAGGTGCGCTCCGGCCGCCGCCGCCAGGACCGCGACGGCCAGAACACCCGGGTGCCCAGCAGCGTCACGATGGCCGGTACCAGCGTGAGGGCGGCCAGCAGCATCACCGCCACCGCGATGGCCAGTCCGGGCCCGAGCGTGCGGTAGAAGCCCAGGGTGGCCAGGGTCAGCGCGGCGAACGCGGCGATCACCGCGAACGCGGCCGAGGCGATGGCCTGCCCGACCCGTTCCACCGCCGCGACCATCGCCGCGGTCGGATCGTCGCCGGCCCGCAACCGCTCCCGGTACCGGAACAGCAGGAACAGGATGTAGTCGGTGCCGATGCCGAACAGCACCACGGTAAGCAGTGCGGACAGCTCCTGGCCGACCTGGAACCCGACGCCGGCGGCCACCATCGCGATGATCGAACTGGCCAGGCCGAACACCAGTCCCACCGACAGGATGGGCAGCAGCGCGGCGACCGGACTGCGGAAGATCACCAGCAGCAGCACCACGATCAGCACGACGGTCACCGCCGCGGTGATCCGCTCGGCCCGGCCGAACGCCGAGTCGTTGTCCACCTGGAGGGCGGCCTCGCCGGTCAGTCCGGCGCGCAGGTCACCGCCGCGGAGCTGGCCGGCGATCACCGCGCGGGCTCGGCCCACCGCGTCCTTGACGCCCTGCTGCTGGGCGGTGCCGTCGAAACTGAGCCGGATCAGCGCGATCCGCCTGTTCGTCGAGAGCTCGGTCGGGTCGACGGTGGGATCGAAACGCACCAGTCGCAGGTGACCGATCCGGGCCTGGTTGACCGCCGCGGCCACCTTCTCCACCCGAGTCACGTCGGCCGGGCCCAGCGGGCCCGAATCCGTACGGGAGACCACCGCCACCGCGCTGCTGCCCCCGGCCCGCGGGAACGCCCGGTCGGCCACGGCCAGCGCCCGGACCGACTCGGCCGAGTGCGGCAGGAACGACGCCTGGTCGGTGTTGGTGACCGAGGACAGGCCCGGGGCCACTGCGATGATCGCGACCGTGGCCACCACCCACCCGCCGATCACCAGCCACGGGTGCCGCGTCACCACGCGACCGATCAGGGTGAGGGTGCGACGTCTGCCCTGGCGAAAGTTGTCATCGACTGCCACTTGTCAGATAGTGCCACACCGTCGGTTGTGCCAGTATTCAACCGTGTCTGATCCCCTGACGGCTGCCGCCGCCGTCCCGATCGGGCGGCGCGAGCGCAAGAAGAGCGAGACTCGCCGCGCGCTGCGCCACGCGGCGCTGCGACTGTTCGCCGAACGCGGGTACGACGAGACCACGGTGGAGGACATCACCGACGCCGCCGACGTGGCGGTGCGCACGTTCTTCCGCTACTTCCGGTCCAAGCACGACGTGCTGGTCGGCGAGATCGCCGAGCTGTCGGGCCTGCTCAGGCGCAAGCTGTACGCCCGCCCGCCCGGTGAGCCGCCGATGGCCGCGGTGCGGGCCGGTGTCCGCGACCTGGTCACCGACCTGGTCGCCGGCAACCAACTGGACACCGACAGCCTGCTCCTCCAGGCCCGACTGATCGAGGAGGAGCCCGAGCTGTACACGGCGAACGTCGAGGTGCACCTGTGCTTCGACCAGGTCGTGGCCGAGTTCGTGGCGAGCCGGACCAGCGGACATCCGTCCCGGGACCTGCTGCCCAGGCTGGTCGGCGCGCTGACCGCCACGACCATGCAGGCGGCGCTGTCGGTGTGGTACCACCGGGACGGCGAGGGCTCGCTGCCTGGACTGCTGGACGAGGCGTTCGACCTGCTCGCCGCCGGCCTGCCCGCCCCCGACCACGGCCCGCGCGGCACCGTCCCGGCCACCCCGGCCACCCCGGCCACCCAGGTCGCACCGGTCACCCCGGTCGCACCCGTCACGCCCGCCCGCGGTTAACTCGGCTGGCTCCGGACCGTGTCGGACCGGAGCCAGCGTGGATACGAAGCACAGTAAGATCAGCCGGAATTATCACTCGATCGGGTGGTTTTAGAGTGACGCGGGTTGGGAACGTGCCAGGCCGGTGCCGGTTACCACGGCCCAACCCGCTCGCGCGCCGGTGGCCGGTGCGCCCCGACCTGGAGAACGAATGTCCCTCGCCAGTCCGTCCGCTCCGGGTTCCGCCGTTCCGCCGGTTGACCGCACCGCTCACCGTCGCCTGGTGCAGGCCCTACTCCGCGCCGGTGAACCGGGCGGCGGCCGGTCCTACGCGCTGCTGTGGCAGTGCGCCGCGGCCGAACAGCAGCGCGCCGGACGCCCGTCGCGGGACGTTGAGCGCACGCTGGAACTGCTGGTCACCGAGGTCCTCGCGCTGTCCCACACGGTGGCGTGGTTCGACACCCGGCCACGGCTGACCGCGGCCGCGATCGAGGAGACCATCGCGTACTGGACTGGCACCACGCAGGTGGCCAGCCGCGATGCGCACCTGACCTGGCACCAGTGCTGGGAGTCCCGGGCACTGGTCACCCAGAGCATGCCGGCCACTGGGACGCTCAATGTGGGCACCCTGGTCGCGGCCGAGCAGCGGCTGCGCCAGGACTGGGCCGACAGGTGGCGGGAATGGGCTGAGCGGGCTGAGGGGACTGGGCGGGCTGAGGGGACTGGGCGTGCCGAGGGGATTGGGCGTGCCGAGGGGGTTGAGCGGACTGAGGGGGCCGCCGGGTCCGAGTAGCCAGAATGCCCGACCCCGCATCCGACCGACCGCCGACCGCGCCCTCCCGTCCGGTTCCGCCGGATGGTACGCGAATGGGCCTTCGGCGCTGATGGACGCGACCGATCGGGACTGGAAGTTATCGGCTGTTCGTATCAACGGGACGTCCGATGGCCTCGGCTGAGGGGAGGGTCGGTACGACTCCCCGCCCCCGTGACAGCGCACCTGAGTCCCTGCCCGACGGTCGCTGTCGGCGCCTCGGAGCAGGAGGACGACGTGCGTGAGACCTCGACCGGGTCCGGACCTGCCATCAGCCAGGCGTTCGGCCGGGAACTGGACCGGTTCGCCGCGCGGCGAACCGGACGGGTGCTCCGGGACGGCCAGCCCGGCTACGATCTGGCCCGCGCCACCTGGAATCTGCTGGTCGACCAGCATCCGGCCGCGGTGGTACTGGCCGAGTCCGCCGCGGACGTGGCCGCCGCGGTGCGGATCGCCAGCGCGCACCGCGTGCCGCTGGCGGTGCAGGCCACCGGGCACGGAGTGGTGTGCGCCGCCGACGGAGCGCTACTGATCAACACCTCCCGGATGTCGGCCGTCGAGGTGGATGCCGCCGCCCGGAGGGCCTGGGTGCGGGCCGGGGCCCGGTTCGAGGCGCTGTCCCGGGCCGCCGAGCCGCATGGACTCGCCCCGGCCGGTGCCCAGTCCGCCGGGCTCGGGGTGGTCGGGGTGTGCCTGGGTGGCGGTTGCGGCTGGCTGTCCCGCCGGTACGGCATGGCCGCCGACGCGGTCCGCGCGATCGAGGTGGTCACCCTCGACGGGGTGGCCCGACGGGTCGACGCCGACCACGAACCCGAGCTGTTCTGGGCGCTGCGCGGCGGCGGTGGGAACTTCGGCGTGGTCACCGGGCTGTCGGTGGATCTGTTCCCGGTCGCCGGGCTGGTCGGAGGGCAGCTCTACTACCCCGGTGGGCTGGCCCGCCAGGTGTTACGGACCTGGCGGGATCTCACCCGGCGGGCCCCCGACGAGCTGACCAGCCAGGCCGCGCTGCTCAACCTGCCCGCCTACCTGCCGTTCATGGGCATGCCCGAACTGGCCCACGGCAGCGACATTGTGGCGGTCGGTGTCTGCCTGGTCGCACCGGACCGCGACGCGCTGGCCGGGCTCGGGCGGCGGGCCGACGACCTGCTCGCGCCGCTGCGCCGGCTTGGTCCGATGCTCGACACGGTGGCACCGCGGACGCCCTCGGGGACGGCCGGCATCGCCGGTACGCCGATCGGGCCGCAGCACGCCTGGGGGCACAGCGCGATGTTCGCCGAGCTGCCCGACGCGCTCTTCGACACCGTGTTGGTGCACGCCGGGCCGGGTACCGCCAGCCCGTTGGCGTCGATCACGTTCCGGCACCTGGGCGGCGCGGTCGCCCGGCCCGGCCGTGGCGTCAACGCGGTGGGCCACCGGGACGCCGGCTACCTGCTGCACACCCTGGCGCTGTCGGTCGACCAGCCGCCGGACGACGCCGTGCTGCTGCGCACCGACGAAGTGGCCGCGGCCATGCAGACCTGGTCCACCGGCGGCGTGCTGCCCACGTTCCTGGGCGTCCGGGATGCCGAACCCGACCGGGTGCGGGCCGCCTACGGCCCGGTCTACCCCGAGCTGGCCCGGCTCAAGGCCGAGGTGGACCCGGACAACCTGCTGCGGTTCAACCACAACATCGAACCTGCCGCCTGACCGCCACCGGCCAGCGCACACCCGGATCGTGGCAGTCACCCGGCGGCGGAGTGCGGGACCAGCAGGCGGACCGGCCAACCCGCGCCGGCGCCGTCGTCGGTTGGGTTGTCGGTTCGGTCGCCGGTTCCCGCCATCTCGGCGGGGCCGGTGTCCAGGAAGGCGGTGGCCTCGGCCAGCCGGGTCGCCGGGTCTGCCGCGTCGCTGAGCGCGTTCACCGCCGACTCCAGCGGTCCGGCCGGCACGCCCCCGAAGAGCAGGGACCGCCCGGGCAGGCACCTGGTCGGATGCGCCCGCAGCAGCGCCAACTGCCCGTCCACGGTGTGCGCGGGCAGGTCAAGGCCGCGGGACCGCCAGTGCCCGGTGTCCGGGTGCGGCCGGTCCCGCCGGCCGCACCAGCCGGCCAGCGCGCGGCCCGCGTCGGCCCACCGGTACCGGCCGGCCTGCCAGCCCACCTCCGTGGCCAGCCCGCACCGCCAGTGGCCGCCGGCCAACCACCCGGCGGCCACCCCGGCGACGTGACCGGCCAGGTCCTCCGGCCGGAAGAACGGCGCCAGCTCGGGGTGGCGCGACTCCACCGCCTGGCCGGCCAGCCGCGCCAGCGCACACTCCACGGTCCGGCTCGGCAGGTCCGCCGGGTGCAGCGGCACGCCCGGCCGGGGTCGGGGTCGGGGCTGCCCGGCCAGGTGGGCCACGGTGAGCAGTTCGATCCACAGCGCCAGCCGGGGAGACGCGGCCAGATCACGCCCGGCCAGGATCTCGCGGAGCGTGCAGGGGCGCTGCCGGCAGCACGGCCCGCAGGCCGGGTCGCGGGACGAGCGCA
>DASULA010000172.1:0-7560 GCA_036278435.1 Mycobacteriales bacterium | reverse complement strand
TGGATGACGGCTGGACCGTGGTGGCGACCGACGGCTCGTTCGCGGCGCACTTCGAGCACACCGTCGCGGTGACCGAGGACGGACCGTGGGTGCTCACCGCCGAGGACGGCGGGCAGTCCCGGCTCGCCGCGTTCGGGGTGCGCGCGGCCCAGGCGGCCCGTACCGCCTGACCCCCTCGCCGCGTCCCGGCCGGCCCACCGGCGGGTCGCGGGTGCCCCGTTTGCCGGGGGAGGCGCGGACACCGTACAATCCTGTGTTGGCATCCATGCCGCTATTTCGTCGTGCTGTAGCCGCGCGCCGGATGGCCGCTCTCTGGCGGGGTGCCGGGCACACACCAGCCTGTCACGATTGCGGAGGACATGCCGAAGAAGGACGGGGCCATCGAGGTCGAGGGCCGAGTAGTCGAGCCACTACCCAATGCGATGTTTCGGGTCGAGCTCTCCAACGGACACCGGGTGCTCGCCCACATCAGTGGAAAGATGCGGCAGCACTACATCCGGATCCTTCCCGAGGATCGTGTCGTGGTCGAGCTCTCACCGTACGACCTGACCCGCGGACGCATCGTCTACCGCTACAAGTGACGGTTCCGGGCACGCGTGCTGGCTGCACGGCTGGCTGCGTCATGAACAGGAGTGGGCAACAGCCGTGAAGGTGAAGCCGAGCGTCAAGAAGATCTGTGACAAGTGCAAGGTGATCCGTCGACACGGGCGGGTCATGGTCATCTGTGAGAACCTGCGCCACAAGCAGCGTCAGGGCTGACCCAGCAGCAACCGCACCCGACCCGGCGACACGCCGGGGTCACCCCCGGTCGGAGGCCGGGGCCCTCCGTCCGGAGGCGCCGCCGCACGGCGGGGCTCTCCGGGTCACCACGGGCAGGAGGGGGACCGGGTCGCGGCCAGACCTCCGCAGGACAGAAGGAGCACGCCCGAATGGCACGCCTCGCTGGCGTCGACCTCCCCCGTGACAAGCGGTTGGAGATCGCCCTGACCTACGTCTACGGCATCGGGCGCACCCGCGCCCGCCAGACCCTGAAGGCCACCGAGGTCGACCCGGACATGCGCGCGGGCAACCTCGGTGACGAGGACCTGATCAGGCTGCGTGACTGGATCGACGCGAACTACAAGGTCGAGGGTGACCTCCGCCGGGAGGTCGCGCAGGACATCCGACGCAAGATCGAGATCGGCTGCTACCAGGGCGTCCGGCACCGCCGTGGCCTGCCCGTGCGTGGCCAGCGCACCAAGACCAACGCGCGCACCCGCAAGGGCCCGAAGAAGACGATCGCCGGCAAGAAGAAGGCCGGCAAGAAGTAACAGGAAGGACTCGCGTCGGTCCTGTCCCGGTCAACCGGCCGTGGCGACCTCGCCCTCGGGGCGCGGGGGCAGGGGGTGACCGGCGCCGTGGCCGACCGGACAGTAGAACCCGCGACGGGGTTCCGACGACCTCGTAGACCCGATCTGGAGATACCTCGAGAATGCCTCCGAAGACCCGCGCCGGCGTGAAGAAGGTGCGCCGCAAGGAGAAGAAGAACATCGCGCACGGCCATGCCCACATCAAGAGCACGTTCAACAACACCATCGTCTCGATCACCGACCCGATGGGGAACGTGATCTCCTGGGCGTCGGCCGGCCACGTCGGCTTCAAGGGGTCCCGCAAGTCGACCCCGTACGCGGCCCAGATGGCCGCCGAGAACGCGGCCCGCAAGGCGCAGGAGCACGGCATGCGCAAGGTGGACGTCTTCGTCAAGGGCCCGGGCTCCGGGCGGGAGACGGCGATCAGGTCGCTCCAGGCCACCGGCCTGGAGGTCGGCCAGATCCAGGACGTCACCCCGCAGCCACACAACGGTTGCCGGCCACCGAAGCGACGCCGGGTCTGACGAGAGCATCCGAGGAGACAGAACAGATATGGCTCGTTACACCGGTGCTGACTGCCGGCGCTGCCGCCGGGAGAAGATGAAGCTCTTCCTCAAGGGCGCCAAGTGCGAGGGCCCGAAGTGCCCGATCGAGATCCGCCCGTACCCGCCGGGCGAGCACGGGCGCGGGCGCGGGAAGGACACCGAGTACCTGCTCCAACTCCGGGAGAAGCAGAAGGCCAAGCGGGTCTACGGCGTGCTGGAGAAGCAGTTCGCCGGGTACTACGAGGAGGCCAACCGCAAGCAGGGCAAGACCGGCGAGGTCCTGCTCCAGATCCTGGAGAGCCGGCTGGACAACGTGGTGTACCGGGCTGGGTTCGCCAAGTCGCGGGACATGGCGCGCCAACTGGTTCGGCATGGTCATTTCGTGGTCAACGGCCGCAAGGTCGACATCCCGTCGTACCGGATCGGCGACAACGACATCGTCGAGGTGCGCGAGGCGTCCCGCGAGCTGACCCCGTTCGTGGTGGCCCGAGCCGAGACCGGGTCCCGGCCGGTGCCGGCCTGGCTGGAGGTCATCTCGTCGCGGATGCGGATCCTGGTGCACTCGACACCGGCCCGGCAGGTCATCGACACACCCGTGCAGGAACAGCTCATCGTCGAGCTGTACTCGCGGTAACCGTTGCTCCGGCTCCGCTGTCGCGGGCGCCGGTGCGACCGTACAAGCAGAGGCAGTACCTAGTCGCGGGCGTCATATGGCGGGCGCCGCGGAAAGGACCGACACAGTGCTCATCACCCAGCGTCCGACCCTCACCGAGGAGTCGATCAGCGAGTTCCGTTCCCGGTTCGTCATCGAGCCGCTGGAGCCCGGGTTCGGCTACACCCTCGGTAACTCGCTGCGGCGAACCCTCATGTCCTCCATCCCGGGTGCGGCGGTCACCAGCATCCGCATCGACGGGGTGCTGCACGAGTTCACCACCGTGCCGGGGGTCAAGGAGGACGTCACCGACCTGATCCTGAACCTCAAGGAGCTGGTGGTCAGCTCCGAGGCGGACGAACCAGTCACCATGTACCTGCGCAAGCAGGGTCCCGGCGAGGTCACCGCGGCCGACATCGCGCCGCCGGCCGGAGTCGCCGTGCACAACACCGACCTGCACCTGGCCACCATCAACAAGAAGGGCCGGCTGGAGATCGAGCTGACCGTCGAGCGCGGTCGCGGCTACGTTCCGGCCAGCCAGAACAAGCAGCCCGGCCAGGAGATCGGCCGCATCCCGATCGACTCGATCTACTCGCCGGTGCTGAAGGTGACCTACCGGGTGGAGGCCACCCGGGTCGAGCAGCGCACCGACTTCGACAAGCTGATCGTGGACGTGGAGACCAAGCCCTCGATCAGTCCCCGGGACGCGCTGGCCAGTGCCGGCAAGACGCTGGTCGAGCTGTTCGGCCTGGCCCGTGAGCTGAACGTGGAGGCCGAGGGCATCGAGGTCGGCCCGTCGCCGCAGGAGGCCGCCGACCTGGCCAACTTCTCGATGCCCATCGAGGAGATGGAACTGACCGTCCGTTCGTACAACTGCCTCAAGCGGGAGGGCATCCACACCGTCGGTGAACTCGTGTCACGCAGCGAGGCCGACCTGCTCGACATCCGCAACTTCGGGGCCAAGTCGATCGACGAGGTGAAGATGAAGCTGGCCGGGATGGGCCTGTCGCTCAAGGACAGCCCGCCCGGGTTCGACCCGGCCAACGTCGTGGACACCTACGGCACCGACAGCTACGACGACGGCCAGGACTACGCCGAGACCGAGCAGTTGTAAGGAGTCCGAAGATAATGCCCACGCCCACCAAGGGTCCCCGTCTCGGCGGCGGTCCGGCGCACGAGCGGCTGATGCTCGCGAACCTCGCGACGTCACTGTTCGAGCACGAGCGGATCACCACCACCGAGGCCAAGGCGAAACGGTTGCGCCCGTACGCCGAGAAGCTGATCACCTTCGCCAGGCGGGGTGACCTGCACGCGCGGCGCAAGGTGATGGAGCTGGTGCGCGACAAGGACATCGTGCACAAGCTGTTCGCCGAGATCGGGCCGCGCTTCGCCGAACGGCCGGGCGGGTACACCCGGATCGTGCGGACCGGTTCCCGCAAGGGAGACAACGCGCCGATGGCGCAGATCTCCCTGGTCGAGGCGCTCACCGTCGCCCAGGAGGCCGTGGGCGAGGCCGAGCAGGCGCGCGGCAGCAGGTTCGCTCCGCGCCGGAGGGCCTCGGGCCGTACCCGGGAGGTCGCCGAGGAACTGCGGGACGAATCCCCCACGGCCGCCGCGGTCGCCGAAGACGCCGAGGAGACCGACGGGGCAGAGGAGTCGGAGCAGGTCACCGGCGCCACTGATGAGGTTACCGAGGTTACCGAGGTCACCGACGAGGACGCCGCCGACGGCGAACCGGAAAACGGCGAGGGCGCCTGACCCGTCGTATGAGCACGCACGTGAGCCCGCCGCTCTTCGGATGCGGCGGGTTTCGTGCATCTACCCTGACGCCTGGATCCGCGCATGGATCGTGCATGGACCACTCGGACCCGGCGGAGTGGAGGGCTGGCATGACACGGAACCAACTTCGTCGCGTGCGTCTGAGACATTACCGAAGTATCCGTGCATGTGATGTCCGGCTTGGTCCGCTGACGTTCCTGGTCGGCCCGAATGGGTCAGGTAAGAGCAACTTTCTCGATGCGTTGCGGTTGGTGACCGATGCGCTGACCACGTCGGTGGACCAGGCGCTTCGACAGCGCGGCGGGGTGAACGAGGTCCGTCGCCGATCCCAGGGACATCCGCACAACATCGGCATTCGACTCGACCTTGGGTCACCCGACTTTGTCGCCAGTTGGAGGCAAGCAGGTCACGGCAGGTCGTGGTGACCAGCCACGGTCCAGAACTCCTCGACGATGCCCAGATCAGTGCGAACTCGATCATCGCGGTCGACGCCGAGGGAGAAGTCACCCGGCTGGCCCGACCCGATCCCGCGGCGATCGCCGTGCTGCGCGGCTCGCAACGAATTCGTGCGGCCTGCGGCACGGCGGCCGTTGAGATCCTGGTTGTTGTCGCCGTCAGGGAGTACGAATCGATCTTCCTCGCCGGGCTGAAGTCTCTGCACGCGGAAGGCAAGCTGGCGATCCCTCCGGACCAACCGGCCGACCCCGAGGACATCCGTGGTGCGAAAGAACGGCTCAGTTTCGCCGTCGACGCACCCTGTTACCAGGAGACCACTCACCAGGCGCGGAAGGTGCTCTGTGGATGACCGGGCGCCCACCGTGCGGGTGCGGTTGGGGTTGGCCTACGACGGCACGGCGTTCGCCGGGTGGGCCCGCCAGCCCGGGCAGCGCACTGTGCAGGGTGCCGTGGAGGAGGCGCTGACCCGCCTGCTGCCCGGCGCCGACGGGTTGACCGTGGCCGGCCGGACCGACTCGGGGGTGCACGCCACCGGGCAGGTGGCTCACCTGGACGTGCCGGTGGCGCTGTGGGACGCCTACGCCGGCACCCTGGCCAGGCGGCTGTCCGCGGTGCTGCCCGCGGACGTGCGGGTGCGCTCGGCCGAGGTCGCGCCACCGCAGTTCGACGCCAGGTTCTGCGCGCTGTGCCGCTGGTACGCCTACCGGGTCGGGGACGCGCCCTGGGAGCTGGACCCGCTGCGCCGGCGCGACACGCTGGCCTGGCCACGCCGGTTGGACGTCGACGCGATGGCCGCCGCGTCCGCCGGGTTGCTCGGTGAGCACGACTTCGCGGCGTACTGTCGGCGTCGTCCGGGCGCCACCACGGTGCGTGCGCTGCTCGGGTTGGACTGGGAACGGGGGCCGGACGGGGTGATCACGGCGACGGTGCGGGCCGACGCGTTCTGCCACTCGATGGTGCGCAGCCTCATCGGCGCGCTGTTGGCCGTCGGCGAGGGCCGCCGGCCGGTGGACTGGCCGGCCGGGCTGCTGGCCCGGCGCGAGCGGGCCGGACAGGTCGCGGTCGCGCCCCCGTACGGGTTGACCCTGATCCGGGTCGACTACCCGCCCGACGGCCAGCTCGCGGCCCGGGCCCAGGCGACCCGCCGGCTGCGGGTGCTGCCCGTCCCGGAGTGCCGCTGAGCCGAACCACTGGAACCCCCACCGGGAGGCTGCCGTGCACGACCCCTACGACCAGGCACCCGCCGGCGCGCGGTTCGGCTGGGGACCGGTGGCCGGGCAGCGGTTCGGCGCGGTCTGCGCCTGCGTGGTGGTGGTCGACGTGCTGTCGTTCACCACCGCGGTCGAAATCTCGGTCGAGCGCGGCATGCGGATCCATCCGTACCAGTGGCATGACGCGTCGGGGCGGCCGGCGGAGTCATGGGCGTCCGACCGGGGTTTCGCGCTGGCCGTGGGCCGTCGCGGGGTCGGCCCGGACCACCCGTGGTCGCTGTCCCCGGACCGGTTGCGCACCGCCCCGGTCGTCGAGGACCTGGTGCTCCCCTCCCCGAACGGGGCGACGCTGTCCACGCTGGCCGCCGCCGGCGGGGCCACCGTGGTGGCGGCCTGCCTGCGCAACGCGGCGGCGGTGGGCCGCTGGCTGCGGGTCCGCGGGTACGGCCGGACCGACCGGCCGGTGGCCGTGGTGGCCGCCGGTGAGCGCTGGTCCGACGACGGCAGCCTGCGCCCGTGCGTGGAGGACCTGCTCGGTGCCGGTGCCGTGCTCGCCGCCCTGGTGCCGCCGGACCGTCCGGCCGACCCGTGCTCGGTGGAGGCGGCGGTGGCGCGGGCGGCCTGGCTGGCGGTGGCCGATCCGTCGACGGCCCTGCGGGACTGTGCGTCCGGGCGGGAGCTGACCCGGGCCGGGTTCGCCGCCGACGTGACCGTGGCCGCCGAGGTGGGGGCCGGCGACGTGGTGCCGGTGCTCCGCGACGGCGCGTTCGTGCGCGACGGCCGGTCCGCGAACTGACGCGGGCGGAACCGTCGGGCCGGGTTAACCGGATGACCGGCCCGGAGCCGGCACGGAAGACTGGAGCCATGGGCTACGTGGAGGTCGGACACCTGTCGGTGGTGTTGCCGAACGGGCGGACCCTCTTCCAGGACGTGAGTTTCCGGGTCGGCGATGGCGCCCGGGTCGCGTTGGTGGGCGCCAACGGGACCGGCAAGACCACCCTGTTGCGGGTGATCGCCGGGGACCAGGCGCCGACCTCCGGCACCGTCACCCGGGACGGCGGCCTGGGCGTGATGCGCCAGTTCGTGGGATCGGTGCGGGACCAGACCACGGTGCGCGAGATCCTGCTGGCGCACTCCCGGCCGGCTCTCGTCGATGCCGGCGAGCGGCTGGAACGAGCCGAGTTCGCGCTGGTCGAACGCGACGACGAGCCCAGCCAACTGCGCTACGCCGAGGCGCTGGCGCACTGGGGCGACGTCGGCGGGTACGACGCCGAGGTGCTCTGGGACACCGTCACCGTTGCCGCCCTGGGGATGCCGTTCGACCAGGTCGGCCACCGGATGGTGCGCACCCTGTCCGGCGGCGAGCAGAAACGGCTGGTGGCCGAGGCGTTGCTGCGCGGCCCGGAGGAGGTGCTGCTGCTCGACGAGCCGGACAATTACCTGGACGTGCCCGCCAAGCGCTGGCTGGAGGAGCGCCTGGCGGCCACCGGCAAGACGGTGCTCTACGTCAGCCACGACCGGGAACTGCTGGCCCGCACCGCCACCCGGGTGGTGACCGTGGAGGGCCA
>DASULA010000171.1:0-7842 GCA_036278435.1 Mycobacteriales bacterium | reverse complement strand
TGGCGGTCAGCGATCCGGCCGCGTACACGCCGGACAGGTGTGCCGACAGCAGGTGCCGGGCCAGCACCACGTCGACGTTCTGTAGCGCGAACAGGCCCAGCATGCCCGAGGTGGCGCCGCGCAGTTCGGTCACCATGCCCTCGATCGCCACTCCCGGGCCGGGCCGGCGCAGGTCGCCGGCCAGCAGCGCCAGGCTCGCCACGGTAGCCAGCGCCGCGCAGCAGGCGGTGCCGGCGAGCACGCCGGAGACCCCCCACCGTGCCCCGCCCAGCCCGCCGGCCAACTTGCCGACCCCGACCAGCCCGAGCGACACCGCCAGCGCGCCGAACCGTTCGGCGCCCTGCAACAGGCCCTGCACGGCCGACACCAGCACGAACGGAACCAGCGACGCGGCCAGCCACAGCACCGGGGCGATCGAATCCAGGTGCAGCACCGAGCCGAGAACCGGTGCCACCGCCGCGGCCAGCAGCCCCCCGGCCACCGCGACCGCCGCCGACCGGGCCAGCATTACGGTCCACAGCGCGCCGAGGCCGTCCCGGTCGGCCGGTGTGGTCGCCGTGCGGCGGGCCAGCACCACCTGCAACGCCACCCCGGGCACCGTGCCGACCAGGTTCACCCCGAGCAGCGCGGCGACCGCGCCGTACTCGCCGGTGTCGAGCACCCGGACCAGGCCGAGGTTCAGGGCGATCAGTGAGACGTTCGCCGCGTTGGACGCCATTGCCACCCACACCCCGCCCCAGCGCAGTGACCGGTCGGACGCCCTCGCCTGCCGCCTGGAGGTCACGCCGATCCCTACCCGGTGGGCCGGGGGGTATCCGGGACCGTGACCGGCGGCGTTCCGGTGTCGTCACGGCACGACACCTGTCCCACCACATGGAAGTTATGGCGCCCTTTGAGCTTGTTTCGATGCCCGTGCGAGGAATTGGGCCGCCGCTGGAATCGATCAAGAGTCGGGGATGCGCCGCAGTCGCCGGAACTCATCCCGCATTCTCGGCCGATGCAGTAGAAATCATCCGTCTGAGTCGTCACTGCCCGTCGACCCTTGAACGTTTCCGGGCCGGCGGCTCGCGGCCACCCCCAGCAGAGGACGTCGTGCAGTGAATCGACTTGGTAGCCGGTTGGCAGGCGCCGCGCTGATCGCCAGCGCGGCGGCGGTGGTCGTCGCGTCCGGCACCGCGTCGGCGATGTTCCACCGTCGCCCGGACCTCAGTTCTGGCGACGCGCGGGCAACGGCCCACCCGAACCGGAGGTTCTTCGACCTGGACTGCCGGCGCGCCGGGCTGGCCGGATCCCGGACCGGCGTCACCGCGTTCACCGACGACGGCCGCACCCACCTGACGGTCACCTCGGTGCCGACCGGCGTGGACGTGACCGGTCTGGTGGTGCAGGGCGTACTGGCCTACAACGTCTACCCGCGGAGCCGGCTGGGTGTCCTGCCGTTCCAGCGCCTGCGCGCGCCGGACCGGCCGGGCGGACGGCCGGGGCCGGTGCTGCGCTGGTTCGCCTGCGGCGGCGCGGCGCCGTCCGCCGAGCTGACGCCGACCCGGACGGCCCACCCCACCTCGGCCCCGGCCCCCACCGCGGCCGGCCGGCCGGCCCCCACCGCCGCGCCCCGGGCGGGCGGGGACGGGTCGAACGAACCCGACGAACCGGACGGGTCCCAGGCGGAGGGAACCCTCGGGCCGGCGGCCCCGCAGGCGGGCGTCCCGACACCGACAGCGGGATTGTCCACGGCCGGTGCCACCCTGGGCGGGCCGGCCGTGACCAGCCCGCCCGCGGGCCGGTCGGTCGGGTTGCGCGACGCCGCCCGGGTGGACCTTGGTGCCCCGCTGTACCTGGCGGTGGCTCTGCTGCTGCTGGTCGCCGGCGGCCTGCTGATGGTCGCGCCCAGACCGTTCGCCCCGCTCGTGGCCTGGCTGCGCCGCCGGGACTGAGCTGGCGGGACGCCCCCGCGGCCCGACGTGTCAGCCGGGTTTGTCGCACACGTAGATCGCCGTACCGGGCACGATCCGGCCGCGCAGCGGACTCCACTGACCCCACTGCTGGTCGTGCCCGTCGGGCCACTCCGGCTCGACCAGGTCGATGATCACCAGCCCGGCCGCCACGATCTCCCGCACCCGGTCACCCAGCGTCCGGTGGTGCTCCACATAGGTTGGACGGCCGGCCGCGTCGACCTCCACGTACGGGGTGCGGTCGAAGTACGGCGTCCGCGCCACCAGACCGTCCGGCCCCGGGTCGTCGGGGAACACCCAGCGCAGCGGGTGGGTCACCGCGAACACCCAGCGTCCACCCGGCCGCAGCACCCGGGCGACCTCGGCCATCACCCGGCCCGAGTCGGCCACGAACGGCACCGCGCCGAAGGCCGAGCAGGCCAGGTCGAACGCCCCGTCGGCGAACGGCAGCCGTTCGGCGTCGGCCTGCACCAGCGGGATGGACACCCCGCTGCGGGCCGCCCCGGAGCGGGCGTGGGCGAGCATGCCCGCGGACAGGTCCATCGCGGTCACCCGGGCGCCCCGGGTCGCCAGCCAGCGCGCGCACATGGCCGCCCCGCAGCCCACCTCCAGCACCCGGCGGCCGGCCACCGGGCCGAGTAACCGGGCCTCGGACTCGTGCAGGCGTTCCGGGCACCAGACGAAGTCGGCCAGTCCCAGGAAGTCACCGTGTTCGGCCATGTAGTGGTCGGCGTCGGCGTCCCACCACCTGCGGTTGGCCCGAACCGACTCGTTAGAATCAACGGAACGTCGGGCGATTCCGGTCGTTCCCACCCAGTGAACGCCCGACGCGGGTTGCGACTCGGACACGGCACGCCCCCTTCGATTGACCCTGGTCACGATCTGTCCGTATCCTCGCGGATGCGCTGTGGGTTTGCGTTGCCTCAGTAGGGAGCAGGCCTCGCTCGCCAGGCACGTTCTCAGGCACGCATCGCGTGCAGGTTCACGTACCGGCGATCCACGAGCCCCCCGCGTTCTCACCTGACTGACTTGTCCGTATTTCGGAGCACCTCACCACATGACGTCCACCACAGAGACCCGTCCCGAGCCGGGCAACACCCCGCAGGTAGCGGTCAACGACATCGGCTCGGCGGAGGACTTCCTCGCCGCCGTCGATTCCACCATCAAGTACTTCAACGACGGCGACATCGTCGAGGGCACCATCGTCAAGGTGGACCGCGACGAGGTCCTGCTGGACATCGGCTACAAGACCGAGGGTGTCATTCCCTCGCGCGAGTTGTCGATCAAGCACGACGTTGATCCACACGAAGTGGTGACCGTCGGCGACCACATCGAGGCCCTCGTCCTGCAGAAGGAGGACAAGGAAGGCCGGCTGATCCTGTCCAAGAAGCGCGCCCAGTACGAGCGCGCCTGGGGCACGATCGAGAAGATCAAGGAAGAGGACGGTGTGGTCACCGGCACCGTCATCGAGGTCGTCAAGGGCGGCCTGATCCTCGACATCGGCCTGCGCGGCTTCCTGCCGGCGTCGCTGGTCGAGATGCGACGGGTGCGTGACCTCCAGCCGTACGTGGGGCGCGAACTCGAAGCCAAGATCATCGAGCTGGACAAGAACCGCAACAACGTGGTGCTGTCCCGCCGGCAGTGGCTGGAACAGACCCAGTCCGAGGTGCGCACCGAGTTCCTCAACAAGCTGCAGAAGGGTCAGGTCCGCACCGGCGTCGTCTCCTCGATCGTCAACTTCGGTGCGTTCGTTGACCTTGGCGGCGTGGACGGACTGGTGCACGTCTCGGAACTGTCCTGGAAGCACATCGACCACCCCAGCGAGGTGGTCGAGGTCGGCCAGGAGGTCACCGTCGAGGTGCTCGATGTGGACCTGGAGCGGGAGCGGGTCTCGCTGTCGCTCAAGGCCACCCAGGAGGACCCGTGGCGGCAGTTCGCCCGGACCCACCAGATCGGCCAGGTCGTGCCGGGCAAGGTCACCAAGCTGGTGCCCTTCGGCGCGTTCGTCCGGGTCGACGAGGGCATCGAGGGCTTGGTGCACATCTCCGAGTTGGCCGAGCGCCACGTGGAGATCCCCGAGCAGGTCGTGCAGGTCGGCGACGAGATCATGGTCAAGGTCATCGACATCGACCTGGACCGGCGCCGGATCAGCCTGTCGCTCAAGCAGGCCAACGAGGGCACCGTGGGGGAGGCGGGGGCGTTCGACCCGGCCGCCTACGGCATGGAGGCCCAGTACGACGAGCAGGGCAACTACATCTACCCGGAGGGGTTCGACCCCGAGTCGGGGGAGTGGCTGACCGGCTTCGAGAAGCAGCGTGAGGAGTGGGAGCGGCAGTACGCCGAGGCCCAGACCCGGTACGAGGCCCACATGAAGCAGATCGCCGAGGCCCAGCGGGCCGAGGCGGAGGCCGCCGGAGCCGGCAGTTACAGCTCGGAACACGCTGGCGGCGGGGAAGACTCCGGCGGTGGCGGCACGCTGGCCTCCGACGAGGCGCTGGCCGCTCTCCGGGAGAAGCTCGCCGGAGGTAAGGGCTGACCGACCGGTTCGGTCGAGCCGGTCAGCGGGACCGAACGGGGTGGCGTTCGTCGATGAACGCCACCCCGGGTGGTTTCTGGAGGGCCTCCTCCGGTCACGTCCGGCGCTGGCTGGTCGAACGTCCCCTGAGTTGACGCGGACTCAGGCGGAGTCGACCCATCGGTGCGGGACAGCACGGTGTCGCTGGCGCTGGCTGCCGGGTCGTCGTTCGATGGGGTGAACCCTGGGTCCGGATGGGAGCGGACTCCGGCGTTTCAACCATCTGACCGATTCCCCACCGACTTACCGTGTCCGCATGATACGGGGACAGGCGTGGACCACGGGGCTGGCAGCCGGGCTCGTCGTGGGCGTGACGCTGACGGGCTGCGGAACGTCGGGCACCAACCGGAACGTCAGCCGTGCCGCCCCGGCGGCACCGACCGGGTCGGCTTTCGCCTCGGCAGCGCGGACCCCCGCGCTGCCGCCACCACCGGTCGTGCCGACATTGCCGAACCGGTGCGCGAACGTGCTCACCACCGCCGAGCTCAACACGATTCTCGGACGGCGGCTGTCCGGCACCACCCAACTCATCAGAGGGGTGGCTGAGCCGGCAATCGGACGTATCGGCCGGGTGACCTGCCGGTACGGGATCACCGCCACCGCTGCGGGCGGCCCCACAGCGGGCCGGGTACCCGCCTTGACCCCACCGGGCGGCCCCTCGCCGACCACGTCGGCCGCCGCCTCACCGGCCGCCAGCCCGCCGACCACCGGCGGGGTGCCGATCGAGATCGGGCTGTCGACCTACCGTGACCCCGACTCGGCGTCGCAGCGGATCAACTTCACCATCCACGACCAGGAGGCCAAGGGTGCCGTGGCCACCGACGCCACGATCCTGGACCTCGACGGTGTCCTGCTCACCAGCGCGAAGATGGCCCTGCTCGCACTCTCCTACGGCTCGCTGACGCTCGCCCTGAGCATCGACCCGCGGGTCGTTCCGACCGGCCAGGTCGGCCGGGTGGCGGCCGCGATCGGCAAGGCGGTGCTGCGCAACCTCAGGGACAACGGCGACTCCAGCGGTGATCTCGGTGGTGGCCCCAGCCGTGGAGGCGGTTCCGGTGCGAGCACCGGCGTACCCGAGTGAGCGGGGTCTACCCAGTGCGGACGGAGCGACGGTCGAAGCGATGCGCTTCCGATGGACCGTCCTGTGTGTCCGGTGCGGTGGACGCCCGGTGTCGACCCCCCGGCCGGCCGAGGTGGCCGGGCGGGCAGGGCACGACGCCGTGGCACTCCGCGGTGAGGTGGAGTACCACGGCCGAACCACCGTTCGGGTGGTTCGGTGCCCTGGTCCGGTGCCGTCACGCCGTTGTCCGGCGGATGCGGCCGATCGAAGATCGCCTACATTGAGGCGACAAGTACGAATGCCAGGCGGGGACGCTGACCGCTTCGGGTCAGGGACGCGACCGTGTGGCGACTGGGATCCCGGAACAGGGAGCGGAATCCCGGACGGCTCGCCACCAGTTGAGTGCGGACCTGCTCGTTCACGCGGCAGTGCACCAGTCCCGGCAACCCGAAGCGGTGCCGCCCGCCAGCGGGCCGTTGGTAGTGTCTGCCCATAGATGCTGTGCCTTTACAGAGGATCGGAATGTGCGCGCCACAGGGTAGGTCGGCCGAGCCGGTGTCCGGGGTAGGCGCGCGGCGTGTCGCGTCGTAGTTGGTCCGGCCGGGCCGCACGCGCCGGATCCGCACCGTCCCGACAGCCGGTGTGCGTACTGTGGACAGCGTGTTCAGGGTCGGGCTGACCGGCGGGATCGGGTCGGGCAAGAGTGCCGTGGCCACCCAGCTCGCCGCTCACGGCGCGGTGCTGATCGACGCCGACGCACTGGCCCGCGAGGTGGTCGAGCCGCACACGCCCGGACTGCGGCGAATCGTGGCGGA
The DNA here is from genome assembly GCA_036278435.1 of Mycobacteriales bacterium. Classification (GTDB taxonomy): domain Bacteria; phylum Actinomycetota; class Actinomycetes; order Mycobacteriales; family DASULA01; genus DASULA01. Next base: position 1,440 of record DASULA010000171.1, on the reverse strand, counting down.
GTTCGGCCCGGAGGTGCTGACCGCCGACGGCAGGCTGGACCGTGGCCGGCTGGCCGGCCTGGTCTTCGCCGACAGCGACGCGCTGGCCAGGCTGAACGCCATCGTGCACCCGCTGGTCGGCGAGCGGGCCGCCGGAATCCTGTCCGGACTGCCCGCCGACGCTGTCGTCGTGCACGACGTGCCGCTGCTGGTGGAGAACGGCCTGTGGGCCGGGTACGACCTGGTGCTGGTCGTGGAGGCACCCGAACCGGTGCGGATCGCCCGGCTGTCCGCCGACCGCGGCATGACCGAACCGGAGGCCCGCGCCCGGATGGCGGCCCAGGCCACCGACGCGCAGCGCCGCGCCGTGGCCGACGCGGTGATCGTGAACGACGGTTCCCGGCAGGATCTGGCCGCGGCAGTGGACGAGATCTGGGACACCCGCGTCGCGCCGCGGGTCAGCGGATACTGACGGCGGTCCGCGCCGGAGAATCAACCCGGCCGGTGCGCGGAGCCGTCGCGGTGGGGTTGCAGTTGGGGACCGGTCACCGGGCAGGTCATCCGGCCGGCCGGGACGGCACAGGGGTGGGGACTTACCGTGGTCCACGACAGCAGCGCGCCGACCGCCATCAGGCCGGCCGAGCAGTACATGGCCAGCCGGAAGCCGTGGCCGAATGTCACCGGGTCGCGGTAGGCGGCGCCGCTCAGCCCGATCACGGCGGGTACCACGGCCAGCGACAGCAGGCCGGCCGCGCGGGCGACCGCGTTGTTCACCCCGCTGGCGACCCCGGCGTGCGCGGTGTCCACGGCGGCCAGGACCGCCGCGGTGAGCGGGGCCACGGTCGTCGACAGGCCGAGGCCGAACAGCAGCGCCCCGGGAAGCACGCTGCGCGGGTAGGAGCTGACCGTCCCGATGTGGGCGAGCAGCACCAGCCCGACCGCGCAGGTGGCGGTACCGGCGGTCATCGGCAGCCTGGCGCCGATCCGCTCGCTCAGGCCGCCGGCCCGGGAGGACAGTCCGAGCATCGCCAGGGTCACCGGTAGCAGGGACAGGCCGGCGGCGATCGGTGAGTATCCGGCCACGAGTTGCAGTTGCAGCACGACGAAGAAGAAGAGCAGGCCGGTCGCCCCGTATACCCACACGGTGACCAGGTTCACCGCACTGAACTGGCGAGAGGAGAACAGGCTCAGCGGCACCATCGGGTTGTCCACCCGGCGTTCGACCAGGACGAAGGCGACCAGCGCGGCCAGCCCGACGACTCCCACCACCAGCACGCCGAACGACGGGTGCTCCGGACCGGAGATCAGCGTGTAGGTCACGCCGGCCAGCCCACCGCCGGCAAGCAGCGCGCCGGGGATGTCGAAGCGCCCACCGGTGTCCGGTGCGGCGCTTTCGGGCACGTGCCGGGTGGCCACCACGACGACCAGCGCGGCAAGCGGCAGATTGATGAAGAACACCCA
>DASULA010000170.1:0-9271 GCA_036278435.1 Mycobacteriales bacterium | reverse complement strand
CCCCCCCCCCCCCCCACCACTCCACTCCCCGGCCAGCGATCGGCCAAACCCCCTGGTCCCCCGGACCGTGTCGCTGGTTCCCCTGTTCCCCCTGGTTCCCCCGGCCCGCCCGTCAGCCGACGGCGGACGTCACCACCGCGTTGCCCGATCCGGTGCGCCCCCGCAGCTTGAGACGGGGGGCTTCGGCGGGCGGTCGGTCGGACAGACCCAGTTCGCTGCGTGCCTGACCGGAACCCGACACCAGGTCCACCATGGCCGCCGTACCGGAGCGCACACCGACCCGGATCTCGCCGGACCCGGTGATCAGCTCCACGTAGCCACAGGCGGCGTCCGCCACTGTGAGGTCGCCGCTTCCGGTGCGCACCTTGACATCGGCCTGTACCGCTCCGAGCCAGACATCGCCGCTACCGGTTATCAGTGTGGTCTCACCGCCGATCGATGACACCTCAATTTCGCCGCTGCCGCTGCGCGCCCGCAGACCACCCAGCATCGGGCCCAGCCGCAGCGTGCCGGAGCCGGAGTGGATCTCGGCGGCGCCGTCCGCCCGGTCGATCGCGACGTTGCCCGAGCCGGTGTGCAGCTTGATCCGGCCGGCCGGGCCGGTCACCGTCATGTCGGCCGAGCCCGCGGCCACCTCAAGGTGTGAGCCTGCGGGCGCCCGCACGGTCACCGACAGCGGGACCATGCGGTGCCGCTTCGGGGTGTGCACCACCAGTCGCTGGCCGTTCAGGTCCACCCTGGTGTCGCGGACGGCGGCCGCCTTCGCCTCGTCCATTCCGCCCATGCCGTCGCCGAACTGCCCGCCGAACCAGTTGAGCATGCTGGACAGGCCCTGCAGCCACGGGTTGGTCGCGCTCGGGTCGTACCGCACCTCGACGGTCGCGCCCGGCTCCTCGACCAGTGCGATGACCACCCGGCCCGCACCGAGCGCCACATCGATCTCCAGCGGGCCGGCGGCATCGAAGTTCTCCCTGCGGACCACCTCGTCCTGCTGCTCGCTGCCCATTCCCTCGTTGATCACGTCGTCAGCCATCACCGTGTACACCGTTCTCCCCAGTCCGGTCAGCCTTCGACCCAGCCGCGCACGCGGGACGAACCCCGCCCGCCCCGGCCCGGCCGATCGTCGTCGTTGTGCTTGCCTGCGTCGCCGAACGGGCTCCACGCCCCACCGCTCATGCCCTGTGCCCACGGGTTGCCGCCGCCCCACGGCCCGGCACCCCCGCCGGGACCACGGCCCCGGCCGCCGCGCGCCCGTTCGCGCAGCGCGCCCTGGACGGCCTGCTGGACGAACGAGTTCAGCGACACACCACGGGCGGACGCGGCCTCCTCGGCCTTCGTCTTGAGCTCCTCAAGCAGCCGCACGGTGATCCTGCTGATGTCACCCGTCGGGTCGCCCATGGTGGGCGGCGGATCGTCCACGGGCTCGTGGTCGTCGGTCGGCGCCCCCGTGACCACGACTTGTACGTCCTGGCCGTCGAGTCGGACTTCGACCACCCTGTCCTCCAGGGCGAGCGTGACCTCACCGGCCAGGTCGGCCAGCGCGTTCATGATGGCCAGCCGGGCGGCCGGCTCGATGGTGGCGGCCAGCACCCTGGCCGCGGTCCTCGTCTGTTCGTCTCCGGCCGCCGCGGCGGCCGTCAGGTTCTCCCGCAGTGCGGCGACATAAGGGCTCAGTTCCATGACGCCATCATGACGTCACCGATGACGCCATGTCAAGGCTGAATGGCGTCACCGTGCTGTCTTTGTGCCGTCTCGATGATGTCGCGGGGTGGTCGGCATGCCGTCTTTGTGCTGTCACCAGTGCGTCAGTCGAACTGTGTCGGATCGGGCGGATAGGCTGGCCGCGCAGCAGACCAGGGGGCTTTCACAAGGGGAGCGGACTGTGACGGAGACGGTGTCGCCGAAGGTTGTGCTCATCGGCAAGACAGAGTTTTTCCCGCCGGCCGACGTGCCGTGGACGACCGATTCCGACGGCGGTGAGGCGCTGGCCGAGTTCGCGGGCCGGGCCTGCTACCAGTCCTGGAAGAAGCCGAACCCGGCGACCGCGACCAACGCGGGCTACCTGCGGCACATCCTGGAGGTCGGCCATCTCTCCGTGCTCGAACACGGCTCGGTGACCTTCTACATCACCGGCGTGTCCCGTTCGCTGACCCACGAGCTGATCCGGCACCGGCACTTCTCGTACTCGCAGCTGTCCCAGCGGTACGTGCCGGAGAAGCAGGCCGCCATGGTCGAGCCCGAGGTGATCGCGGCCGAACCGGTGCTGCACGAGAAGTTCATGGCCGCCGCTGAGGCCAGCGTCGCCGCCTACACCGACCTGCTGGCCGGTCTTGAGCAGCGGTTCGCCGACGAGCCGAACCCGACGCTGCGCCGCAAGCAGGCCCGCCAGGCCGCGCGGGCGGTGCTGCCCAACGCCACCGAGACCAGGCTCGTGGTGACCGGCAACTACCGGGCGTGGCGGCACTTCATCGCCATGCGGGCCACCGAGCACGCCGACGTGGAGATCCGCTCGCTGGCCGTGGAATGCCTGCGCCAGTTGCAGAAGGCGGCGCAGAACGTGTTCGACGACTTCGCCATCTCGACCCTGCCGGACGGCACCGAGATCGCCGCGAGCCCGTTCGTCACCGAGGGCTGAGCGGGTGCGCAAACTGACCGTGCACGTCCGGCCAGGTGCCTACGTCGTGCTGCGGCTGCCCGGTGACGCGCCGATCCCGGTGGCGCTGGCCGACCCGAACGCCGGCCTGGTGTCCGTGACCAGGACGTCGGACGAGCTGTCCGTGGTGTGCCCGGCCGAGTTGGCGGTGCCGGCCGAGCTGACCGAGACCGGCTGGCGGCTGCTCACCGTGGCCGGCCCGTTCGAGTTCACGCTGACCGGGATCATGGCCGCGTTGTCCGGTGCGCTGGCCGCGGCCGGGGTGCCGTTGTTCGCGATGTCCACCTATGACACCGATCACCTACTGGTGAAGGACGACGACCTGGTCAGGGCGGTGCACGCGTTGCGGGACGCTGGTCACGAAGTGGTCGAGTAGCCGCAGTTGGTAGCACTGCTCTACTGGCGAGTACGGTGAGTGGTATGGGCATGGCGGCGGATGAGCGGCGCGCGTTGAGCGACCTGTTCGACGAACTCGGCCCGGATGTGCCGACGCTGTGCGACGGCTGGCGGGCCAAGGACCTGGCGGCGCACCTCGTGCTGCGCGACCGTCGGCCGGATGCCGCGGCCGGGATCCAGGTGAAGGCCCTGGCCGGGTACACCGAGCGGGTGCAGCGCGGGATCGCCGGCCGGCCGTGGGCGGACCTGGTCGACCAGGTGCGCACCGGACCGCCCGCGTTCTCGCCGTTCCGGCTGCCGGGGCTGGCCGAACTGGTCAACGGCACCGAGTACTTCGTGCACCACGAGGACCTGCGTCGCGGCCAACCGGACTGGGAGCCGAGGGTGCCCGACCCGGCCAGGGACGATGCCGTGTGGAAGTCGCTACGGATGGGTGCGCGGCTGGCGTACCGGCGCAGCCCCGTCGGTGTGGTGCTGCGGCGCGTCGACGGCACCGAGGTGACCGTGAAGCAGGGTCCGAACGCGGTGACCATCGTCGGTGAGCCGGGCGAGTTGCTGCTGCACACGTTCGGCCGTTCGGCGGTCCGGATTTCTTTTGACGGTGATCAGCGGTCGATCGGCATCGTGCAGGGGCTTGACCGGACGTTTTGACCGTTGACAACACTTTGAAAGTTACCGCCGTGCTGGCTGGATTGTTGCGCCGTGTGAATCTTCGGCCTTGACAGCAGGTGGCGATTGCCGGACTCTCCGTGCAGGACTTCGACGCGCTGGCCGGCGACAGCGGAGAAGGAGTGCCAATGGAGGCACCTACAGACCGCGGTTCGTCGTCGGCTGATGTACTACGCAAGCCAACTCTCGCCGAAGTGGCGAGAAGGGCGGGTGTGTCCACAGCGACCGCGTCCCGGGTACTCAACCGGTCGGCGCCGGTCAGCGTCAGCACCCTGGCCAGAGTCGAGCTAGCAGTCCGAGAACTGGGCTATGTAAGGCATCGCGCCCCCAGCGCGACCGCCCGCAACACCGGGGCGGTGTCGGTCGTCGTGTTCGACGACATGGTCCACTACCAGTCCGACGCGTTCTATTCACGAGTGCTCGTCGGGGCCGAACGCGAGGTGGTGCGGGCGGGCAGGGAACTGGTTGTACTAACCGCGTTGCGCCATTCGCCGCGCGACTCATTGCTCCGTTTTCTATGTGGTGGACACGTGGATGGCGTTGTGATGGTCGGTATGCGGGATGACGACACGCCGGCGCAACTCGTGCGGGCCGCCGGAGTTCCGGTGGTCTGTCTCGGTGGGCCGCACCTGTCCGAAGATCTGCCATCCGTCGACGCCGACAACAAAGGCGGAGCAAGACAAGCGGTAACACATCTGATCAGATCTGGCCGACGCGCCATTGCGACCATTGCCGGGCCACGGGACATGGTTGCCGCATCGGATCGACTGACCGGATACCGGCAGGCCATCGAGGATGCCGGCATGGAACCGGCGGGCGTCGTGTGCCGGGGCGATTTCACGGCATCATCCGGTGAACACGCCATGCTTCGATTACTTGATCGGCATCCCGATGTGGACGCGGTGTTCGTCGCGTCCGACATGATGGCGCTGGGTGCGTTGCGGGCCCTGCACCGGTTGGGAGTTCGGGTGCCGGACTACATCGCAGTGGTCGGGTTCGACGACGCGGCCCTGGCCAGGCACACCGTGCCGTTGCTGACCACGGTGCGCCAGCCCGTCGAGGAGATGGGCGCGCGGTCCGTCGCCGAGTTGCTGGACGCGGACAACGCCCGTGCCGTCGGTGATCGGCGAGTGGTCATGCCGACGACGCTGGTGCTGCGGGATTCCGCCTGAGTGACGGTTGCCCCATTCGGATATCGTGACCGCGAGCCGGCGGCGCGAATTCGATGGGGCGACCGTCGGGTGGGGGCGACCAGGAGGAATGGAGTGGCTCGCGGGTTCGAGTGCACATTCATGGAGCTGGATGCGAGCGGGGACGCGTTGCGGTTGGACGTGCGACCGTTCCCGTTCCAGTTCCCCGTGCACGGCGAACTGGTCGAGGAGCGAATCCGGCTCATCCAGGCCGTGCACGACACACTCACCGCCAAGGGCCTCATCGAGGGGCGCCGGTTCGCGCCCGAGTTGGAAGATCTTGTCGGTCTGTTCGCCGGTGGCCGGGTGGCTGTCGCCGTGGTCGGCAACGTGGACGGCGCCGGCCTGTGCGCGCGGGCGGTCACCGACGGCCGGTCCGCGGTGCTGGCCGTGGAGTGCGGCCAGGCGATCTCCTTCGAATCGGTGACACCACCGTCGATGGTCCGGTCGGTGCTGGGTCTGCTGCCCGTGTTGCGCCCGGGGCCGGGCCGGTCGGTGACCGTGACCGTCGACGAGCCCGTGTCGGTCGGTCGGCACCGGACGCCCGAGGAGGACCTGTCCGACCGGCGGTACCTCCAGCCGGTGCGGCCGAAGATGGACTCGACGCGGGTCCAGGAGGCCATCGTCGACGAGATCATGCGGCGCCCCCGGGTGGGCAGCGGGTACATGACGGTGACCGCGCGCAGCCGCAACGGCCGCGAGAGTGAGCCCGTGACCATGAGCTGGCTGGACACCGACGCCGGCCGGTACGCCGTACTGCCGTCGGTCGGCCCCGACGGCCGCCTGCACGTCACGTACACCCCGGCCGACCAGTCAAGACTCGACCAGAGCCTGTCCCGGCTCGTCGAGTTGATGACCTGATCGCGACTTTTTACCGGCTTTCGGGAACCAGACCTGGGTCCGGGTGCGTCTTGCTACCGTGTCCGCACGCTGAGTGTGATCGCGGGAGGTTGATCGAGAATGCGGATAGACCCGGGTGACGGCGCAGCCGCCTTCCAGGGCATCAGCGACGCCGTGGGCGGTATCCAGTTGGCAGCCGCCGAGGGCTTCGCGATCAGCGAGAACGGTGGCCAGCCACTGCTCAACGCCATCCAGGAGTTGCAGGAGCAGGTGCGGACGGCGCTCAGCCAGTCCCACCGGCTGGAGATGCAGCCTGCCCTCGGCGCGACGCCGAACGCCACTGTCTACAAGCCTTTTCTGGCGACGATCGCCAGCGACCCCACTCAGGGCGCGGTTCCGGTGCTGAAGAAGTTGCAGGAAGAACTGACCAGCGCACACAGCTCGATTCAGCAGGCGATGAACAACTACCGGGCCACCGACGAGGGCAGTGCCTCGAACGTGAACAGTGCGGGGACCTGGACGTGAGGCGTTGGGTCGTCCTGATCGGCTTCGCGGCACTGCTACTGGGTACCGCCGCGTGTGGCAGCACCCCCGGCCAGCCGACGCCGGCGACCACGGCCGACGGCGGATCGACCTCAGCCGCGCCGAGCAGCACGACCAGTTCGTTCTCGGCCGACAAGCCGTGTTCGCTGTTCTCGTCCAGTGATCTCCAGCAACTGGGTGTGTCCTCGCCGCCGTCGCAGGACATGGTCGGGACGGCGCAGTCATGTGAGCTGGACACCGCTGACTTCCACATCGGACTGGACATCCGGACCGATGTCGGCCTGAGCGGTTTTGTGGCGGTGCCCAACGGGGGCCAGGTCACGAGCACGACCATCGGCCAGCACCAGGCGAAGCAAGAAGCCGATCCGAGTTCGTCGTCCTGCACGGTGGCGATCGGGTTGACGGACTCCTCGCGGGTGGATGTGACCACGACGGGCGACGGGACGAGTGACCCGTGCCCTGGCGCGTTGACCATTGCCAAGCTCGTCGAGCCGAAGTTGCCATGAGGGGTGGGACCAATGGGTGACCCTGGGATTTTCGCTCAGCCGGAGCACAGTTCGGCGGGGGCGCCGCCGCCCGGGTCCGTCTACGGGCGGTACGGGCTGCACCACTTCCACGGTGGTGTGCAGAACCTGGGCCAGATCAACAAGGCCGCCGCGGACCACGACCGGGCGGCGCACGGGCCGTTCCTGGGACCGATCATGCATCTGATCAACGGGTCGCACGAGGTGGACAGCAAACTCAGCTCGACCGCCAAGAGCCTGAAGCAGGGGCTCGATCTGCGCTCCGCACCACCGGCCGCCAACGTCGTCTACGAGAGCATCCCGCACCAGACGCTCTACGACAGCGTGACCAAGGGCGTCAGCCCGTCATCGGTGGCCGACGTCAGCGACACCTGGCTCCAGATCGGCAACAAGCTGACCAACCTGCAGGACACCGTCGCGCAAGCGATTGCGAGCACCGAGGTCACGTGGACCGGCCAGGCCGCTGAGGGGGCTCGGCACTCGATCGCGAAGCTGGGCAACCACTCCGGTCAGGCCGGCAAGTCGGCCCAACTGGCCGGCGTGCTCACCGCGCAGCAGTCCGAAGCCCTGACCAACGCGAAGAACAGCGTGCCGCCGCCGCCCACCACGCCGTACAACCCGCAGGCCGCGCAGCAGCAGCTCCAGACGATCACCGACCCGATCGCGTTCGCCAAGCAGGCCACCGCCGACCACCAGGCCGCCGCGGCGCAGCAGGCCAGCCACCAGCAGGCCGCGCACATCGTCGCGCAGTACGACCACACCGTGTCCCAGACGTCGGCCAGCATGCCCGCGTTCGCGCCGGCACCCAAGGTGGTCAAGTCCGGTGGTCCCGGGCCGACGCCGGTCCCGACCGTGCCGACGCCGGGTGGTCCGCCGCCCGTGGGCAGCAACCCGCCCGGCGTGCCCACCACTCCCGGTCCGGTCGGGCACCAGCCCGGCAACCAGCCCACCGACCCGGGCGGCAACACGTTCACACCACCCGGCACCCTGACCACGACGACGTCCAGCTTCACCCCGACCGCACCGGTCGGCACCGGGATGCCACTGCCCGGCACCGGCTTGCCCGGCGTCGGCCTCCCAGGCTCGACCGGGGACGGCTCGTTCGGCAGCTTCGGCACGAACGGACCCGGTGGCTTCGGCGGGTTCGGTGGCTTCGGCGGCGCCGGTGGTAGCGGCGGCTTCGGCAGTGCAGGTAGTGCGGGCAGCGGCGGAGTCGGCGGCGCGGGCGGTACCGACAGCGGCAGTGCGGGGCCGGGTGCTCGATCGGCGACCGGTGCCGGTGCCGGCGCGGCCGCCGAGGAAGCCGCGATGTCCGAAGGCTCCACGGCGGCACGCGGTGCCAGCCGCGGCATGGGCGCCATGGGTGCTGGCCGCGGCCAGCGCGGTCAGGGCGACGCCGAGCACAAGCGGCCGTCCTGGCTGGTCGAGACCGACGAGGGCATCTTCGGCACCGACCAGATGACCGCCCCACCCGTCATCGGCGAATAGGGCGGTCCCGCGGTCAGGACGCCGCCACGATGTCCACCACGAACACCAGCGTGTCCGTGCCGTTGATGTCCGGCGGCTTGCCCTGGTCGCCGTAGCCGAGCGTGGCCGGCACGGTGAGCAGGATGCGGCTGCCGACGGTGTGCCCGCCCAGCCCCTGCTCCCACCCGGCCACGACCTGACCGGCGCCGAGCACGAACGACTGCGGGAAACCACGGTTCCACGACGAGTCGAACACCTTGCCGGTCCGCCACACGGCACCGGTGTACTGGGCGACCACCGTGTCACCGCTGATGATGGCCGGGCCGGTTCCCTTGCGCAGCACGGTACTTGTTAGCGTCGCCGGCGGTTTCGCCTTGGTGGGTATGGAGATCTTCGGTCCGCTCTTGGTCATGGCGCCGACCGACGGCATGTTCGGCCCCGGGTGGTAGGCCACTGGCGTGCCGGCCGCAGCGGTGCCCCTGGCGATCGAGTCGACCACGTCGAACACGAACACCAGGGTGTCACTGCCCATGATGTTGGCCTGCGGATTGCCCGCCGCGCCGAAGCCGTCCTTGGGCGGCACGATCATCAGCACGCGGCTGCCCACCCGCGCACCGGCGAGTTTCCGCCACGCCGGCATCGCCGTGGACAGCGGTAGCCCCTGCGGCTGCCGGTCGGTGAAGCTGTCCACCACCAACCGGTCCCCGGCCCACACCTTCCCCTCCACGTTCAGCAACACGTAGTCGCTCGTGCCGACCACCGGGCCGCGTCCCTTGATCAACGTGTCCACCACGAGGTCGCTGCCGGGCTTGCCGTTCGGAATGGCGATCACCGGGTCGGTACCGAACGCCCCGGTGACCGTCGGTCCGGGTGCCGATGTCGTGGCGCAGCCCGTCACGACACCGCCCGCGAGTAGTCCGGCCAACAACCACGCCCATCGATTTCGCATCACAGTCCGTCCCGTCTCACGCGCCGAGTGGGGTGTGCGC
>DASULA010000169.1:0-4712 GCA_036278435.1 Mycobacteriales bacterium | reverse complement strand
ACGACGTGCGGGAGAAGCTGCCGATCGGCGAGAAGCCGTGGACGGCCGACCGCGCCCGCACCGCCTCGCCGACCGAGCAGGCCCAGGCGGTGGCCCGGATGGAGTCCGGTGCACCCCGGCGCAGCGCCCGCAAGGAACAGCTCGTCGAGTTCGCCATCCAGCACGGCATCGTCAGCGTGGAGACGGTCAAGCGCCTGCTCGGCTGAACGCCCGCGCGTCGTCAAGCGGGTTGAGGTGGTGCCGCACTGTGAGGTTTTCTTGCGAAAACCTCACACCCGCGAGGTGGTTGAGGCGCGCCGAGGGGGATGCGGTGACGGCTGGGGGTGGACCGGCAGACGGACACCACGGGGGCAAACGTTATCCGATACGGCACTAGAATCGCCCGGTGACCCTGCGCCTGTATGACACGAACACCCGGTCGATCCGGGACTTCACACCGTTGCGTCCCGGCCAGGCGTCGATCTACCTGTGCGGTCCGACCGTGCAGGCGCCCCCGCACGTTGGTCACGTGCGGTCGATGGTGAACTTCGACATCCTCCGCCGCTGGCTTGAGCGCGGTGGCCACCGGGTCACGTTCTGCCAGAACATCACCGACATCGAGGACAAGGTGCTGGCCAGGGCGGGCCAGGAGGGGGTGCCGTTCTGGGTGGTCGCGCAGCGCAACGAACGGGCCTTTGCCGAGGCCTACGACGCGCTGGGCTGCCAGCCGCCCACGGTCGCGCCCCGGGCGTCCGGCCACGTACCGGAGATGATCACGTTGATCCGGCGGTTGGTCGACCGGGGACATGCCTACCCGGCCGGTGGCGATGTCTACTTCGATGTGTCGTCCTGGCCGGAGTACGGCACGTTGTCCGGGCAGCGCCCGGACCAGATGCACGCGTCCGAGGAACACCTGGAACCGGCCAAGCGCCGGCCCGAGGACTTCACCCTGTGGAAGGGTGCCAAACCCGGTGAACCGTTCTGGGACACCCCGTGGGGGCCGGGACGACCCGGCTGGCATCTGGAGTGCTCGGCGATGGCCGAGCGGTACCTCGGCCCGGCGTTCGACATCCACGGAGGTGGCCTTGACCTGGTCTTCCCGCACCACGAGAACGAGATCGCCCAGTCCGAGGCGGCCGGCGACCCGTTCGCCTCGTACTGGCTGCACAACGGGCTGGTGACCCTGGCCGGGGAGAAGATGAGCAAGTCACTGGGGAACTCGCTGCTGGTGACGCGGGTGTGCCAGCGGGTACGGCCGGTCGAGCTGCGTTACTTTCTCGGTGCGGCCCACTACCGCTCCACGATCGAGTACTCCGAGGAGGCCCTGGCCGAAGCGGTCGCGGCCTACCGGCGGCTGGAGGGGTTCATCCGCCGGGCCGCCGAGCGGGTCGGCGAGCCGTCCCCGGCCGGGTTGGTTCCCGAGCCGTTCGCCCAGGCGATGGACGACGACCTGGGCGTGCCGCAGGCGCTCGCCGTGGTGCACAACGCGGTTCGTCAGGGAAACACGGCACTGGCCGACGGTGACCACGCCACGGTCGGTCGCACCGCGGCCGAGGTTCGCACGATGCTCGGCGTACTCGGGCTGGATCCGTTCTCCCCGGCCTGGCGGGAGCGCCGCGAGACCGGCCTGCGTGAGGTGGTAGACGCCCTGGTCTCGGTCGCGTTGGAGCAGCGCACGGCGGCCAGGGCGCGCCGGGACTATGCCGCGGCCGACGCGATCCGCGACCGTCTCGCCGCGGCCGGCGTGCTGGTGGAGGACACTCCGGACGGTCCTCGGTGGACACTTCGGGATGAGGTGTGATGGCGGGCAACTCCCAGCGGCGTGGCGCCAGGCGTGGCGTGGGCAGCAAGAAGGGCGCGACGGTCGGTTCCGGCGGCCAGCCCCGCCGGGCACTGAAGGGCAGGGGGCCCACGCCGAAGGCGGAGTTGCGGACCGGACATCCGGCGCAGCGACGGGCCGCGACCGAGGCCAAGCGGCAGACCAGCCGCAGGACCGCCACCCAGGCACCGGAACTGCTGGTCGGCCGCAACCCGGTGGTCGAGGCGATGCGGGCCGGCGTGCCGGCGACCGCGCTGTACGTCGCGCTCGGAATCGAGTTGGACGACCGGGTGTCCGACGCGATCAGGCTGGCCGGCGACCGTGGGCTGCCCATTCTGGAGGTCGGCCGGGGTGAGCTGGACCGGATGGCCGGCGGGGCGCTGCACCAGGGCATCGGGGTACAGGTCCCGCCGTACCCCTACGCGCACCCCGACGACCTGCTCCGGGCGGCGTCGGAGTCACCGGACCCGGCGCTGATCCTCGCGTTGGACGGGATCACCGATCCACGGAACCTCGGCGCCGCGGTGCGTTCGGCCGCGGCCTTCGGCGGGCACGGCGTGGTGGTACCGCAGCGGCGCGCCGCGGGCATGACCGCCACCGCGTGGCGGACCAGTGCGGGGGCGGCGGCCCGACTCCCGGTGGCTCGGGCCACCAACCTGACCCGCACCCTGGTGTCCTGTCAGGACGCCGGGCTGACCGTGGTGGGGTTGGCCGCGGACGGCGAGATGTCTCTGGACGACCTGGACGTCGCCGTGGACCCGTTGGTGCTGGTGGTCGGCTCGGAGGGGCGCGGACTGTCCCATCTGGTCGGTCAGACCTGTGACCTGCGGGTGTCCATCCCGATGACCTCGGCCACCGAATCGCTGAACGCGAGCGTGGCCGCGGCCGTGGCCCTGGCCGAGGTCGCGCGCCGGCGACGCCCCCGACGCGCCCACTGATCCCCGGATTCCGTCGGTCCCTGAGCGACACTGCGATCCACATCGCCCGGGGATGCTCCCTCGGGCATCGGACCGGAGGGATGTGACATGCCGGAACGCAGCGGGTTCGCCGCGGGTGTGCCGAGTTGGACGGACGTGACCGTGCCTGACCTGGAGGCGGGTAAGGCGTTCTACGGCGGGCTCTTCGGGTGGAGTTTCCAGACCATGCCCGAGGACATGGGCCGCTACACCACGTGCGAGATCAACGGGTGGCGGGTCGCGGGGATGATGCCGGTCGGCCCGGACTCAGACCAGCCGCCGAGGTGGAGCGTCTACCTGGCCACCGACGACGTCGACGCGACCGCCAGCGCCGTGACCGCCGCCGGCGGCTCGATCCTGATGGGACCGCAGGACGTGCCGGGCGAGGGGCGGATGCTCTACGCCGCCGATCCCACCGGCGCCATCGTCGGTTTCTGGCAGGCCGGGCAGACCGCGGGTGCCCAGCTCGTCGCCGAACCCGGGGCCATGGTCTGGCAGCAGCTCGCCACCCGGGACCCGCAGCGGGCCGACGAGTTCTACCGTTCCCTGTTCTCCTACGACGTGCAGCCAATGGACGGGCAGGTCTCCGACGCGGCCACCTACGCGATCGCCGGTTCGCATGTGGTCAGCCGGATGCGGATGACCGAGGAGTGGCCGGCCGATTTGGGTGCGCACTGGATGACGTTCTTCTCGGTGTCCGACACCGACATGACCGCCGAGCGGGCCCGGACACTGGGCGGCAGCGTCGTCTACGGCCCGGTCGACTCGCCCCACGGGCGGTTCGCGACGGTGGTGGATCCCTTCGGCGCGGCCTTCTCGGTGATCGTCCCCACCGCCGGTGGGGGTGCCTGACCCGACGGCGTCGGCACGGTCGTGGCGGCGGGTGACCTTCACACCCGGGGTAGGGCCCGGTCAGCGCGACCGGGCCCTACCTGGATTCGTACGGATCAGGCCGGACGGCGGCCGGTCGTGGGCCGGTTCGGCTCTGGTTCGGCTCTGGTTCAGCCCAGCCGGACACCGGTTTCGGGATGGAAGACGTGTTCCTCGCCGGACCGCACCGACAGCCGGACCGTCTCACCCATCCGCGGCGGGGTACGCCCGTCGGTGCGGATCACGAACTGCTCCTGGGCACCGCCGATCTCGGCGGTGCCGTAGAGGTAGGCGTCCGCGCCGAGTTCCTCGACCAGGTCGACCCGGATCGACAGCCCCGGTTCGGCGTCGCCGTCGGCGTGGGAGTCGGTCAGGCCGAACGACTCCGGGCGCACCCCCAGGGTGACCTCGGACAGACCGGACTTCGACGCATCGTCGAGCGCGGCTCGGGGCAGCGGCACCGACAGCGCACCGAGTCGGGCACCGCCGTTGTCCAGCGGCACGGTCTTGAGGTTCATCGCCGGTGAACCGATGAATCCGGCGACGAACGCGTTGGCCGGCCGGTCGTAGAGCACCCGCGGGGTGTCGCACTGCTGGAGCAGGCCGTCCTTGAGCACCGCGACCCGGTGGCCCATGGTCATCGCCTCGACCTGGTCGTGCGTGACGTAGATCGTCGTGGTGCCCAGCCGGGCCTGCAACGCGGCGATGTTCGCCCGGGTCTCCACCCGCAGCTTGGCGTCGAGGTTCGACAGCGGCTCGTCCATCAGGAACACCGCCGGCTCCCGCACGATCGCCCGGCCCATCGCCACCCGCTGCCGCTGGCCGCCGGACAGTGCCTTGGGCTTGCGGTTCAGGTACGGCTCCAGGTCGAGCATCCTGGCCGCCTCGCGGACCCGTCGATCCCGCTCGTCGCGCCGCACCTTCTTGAGTTTGAGCGCGAAGCCCATGTTCTCCGCGACCGTCATGTGCGGGTACAGCGCATAGTTCTGGAACACCATGGCGATGTCCCGGGCGCCGGGGTCGGTGTCGGTGACGTCAGCGCTGCCGATGCAGACCCGTCCCGCATCAACGGGTTCCAGGCCGGCCAG
>DASULA010000168.1:0-7168 GCA_036278435.1 Mycobacteriales bacterium | reverse complement strand
CCGCCCACCCGCGGCCCCCGACCCACCCGGTGAGGTTTTCTTGCGAAAACCAGGGGGGAGGTGTGGGCGGGCGGGGCCACGACCGCCTGTGGCGGTCAGAATGCCCGCCTTCACCGGTCGCCGGATCGGTGGGACGCTCGGACCATGGTCGAGCACTCGGAGGTGGACGTGGCAACGGTGGAGCACTGGATCGCGGGAGCGCCGTTCACGGGGACATCAGACCGGTTCGGGCCGATCTACGATCCGGCCACCGGCCGGCAGCAGGGCCAGGTCGTGCTGGCCGGACCTGAGGACACCGACACCGCGGTGGCCGCCGCTGTCAAGGCACAGGGCCAGTGGCGGGACACCTCGCTGAGCCGCCGCACCCGGATCATGTTCGCGTTCCGCGAACTGGTCGACCGGCACACCGACGAACTCGCCCGGATCATCGCCACCGAGCACGGCAAGGTGCTCTCCGACGCGCGCGGTGAGGTGGCCCGGGGGCTGGAGGTGGTGGAGTTCGCCTGCGGGATCTCCCAACTGCTCAAGGGCGAGTTCTCCGACCAGGTATCCGCCGGCATTGACACCCACTCGTTCCGGCAGCCGCTCGGGGTGGTGGCCGGCATCACGCCGTTCAACTTCCCGGTCATGGTGCCGATGTGGATGCACCCGATCGCGATCGCCACCGGCAACGCGTTCGTGCTCAAGCCGTCCGAACGTGACCCGTCGGCGTCCCTGCGCCTCGCCCGGCTCTACGCCGAGGCCGGACTGCCCGACGGCGTGTTCACCGTCGTCCAAGGTGACCGGGTCGCCGTCGAGGCGCTCTGCGACCACCCCGACATCGCCGCGCTGTCCTTCGTCGGGTCGACACCGGTGGCCCGGGCGGTGCACCAACGAGCCGGCGCCACCGGCAAGCGGGTGCAGGCGCTTGGCGGGGCGAAGAACCATGCCGTGGTGCTGCCCGGCGCCGACCTGGACTACGCCGCCGAACAGATCTCCTCGGCCGCCTACGGTTCGGCCGGTCAGCGCTGCATGGCCGTGTCGGTCGCGGTCGCGGTGGGCGACGTCGCCGACGGCCTGGTCACCCGGCTGGCCGAGCGGGCCCGCGCGGTGCGGGTCGGCCCGGGACTGGCGGAGACCTCCCAGATGGGACCGGTGGTGACCGGGCAGGCGCGTGACCGCATCCTGGGATACCTCGACGAGGGCGTCGCGGCCGGCGCGAAACTGCTCGTCGACGGCCGCGGCCTGACCGTTCCCGGGCACGAGGGCGGTTTCTTCGTTGGCCCGTGCCTGTTCGACTGGGTCGACAGCGGCATGTCCATATACCGCGATGAGATCTTCGGACCGGTCCTGGTCGTGGTCCGGGTGGACACCCCGGCCGAGGCCGTCGACCTGGTCAACGCCAACCCGTTCGGTAACGGGGTGGCGGTCTTCACCGACAGCGGCGAGGCAGCCCGCACGTTCGGCCGGGAGGTGACCGTGGGCATGGTCGGGGTGAACGTGCCCATCCCGGTCCCGATGGCCTACTACTCCTTCGGCGGTTGGAAGTCCTCGCTGTTCGGCGACGCGCACGTGTACGGGGCCGAGGGCGTCACGTTCTACACCCGGGCGAAGGTGGTCACCACCCGCTGGCCCCGGCCGGCCGTGCACCGCTCGGTGGGCGCGGCGTCCAGCGAAGCGGACCTGAACTTCCCCACCACACAGTGACCGCCGCGCCTGCTGAGCACCGGCCCCGCGGTGACCGGGTGCCGGTCGGGTGGTCCGTGCGACGATGATCGCCTTCGCCCGGACAGCGTGGTCCGGGTGTGGGTGAAGGGGGCCCGGTCAGGTGCGGGTGGTCGTGGCGCTCGGCGGCAACGCTCTGAGCCCCGCGTCGAGCACCGGTTCGGTGGAGGAGATGCGCGCCTCGCTCGCCGGCACCGGTGAGGTGCTCGCCGGACTGGTCGCCGACGGGGTGTCCCTGGTGCTCACCCACGGGAACGGGCCGCAGGTGGGCCGCATCCTGCTCCAGCAGGAGGCCGCGGCACCGGAGGTCCCGCCGATGCCCATGGACGTGTGCGGCGCGCAGAGCCAGGGACAGATCGGGTACCTGCTCGCCCAGGCGTTGGACAACGCGCTGCGCGGACGCGGGCTGTCCCAGCGAGTCGTCCCACTGGTCACCCAGGTGGTCGTCGACGGGCGGGATCCGGCCTTCCGCCGGCCCACCAAGCCGGTCGGTCCCCACTACGATCGGGTCGGCGCGCGGCGGCTCGCGGCGACGTCCGGGCACGTGTTCGGTGAGGTCTCGACGGACCGGTGGCGCCGAATGGTGCCCTCGCCGCGACCGTTGGGCTTTGTCGAGGCCGACGCGATGCGGCTGCTGGTCGACGCTGGTCATGTGCTCGTCGCGGCCGGCGGGGGAGGGGTTCCGGTGGTCAGTGCCGGCGGGCGATACCGTGGCGTCGAGGCGGTGGTGGACAAGGACCGGACCGCGGCCCAACTGGCCCGTGTCCTGGAGGCGCAGCAACTGGTGATCCTGACCGAGGTGCATCGGGTGCAGATTGGTTTCGGTACCGGTCGCGCGCGAGAGTGCGAACGGATGACGGTCGGCCAGGCCCGCCGGTTCCTCGCCGCCGGTGAGTTCCCGGAGGGCTCCATGGGGCCCAAGGTCGAGGCGTGCTGCGACTTCGTCGAGTCCGGCGGTGAGCGCGCCGTGATCGCCGCCCTGCCCGACGCGGCCGGCGCGGTCTTCGCCGACGCCGGCACCCAGGTGGTCGGCGGATGACGGTGTTGCGGTTGCTCAGTTACAACGTGCGATCCCTGCGCGGTGACCCCGACGCGGTGGTCCGGGTAATTCAGCGGGTCGGCCCGGACCTGGTGTGCGTGCAGGAGGCGCCGAGGTTCTGGCGGTGGCGCACCAGGTGCGCCGAACTGGCCCGCGCCAGCGGTCTGGTCGTGGTCACCGGCGGTCGCGGCGCGGCCGGCAACCTGCTGATGTGCCAACTCGGCGTGGAGGTCGAGCACACCGTGGATCTGCTGCTCGCCCCGGTCCCGGGCATGCACCGGCGGGGAGCCGCGGTGGCGGTGTGCCGGCTGCGGGGCGCCCGGTTCGCCGTGGCCGGCACGCACCTGGACCTCAACTCGGCGGCCCGCACCCGACACGTCGGGGAACTGCTGGACCGGCTGCCCGGCTGCGGGGTGCACGAGTCGGTGCCGCTGGTCGTGGCCGGCGACCTGAACGAGGAGCCGGCCGGCCGGTCCTGGGCACTGCTCGGCGAACGGCTCGTCGACGCCGGCGCGGCGGCCGGGAGCACGGCGCCGACCTTTCCCGCGGCCAGCCCGCGACGGCGCATCGACGCCGTCTTCGCCGACCGCCGGATCACGGTCCGGTCCTGCCAGGTCATTGACGTGCCGGACGTCCGGACCGCCAGCGACCACCGTCCCGTCCTGGCCGAACTCGACCTACCCGACACGATCTGAGCCGCCTCGCTTGCACAGGCACCGCCGCAGGTCGTGCCGCCGCAGTTGTCCCTGGTGTCGCACGTCACACCGTCCGGCCACGGGACGTGGCCGCCACCAGGCTGGACCTGACGCCCCGGACGCTGTTCCCCCTTTACCGCGCCGGTGTGGCCGACCTGACTCCGACCACGGCGGCCAGCTCCCGGACGCCGATCTTGTACAGCGCCACCGCAGCCGGGGTGACGGTGAACTTCCGGCGTTGACCGGGCTGGGGCAGCCCGACCGCGGCCCGCTCGACGACGCCGAGGATCGTCGGCATGTCGGTGGGGGAGTTTGACCAGGGCGCCGAAGTCGTGGGCGTCTGTCAGGGTGCGGATTCGTCGGGAGCGCCACCGTATCTCTGTCCGCATAACCAGTGGTTGACGATCCGCACTGCCGTCGATTCCCTTGTTGCCATGTCCACAATGGAGGAGGTGGCGGTACGCCTGGCCGAGGTCATCGATGAGACACCCGGGCGATACTTCGAACGCCACGGCCGGCCATCGTGGAACGGTTCGCCGGTCAGTTCCCGTTCGCTCCGGACGGCTGACCGGAGCGGTAGGTCGGGACCAGTTCGCCGGCCAACTGTTCGAGGAACAGGCCGGTGTCGGTCACGATGCCCATCGCCTGCGCGCTGCCCCGGTCGGCCAGTTTGGTGACCGTGGCCGGGTTGATGTCCACGCAGACCAGCGGGACCGAGGCGGGCAGGATGTTGCCGGTCGCGATCGAGTGCAACATGGTCGCGATCATGATGCAGAAGCCGACCCCACCGAGTTCGGCCCGCATCGCCCGCTGACCGACGATGACGTCGGTGTGCACGTCGGGCAGCGGCCCGTCGTCGCGGACCGAGCCGACCAGCACGAACTCCCGGCCCGCCTCGACCAGGGCGTGCATCACCCCGCGGGTCAGCACTCCCTGCTTGACCGCGTCGGCGATCGACCCGCACCGGCGGATCGTGTTGATGGCCCGGATGTGGTGCTCGTGGCCGTGCGGGACACCGGCGCCCTTGTTCAAATCGACGCCCAGTGAGGTGCCGTACAGCGCGGCCTCGATGTCGTGGGTGGCCAGCGCGTTTCCGGCGAACAGCACGTCGACGAAGCCGCCCTCCACCAGCGCCACCATCGCCGGGGCGGCTCCGGTGTGCACGATCGCCGGCCCGCCGACCCACAGGATGCGCCTGCCCTCGGCCCGGACCTCGCGCATGCGCTGGGCGATCTGCCGCACCAACAGCGCCTGCGGCTTCTCGCTGGACACCGTCGAGGACATGAACTCGAACGTGTCGCGGTCCGCGCCGGCTCTCGGCTGGGACGGGAGCACGACCCGCACCCCCGACGCCCCGCAGACGATCAGGTCGCCGGCGCGGACGTCCGACACCGGAACCGTGTGCACCCCGTCCGACTCGTACACCAGGCCGCAGTCCATCTCGGGATGCTCGACGCGTACCCAGCGCCCGTCGATCCGGACCGAGGTCTCCAGGTTCGTGGTCGAGTAGAAGTCGTCCGGGAAGACACCGTCCCGCGGGGCCGGTCGCAGCACGGCTTCGCCCGGGTCGACCTGGTTGACGCCGTGGGTCTGTATCCGCATGAGGATCCGCATCAGCGTCGCGGGGTCCTGCGCGCTGATCGAGATCCGTGCCGAGGACTCGTCCTCGTGCCGACGGCCCACGTCCAGCACGTCGATCCGGTAGTCCCCGCCGTACTCCAGTACGTCGTCGAGCACCCGGGCAAGGATGCCGGAGTCCATCAGGTGACCGGTGATCTCGACCGTTTCGCTGTACCGCACGACACCCTCCGGCTCGCCACCACACTGTGACCAGGGCAGGGTAGTTGATCGAGATCGGCGGTGCCGCCCGGCCCGCGCGCCGCGGCGCGCCCGGCCGCCGAATCAGACGATCGCGCCGTCGTCCGGACCGTCGTCGGAACGCCGTTCGCCCAGCCGCCAGACCAGCAGGCCGGCCGAGCACACGATCGCGGCCACGCCCAGCGCGAATCCGGTGGTGTCACCGAAGCCGAGCGCGCTCGGGGCGACCAGCATCATCCCGCCCGCGGCGAGCAGGATGATCGCGGCCAGGGTGTGCTTGGACAACCGCGGGATCGGCGGTGGCGGCGGCGGGACGAAGTGCCCCTCGTCCGGCTGCGCCGTCGGATCTGGGCCCGGACCGCCGGCGCTGGTGAACAGGGGGTTGTCGGCCCGGCTGCCCCCGTCGGGATCCTCCCCGTCGGGTGGGTCGTCCTCGTCGGTCAACGACGCGTCCTCCACCACCGGCCACGGCGGCAGCCTGAGGTCGGGGCCGTTCGGACCGTCGTCGAAGTCGGCGACGATCTGCTGCCAGGCCTGTTCCTCCGCGGCGTCGGACAGGCCCCGGGACGGGCGGTCCTCGCCGGGGACCCGGGGTTGGGGCGTGCCCACCTCGGCCTCGACGATGTCCCGGGCCGCGGTGCGCTGCTCCCGGTCCACCCACAGCCGGTCGGTCGGTGGGCTGGGCAGCGCCAGCGCGCGGGTGTAGGGCTCCACGTCGGCGGACGGTTCGAGATACGCGGGCACGCCGGCGATCTTGAGTACGTCGAGCAGGTGTTCCCCGATGCGCGGGTCGACGTCCGCGAGCGGCACGTACATCGCCGCGTCCAGACCGTTGTCGCGTCGCCCTCGGCGTGGTGGGAGTGGTAGCTCGCTACTCATGGCCTCCTACCCCGCAGGCTCGGTGCTTTGAACCGATTCGCCCGATGACGACGGTAGCCGCTCCGTACCGTCGGACACCAGTGGCGGTGGCGTGTTCCGCCGTGGTCCGGGTACTTCACGCATCCAACCCAGGCTGCCCTCGAAGATGCCCGGCGCGTCGTGGTCGAGCGTCGCGACGTGGAAGCTGTTCTCCAGCACCCGCTCCCGCACCGGTGCCTCGCGCACGCCCAGCCGGATCAGCGACCCAGACCGGGTGTCCACCACGTGGTCGACGCGGCTGCGGTAGAGCAGGGTGGGTGCCCGCACCAATCCCAGATCGGCCCGGACCACCTTCCACAGCCTGGTCATCTCGTGCGCGGCCCGCAGCGGTGTGCGCGGGTAGGCCAACTCGACCGTTCCCGGTTTGCGGATGTCGCTGCCGATGCCCGGCCGGGAGGCGACCACCCTGGACAGCACCGGCAGCAGGGCCAGGTCCCGCCGGTAGCTGTGGATCGCCGGATTCACCAGGACCAGCCCGGCCACCCCGTCGGGGTGCCGCTGGGCCAGTCGCAGCGCCAGTGCGCCGCCCATCGACAGTCCGCAGACGAAGACCGTGTCACACCGCGCCCGCACGTCGCCGAACGCCTGCTCCACCTCCTGGTACCAGTCCGTCCACGCGGTGGTCTGGAGATCCTGCCAACGGGTGCCATGGCCCGGCAGCCGGGGCAGCGACACGGTGCAGCCGGCGGCGGCCAGGTACTCTGCCCACGGCCGCATGCTCTGCGGCGTCCCGGTGAACCCGTGACACATCACCACGCCGTGTGGGCCGCCGTCGGCGCGGAATGGCTCGGCGCCGGGCATCACGGTCATCGTGGACCTCCTCGCCCCCGCATCGCGCCGCGGGCCGGCACCAGGCCACACCAGGCCACGAGGGCGGGCACCGGCATAGTCGCATGTCCGAGGTGCTCGCGCACCGAACCCACCCTCTCCGACCCGCCCACCAGCCCACGCTGCCAGGCACAGTCGTCGCGTCATCGCCCGTACGGATTACGGT
>DASULA010000167.1:0-10696 GCA_036278435.1 Mycobacteriales bacterium | reverse complement strand
TCTTTCCGAGCAGTCCTGCGGCCACACCGGTATCGGTCAGGTAGACCTTCTGGCGTTTGACCACCTGACTGGTCAGGTTGCGACTCCACGCCGGGATGCGATGCACCAGGAAGACCGCGCTGAGCCAGGCCAGGTAGTCCTGAGCGGTGGTTCGGTCCAGGCCCGTGCGTCCCGCCGCGGTCGACACAGCCAGCTCCTGCGCCGTGGTCGCCGCCAGGTACCGGATCAGCGACATCAGTGCGCTCGCCCTGCGAATGTCGGTGGCCATTCGGATCTCGCGAGCGAGCACGGTGTCCACGTATGCGCGGAACCAGCGGCTCCGGGAACGGTCGCCCAACCGATGTACCGCAGGATAACCGCCGACGCACAACGCCCGGAAGTAGTCCGCCCGATCAAGTACCTGGCTCCGGCGCCGCACCAGAGAATCCGGTTCCGCGAACGCTCGGTCGACGAAGTCGTCCTGCCCACCGCGAAGCTCCCCCTGCGACAGCGGCCACAGCGTGACGATGTCGGCCCGGCCAGCCAGGGTCTCCGAGATCGACGGGACGGTGAGGAAGTTGGTGGACCCGGTGACCATGAAGCGGCCGGGTCTGTCGTCCCTGTCGACCTGGGCCTTGATCGCGAGAACCAACGGCTCGCCCACCCGTTGCACCTCGTCGATCACCAACGGTGTCCCAGAAGCACTGAGAAACGTCGGCGGGTCCGCGGCGGCGGCCGAACGCTGGTCGGCGTCGTCGAGCGTGACGTACGCGCCACCCACACGGTCGGCGAAGATGCGGGCGAGGGTCGTCTTGCCGACCTGACGTGCGCCGTGCAGCACCAGCACCCGGAACGCGGCCAGAGACTCCTCGATGAGGGCTACGGCCCGGCGTGGGATGAGGGCTGGGTCATCGGCTGGCGGCACGTCCGCAGCCTACCGCGTAACCCGCAATTCCCCGAAGCTCTAGTCGTAGTTTCCTGTCAGGTCTAACCAGCAAATCCTGACAAGGACATTTAGACCGTGTTGGCACCGGGCCCGGCCCGGCCACCGGTTGTCGGATGGCCGGGCCGGGCGCTGGCACTCAGTCGCCGATGGTGAGCGAGTCGTGGCCGGGTGGGGCCGAGTCGATCGCCGGGTGGGCGCGGTCGTGCGGCACGGCCACGGTGACCACCGCCTGACAGGTCAGCCCAGCTCGGTCGGTGCCGGTGACGTGCACCCGGTACACCCGGCCGTCACCGGTGCCGTCCCGTTCGGCCCGCACCGACACCGACGCCGACGCCGGCACCGTGGATGGGCCGGAACCGGAAAGTTCGGCGTCCGGCGCGGTCTGCCCCGAGCCCCCGCCGGTGACCGGCTCGTCCTGACTGACCCCGTCCACCACCAGCGACACGGTGTCCCCAGGGTCGGGGTCGGTGGCACCGGACACGGTGACCGTGGCGAACTTGTGGTTCGGCGGCCACAGCGTGGAACGGTCCACCATCACCCCGGTGCAGTCCGGCGCCTGGTCGAGCAGGGCCAGCACGGCCTGCTGGAGCGCCGCCGCGTCGGCCGGCGCCACCAGGCCGAGGTCGACCACGCTGTCGACCAGGTTGCCGGTCAGTTCGGTGATCGAGTCGGCCAGCCCCGCGCTGATCCGGAACCGCACGATCCGGGCCAGCCGGTCGGCCAGCCCCGGCTCCTCGGTGACCCCCACTCCGGTGGGTTCCACTCCGGTCTGTCCGTCCAGTCGTGCCTGCACGAACGCCGCGGTGGCATGCTGCCGGCTGGCCGGCTCGCAGGCGTCACCGATGCCGTTGAGGTTCGCGTCGTGCTGGTCGGCGTTGGCCGTGGCCGGGCAGTTGTCCAGGTCATCGCGGACCCCGTCCTGGTCACGGTCGGCGGTCTGGGGAGCGCCGTTGCGCACCGCGAACACGTACCGTCCCGGCACGTTACTGTCCCGGCTGTGATGGACCAGCCCGGTGTCGGGGTTGGAGTCCAGGAATGACCCGGGCACCCCGGAACCGGGCAGTTCGAAGAACGTGCCAGGCTCGCCGGTGCCCTTGGCGAACCCGACGTGGGCCGCCGAACCGCCCTGGCAGCGGCTGTCCCCGCCGCTGGCGGTACCGGCCTCCCACTGGACCTGGTTGTAGTCGAACTCGATGTCGAAGTCACCGGGACCAAGGTCGGACCGGTCAACCAGAACGACCTGGAAGTCGTTGTGCACCGAGGTGATGGTGCTGAAGCACCCCACCCCCGGCCAGGTCGCACCGAACGCCGGATGTCCGTCCACGGTGCCGGTGCCGTATCGGGCCACCGGCCCGGCCCTGGTGTCCACGTCGGCGAAGAACGGAGCGATGATCGACCGCGCGGTGGTGGACAGGTCGAACGGGGTGAACGCGCTGAGCGACTGGCCGAAGGTCAGGTTCCCGTTGTTGTTCACAAACACCGAGCCGAACGAGTTGCCGAAGAAGTCCGCGGTGAACCCCAGCGGCACCGGCCCGGTCGAACCGTCGTCGTTGGCCGGCAGCGCGGTGGTGTCGAAGCCGGGTCTGACCGCGAACCGGGGCAGTGGCGGGCGGTGCTCGGCGGGCACGTCGAAGTTGAACGTGGTACCGCCCGGTGCCACCGTGCCGGACTCGCGCTGCTCGGTGACGCCCGGGTTCTGCACGTCGCCGAACAGGTCCACCACGGCCATGGACAGCGAGAACGGCTCACCGGGGTCGCCGAGCACGCTCACCTGGTAGCTGCCGGCGGCCGGTTCGGGGATCAGCGCGGTGCTGCGCCCACCCGCCGCCGTGCTGTACACCGAGCCGGGGATGTCGTTGACCACGTCACCGGCGTCGGTGCGCCCGGTCTGCCGCCCGTCCGGTGCGGTCACCCGAATCTCGGCCGGTGGGTCCTGCACGATCGCCCACCTGTCCACACTGGACAGGAAGTTGATCAGCGTGGTGTGGAAGAACACCTCGGCGGCGTTCACCTTGGCCGCCAGTGGGGCGTCCGGGGAGGCCAGCCCGTCCAGGCCGGCCCAGAACGTGAGCGGACCGCTGCCAGGTAACGGCACCAGGCCGAACCCGCGGATGTCGAACCCGCTGGTGTGCCAGCGCACGAAGATCGACGAGCCGGCCGCCGGGTTGAGCAGGCAGTTGTTGCTCACCTGGTCGAAGTCGCACGCCGGTGGCGGAGTGACCTTGTCGGCCTGGAAGAAGTCCAGCGACGCCACCGCGGTGCTGGTCGCCACCGGGATCGGCACCCCGACCGGGAATCCCAGCGGGCACGGCGAGGCGATGTCACGCAGGCAGGTGAACTGGACCTGCAACGACCCGGCATTCGAGTCCAGCGAGCAGTACGCCGGGGATCTCGGTGCGCCGGTGGTGAAGGTCAGGTCCAGTGGGGCGTAGGAGATCTGGTAGCCCTTGATCTCCGACGGGATCGGCTTGGTTCCGGTAACCGGGGGCAGCGCCACCGGCACGGTCTGGTCGGGCGCGCAGGTGCCCACCACGGTCACCCGGGCGGTGTTGGAGGTGGCCCCGTCGTTGTCGTTGACCGTGTAGGTGAACGAGTCGGTGTCCTCGAAGTTGTCGCCCTTCTGATAGGTCACCACCCCGGACGGTCCGATCTGGACGGTTCCGTGCCTGGGCTGGGAGCCGATTGTGACCGTGGTCGGATCCAGTGAGCCGTCCGGGTCGGAATCGTTGTCCAGCACCGGCACATCCGCGCTGTCCTGGTCGGCGATGTCGGCCTGGTCGTCGACTGCGACCGGCGGCTCGTTCGGTGGGGTGCCGCCCCAGAACAGGGGATCGGGCGAGTAGCCGTCACCGCCGGCGGCGTCCAGCCGGATCTGGTACTCGACGGTGAGGTGGTCGGCCGGGCAGCGCGGCGAGGGGCCGAATCCGGCGTGCCCACGCTGGCCATCGATACCGGTGACCCGGCTCTGCCCGGACGCGTCGGTCTGGGCCTGGCCGTTGAGCAGGAAGATGATGGTGCCGTCGGAGAAGATGTGGATGTTGTAGCGCTCCAGGTGCTCCGGATCGGGCTGCGGTCCCAGCCCGCCGTCCACGCTGTCGAAGCTGACCAGGAAGTAGTCGTTCGGTCCGAGCGGCACGGTGGTGCCGCACTCGTCGTACATGAGCATGAGCGTGTCCACCGGCGACCCGGGGATACCGCTACCCGGGTCCAGGTCGGCCTGGTCGGAGTACAGGAACGCGTGCCGCGCGGAGAATTCCCCGGGCGTCACGTCGGACCACTCCTGGTTCCCGTCCGGACAGGTGTCGAACGACCCGTCGGTGACGTGGCAGAACGCGCTCGGCGCGTTCACCCCGGTGGTTCCGGCCGATCCGGTGCCGCCGGTCGCGGCGTTGGCCACACCGGTCACACCACCTGTCAGTAACGCCATGATCGTGCCTGCCACCAGTATCCTGCGGCCTGCGATCACGTTCCCCCCTCATCTGGAAAAACCCGGACTTCCGCACATCGCGAAGCGGGATCGAGGCGGAATCCGGATTTCACTACCGTGGTGTTCACGGTGGCCGCACGCGTCATCAGGGTACGGCCACACACAATCCCCGCGTCGGCGATAGTCGCACCCGGAACACCAGCCGTGGGATATTTTCCGGTCAAAGGCGGCCACACTTTTGGGCAGTCTTTCCGGCGTGAATCGGTCGGCACGCGACGTTGGTCCGTCCGCCCCGAACCAACTTCGTTGGAATTCCCCCGTTCGGCCGTACCGCGCCCCGCCGGGGCAGCGGGCGTGGACCGGATCAGTCCGGAATGGGCGCGGCGACCGGGTCCGGACCGGTCGGTACCGGCAGCACCCACCGCCGCACCCCCTCGGGGAACGTTGTATGCAACGGACCCCCTGATCGGCAACCGCTTCGGGCAAAACCGCACTATCGACCCGGGGACTGGCCTTAGATTGCATACATCGAACCTGGAGGTTGGCCTGGGCACTCCTGGACCACCCCAGAGCTATGCCGGACGGGAGGAACTATGACATACCGGCTCGGTGTGGACGTGGGGGGAACGTTCACCGACCTTCTCCTGATCGACGAACGGACCGGGACCACCCACCGGGCCAAGACCCCCTCCACGCCGGCCGACCAGTCGGCCGGGGTGCTCGCCGGGGTGCGGAAGGTCTGCGCCGCCGCGGGCATCACGCCGGCCGACATCTCCCATTTGCTGCACGGCACCACCATCGCCACCAACGCGGTGCTGGAGGGCCGCGGGGCCAGGGTCGGTCTGGTGACCACCCGCGGATTCCGGCAGGTCCTCCAGGTGGCCCGGTCGTTCGTGCCGGGCGGTCTGGGCGGCTGGATCATCTGGCCCAAACCCGAGCCGCTGGCCGCGTTGGAGGACACCGTGGAGGCGATCGAACGCGTCGACACCGCCGGCGCGGTGCTGGTCCCGCTGGACACCGACGACATCCGGGCCGAACTGGAGCGGTTGCGCGCCGCGGGGGTGCAGGCGCTGACCGTCGCCCTGATCAACTCGTTCGCCAACCCGGCGCACGAACTGCGGATCGGCGAGTTGGCCGCCCAGATCATGCCGGACGTGCCGGTGTCGCTGTCCTCGGCCATCCTTCCGGAGATCCGCGAGTACGAGCGCACCCTGACCACGGTGGCCAACTCCTACGTGCGCCCGGTGGTGTCGGGCTACCTGACCCGGCTGGCCGACACCCTGCGCACCGAACGGATCCGCGGCACCCTGCACCTGCTGCGCAGCGACGGCGGCCTGGCCGGGGTGGCCACGGCCTCGGCCGCGCCGGTGAACCTGCTGATGTCCGGCCCGGCCGGAGGGGTGTCCGGGGCGTCGTGGATCGCCGGCCAGTGCGGGTTCGACGACCTGCTCACCTTCGACATGGGCGGCACCTCCACCGACGTCGCCCTGGTGCAGGGTGGCCGGCCCAGGATCGGCCGGGAGACCACGGTCGGCGACCTGACCGTACGGGCATCCAGTGTGGACGTACGAACCGTCGGAGCTGGCGGCGGGTCGATCGCGCACGTGCCCGAGCTGACCAGGGCGCTGCGGGTGGGACCGCAGTCGGCCGGGGCCGAGCCCGGCCCGGCCGCCTACGGGCGCGGCGGGACCGAGCCGACCGTCACCGACGCCAACGTGGTGCTCGGCTACCTGCCGCCCCGGCTGCTGGGCGGCGAGATGACACTGGACACCCAGGCCGCCCGCGCCGCGGTGGCCGGCGTGGCCGAGGCGATGGGACTCCCCGACGCGCGGGCCGCGGCGGCCGGGATCGTCGACATCGTCAACGAGAACATGTTCGGCGCGCTGCGGCTGGTCAGCGTGCAGCAGGGTTACGACCCGCGGGACTTCGCCCTGGTCGCGTTCGGCGGTGCCGGGCCGCTGCACGCCAACGCGCTGGGCCGGCTGATGGGTTCCTGGCCGGTGATCATCCCGCCGTCCCCCGGGGTGCTGTGCGCCTACGGCGACGCCACCACCAGCCTGCGCGACGAGGCGGCCCGCACCTACATCCGCCGGTTCTCCGCCACGTCGGACGCCGAGGTGCGCAAGCACCTGGAGGACCTGGCCGCCGAGGCGCAGTCCAGACTGGACGCCGAGGGGGTGCCGCGGGCCGAGCAGACCGTGACCTGCCAGGTGGACGTGCGCTACCACGGCCAGGGTTTCGAGGTGCCGGTGGACGTGCGGCTGGCCGACCTCGGCGACGGCGGCGCCGGGCTGCGCGGGGTGGGCGAGACGTTCGACGCCGAACACACCCGGCTGTTCACCTTCGCACTGGACGCCGAGCACGAACTGGTCAACCTGCGTGCCGTGGTACACGGCGCCGCGCCCACAGTTCAGGCGCCGGAACTTCCTGCGGGAGGACCGGATCCGTCCGCCGCCCGCTACGACACCACCGAGGTCTGGGTGGACGGCCGGTTCCTGCCCGCCGGCGTCTACGACCGGGCCGCGCTCGCCGCCGGCAACGTCGTTTCCGGGCCGGCCGTGATCACCGAAATGGACTCCACCACGCTGGTGCTGCCCGGCCACAGCGGCACCGTGGACCGGCTCGGCAGCATCCTCATCCGCCCGGACACCGCATCCTAGGAGAGCCGATGGCCACGCTGATCCAGGACGACACCAGCCCGGTGGACACCGTCGAGGTCGACCCGGTCACCCTGGACATCATCGAGAACGCGCTGCGCAACGCCCGGTACGAGATGGACGCGGTGCTGTTCCGTACCGCGATGAGCCCGGGGATCCGCGAGCAGCACGACGAGTTCCCGCTCATCGCCGACGCCGCCGGCCGGATGGTGGTCGGTCAGTTCGGACTGTCCATTCCCGACTTTTTGGCCGGCTTCGACGGGACGGTCTCCGAGGGCGACATCCTGATGACGTCGGACCCCTACGCCTGCGGCGGCGCGATCAGCCACGCCAACGACTGGCTGGTGGTGATGCCGATCTTCACCTCCGGGCGCATCGTCGGCTGGTCGGCCATGTTCGGGCACATGACCGACGTGGGCGGCAAGGTGCCCGGCTCGCTGCCCACCGACGCCACCAGCATCTTCGAGGAGGGCGTGGTGATCCCGCCGTTCACCCTCTACCGGGCCGGTGAGCTGAACACCGAGGCGCTGCGGTTCATCCTCAACCAGGTCCGGATGAAGGACTGGAACCGCTCGGATCTCAACGCGATCGTGGCGGCCTGCCGGACCGCCGCGCGCCGGGTGGTCGAACTGTGCGAGCGGTTCGGCGTGGCCACCTACACCAGTGCGCTGGACGCGCTGCTGGAACGCAACCACCAGGCCATGAAGCAACTCATCGCCACCACCATCCCGGCCGACGAGACGCTGACGTTCACCGACCACATCTGCGACGACGGGCGCGGGTACGGCCCCTACAAGATCCACTGCTCGATGTACCGGGACGGCGACGGGGTGGTGCTCGACTTCGCCGGCACCGACCCGCAGTCGGTGGGGCCGATCAACTACTACCTGAACGAGAACCTGTACAAGATGTTCTTCGGGATCTACATGATCATGGTGTTCGACCCGCAGATCCTGTGGAACGACGGGTTCTACCCGCTGGTGGACGTGCGGATCCCCGAGGGCACCCTGCTCAAACCGACCTACCCGGCGGCGCTGTCCTGCCGGACCCACGCGCTGGGCCGGATCTTCGACATCCTCGGCGGGCTGCTCGGCCAGCGCCAGCCGGAGTTCCTCAACGCGGCCGGGTTCTCCTCCTCGCCGCACCTGATGTACTCGGGCAACCGGACCGACACCGGCGAGTGGTTCCAGCTCTACCAGATCGGGTTCGGCGGCATCCCGGGCCGGCCGTTCGGCGACGGCCCGGACGGGCACTCGCTGTGGCCGTCGTTCACCAACGTGCCCAACGAGTTCCTGGAGGCCTACTTCCCGCTGGTCATCGAACGGTACGAGACGGTGGCCGACTCCGGCGGGCCGGGTTTCTACCGCGGCGGCAACGGGGTGGACGTGGCCTACCGGTTCCGCGAGCCGGGCACGGTGTCCATTCACGACGACCGGTGGTTCACCTACCCGTGGGGGGTGAACGGGGGGCTGCCCGGCGCCCGTAGCCGCAAGTGGCTGGAGCGCACCGACGGCAGCGCCCAGATCCTGCCCAGCAAGTGCGACAACGTGCGGGTGGCCGCCGGTGACCTGCTGCACTACCTCACCTGGGGCGGCGGCGGCTGGGGCGACCCCTACGACCGGGATCCGGAACTGGTCGCCACCGAGGTCCGCCGCGGCCTGGTCACCGGCGAGGGCGCGCGGCGCTACGGCGTGGTGCTGACCGACGGCGGCGCGGTGGACACCGCCGAGACCGACTCGCTGCGGACCCGGCTGCGCTCCGAACGCGGCGAGACCGGCGTGTTCGACTTCGGCCCCCCGATCGAGCAACTCCGCGAACGCTGCCTCGCCGAAACCGGCCTCCCCGCCCCCCGCCCCCCGATCTTCCGTACCCCGGTCACCTGACCGCCTACCGGTCCCCCGGCCGCATGACTGGCATCAGGCGGCCGGTGCGGACCACGGTGAAAATCAGGGTGGACAGGATGGTGACCAAGCCGACGAGGTGACTGACTTCTCCGGTGGTGGGGGCCAGTTCGTAGGCGTGCTGATGGCAGGCTCGGCTCAACCCGGCCCAGGCAGCCTCGGCGGCCTCGGCGGTGTCGGCCTCGGCATCTCCAACCAGCGCCCGCAGGACGATCAACCGGGATCGCACGGTGGCCTTGTCCAGGTCGAATCCGACCGCCCGGCACCGTACCCGCACCGTGTCCTCCAGCGCTTGGCAGGCAAGCAGCGCCGCCGCCCCGGGTGGCCCGACCCTTGGGCATGGGTATCGTCCCGCCCAGGATGTCGCGGGCATATAGCAGCAGCGTCTCGGCGAACGGTCCTCGCCCGGCAGGCGCGTCCCCCGCTGCCCAGACCGTCATCGCCGCGCCGCCCGCAGGTCGTCAACGGTCCGTTCGACGTTCCTGATGACCTCGACGGGGTCGCCGGCGAGCGCGTCGTGGTTCACGCTGCAACAGATCCACAGTGCCCGGCTGCGCGACGAAGCCTTGGACTTCCACTTGTCCAGCGATGCCGGCCCGTCCGGCACGGCCAGCCCGACCGGCTCCCGGGCGGCAGCCGGTCGTCGTGGGTGAGCACGATTACCTGCCGGTCGCGGGCCAGGCGTTCGAGCAC
The DNA here is from genome assembly GCA_036278435.1 of Mycobacteriales bacterium. Taxonomy (GTDB): domain Bacteria; phylum Actinomycetota; class Actinomycetes; order Mycobacteriales; family DASULA01; genus DASULA01. The sequence goes on along the minus strand of DASULA010000167.1, from coordinate 1,093 downwards.
CCGCACGAACCCGTCGATCTTGGTCGGGTCCATAACCGCGACAGGTGGCTGGTTGGGTCTCAGCCCGTTACCGGGAACGGCGGGACTTTCTGGCATCGCGCGACACCACGAATGCCAGAACCGCCCCGACGTTCCAATGCCGCTACGCCGGCCGTGCCAGGCGCTCACCCGTCTGTGGCGCCGCTCCCACGGCGAGGAGGCCGGAGGTTCAGACCCACCACATCGTTGGCGACGTTGCCGTGACGACGAAGTAGGCCGAGCATGTCCTCCTGGCGCGGTTGCCCGAACGTCAGCCGGTACAGAGCGAGGTCATGTTTTAGTCGGTCAAGGCGGGTGCTGTCGACACTCAGTGGGTAAGGCGCGATGATTCGCAGGATCTTCGCCGCACCCGGATACACCCAGTACGGTGAGAACTCCCCGAGCCGTCCGGTCTCGTCGGTCGCAAGACCATACGCGGCGCTCCAGGGGTCGGGGTCGTTGCTGGCCAGGATCGCCGCACGGTGGCGGGCGGCGATGTTGCGCCGGACGGCATGACCGGCATATCGGTACACCCGCCCTTCACGCTGTTCGAAGTCCACCGGATTGGTGGGGGTGTTCCAGTGGAACACCGCGTGGCTCCACCAGTGGAAGTCAATGCCTTCCTGACCGACACTCGTCGTGGCCAGCACAAATGGCCAGAACGGACTGTTGAAAGCCCGCCTGATTTCAGGCTGGCGGCTACTCTCCTCATTCTGGCGTCGTCCACCGTAACGCAGCGCGAAGCGGCTGGTCAGTGGCACCGGCTTGTCTGCCTGCTTCGGATCGAAGGCGGTGTACCGGGACGGCCGCAACGCGATGCTGCTCGCCACCGTACGGGCCAACTCCAGGAGGAGGTCGTCACTGAGTTGGGTGATGCCCTCGGCCATCGCAAGGTGGTGCAGGTGCTCGTCGAGCACAGCCTGTAGGTTGCCGTCCGCACAGTACTGAAGGACTTTGCGCCAGTAAGGCCTGTCTTCTGCCTGCTGGTCCAACAGCAGAACCGTTTCCAGCCGGCCGAACAGGCTACGTAGACCGGCGGCCAAGGCAGCGGCGGCGATCCAGTGCCCCCGCGGTG
>DASULA010000166.1:0-5622 GCA_036278435.1 Mycobacteriales bacterium | reverse complement strand
GCCTGGCCGACCGCTACCAGGCCACCCCCGACGGCGTGCGCCATGTGGGGGCGTTGTCCGGGGACGACTACGAGTCCTGGGTGGCCGGCCACGACCCGGACACCGGGGCGGCGAAGGGCCGGCTGCGCACCGATGAGCGGGGAGTGCGGTTCTGCGAGGTGGTGGTCAACGGACCCAAGACCTGGTCGCTGGCCGCCGCCGTCGACGCCGAGATCGCCAAGGCGTACGACGCGGCCCAGGACCGGGCGGCCGAGCAGATCATCGGCTGGCTGGCTCAGCACGTGACCACGCGGGTGCGGGTGGCGGACGGGCAGGTGCAGATCCCGGTCGAGGGCATCGAGGCGGTCACGGTGCGGCACTACACCTCCCGGGCCGGGGACCCGCACCGGCACCTGCACCTACAGCTCAACGCGCGGGTGTTCGCGGCCGGGAAGTGGCGGGGCCTGCACACCGTCGCGGTGCGCGACAGCCTGGATGCGATCAACGGCATCGGCCACGCCGCCGTGGCCACCGACCCGGGCTTTCGGAGCGTCCTGGCCGCCCGCGGGTACACCCTGGATCCGGAGTCCGGGGAGCTCGTCGAGCTCGCGCCGTACGCCGGGTCCTTCTCCGCGAGGGCGGCGCAGATCGGTCGTAACATCGACTCCTATGAGGCCGACTGGCGCGCCCAGAATCCCGGCTCCGAGCCGGGGCCGGTGCTGCGGCAGCACTGGCACACCCGCGCCTGGGCCCAGGCCCGCCCCGGCAAGGTCGTCCCGACCGATGGCGTTGAGCTGGACCGCCGCTGGGTCGAGGAACTCACCGGCCTCGGCTTCACCCCACCACGACCCGCAACCACCCACGGTGTTCGGCTACAACGTTCCCCCCGTGGCCACGAGGCTCCCGGGCACGTTCCCGAGCGGGTTCCCCCCGACGAACGGGTGAGTCTCACCGGTGCCGGCGAGTCGCCGGCACCGGACGCGACACCGGAGTTGGCCACCGTGGGGGCGCTGGACCGCGACCAAGCCGTATGCACGGTGTTGGCCCGGTTGGGGGCGCGCAGGTCGGGGTGGAACGCCGCCGACATCCGCGGCGAGGTCGAGCAGCTGATCGCCCGCACCGGCCTGGTCACCACCGCCGGGGTGCGCACCGAGCTGGCCGAGGACCTGACCGCCCGCACCCTCGCGCGGTGTGTGCCGCTGCTCGGCGACCGGCCCGGGGTCCCAGAGCACATCCGCGCACTCACCTCCCATGCCGTCGCGGAGGTCGAGGCCGACCTGAGCGCCCGGCTGATCGCCCGCGCCGAAGCACCCGCGGCTCCCGCCCGACCGGCGCGCACCGGGTCGCTGGGCACCGTCGTCACCACAGCAGTCGACACGGCCGTCGACACGGCCGTCGACACGGCCGTCGACACGGCGGTCGGCAAGGCGGTCGAGAGGGCGGTGGGGAGTTCGGGGGTGCGGTTGGATACCGCCCAACGAGCGGTGGTGGCTGCGCTGGCCGGTGGCCGGGCGCTGTTGGTCATTGAGGGTGCGGCCGGGGCGGGCAAGACCACCACGCTGGCCGCCGCCCGCAAGGCCATCGGTGCCCAGGCGCGGCGGCTGGTGGTGGTGACCCCGACGTTGAAGGCCGCCAGCGTCGCGACCCGCCAGCTGGGCACCGGCGCCTACTCGGCGGCTTGGCTGGCCCACCAGCACGGCTACCGCTGGAACTCCGACGGCGCCTGGACCCGGCTGGTCCCCGGTCAGACCGACCCGGCCACTGGGATGACCTATCACGGGCCGTCTCACGGAGCGGTCCTGTCGCCGGGGGACGTGTTGTTGGTCGATGAGGCCGGGATGCTGGACCAGGACACCGCCCGCGCCCTCCTGAGGATCGCGGACGAGGCCGGTGCCCGGGTCGCCCTGGTCGGGGACCGGCACCAGTTGCCCGCGGTCGGCCGCGGCGGCGTGCTCGACCTGGCCGCCCGCTGGACCCACCCCGACGCCTGCCTGCAGCTGGAGACGGTGCAGCGGTTCACCGACCCCGGCTACGCCGACCTCACCTTGGCGATGCGCACCGCACAGGACCCCGGGGCGGTGTTCGACGCCCTGCTCGCCCGCGGCCAGATCACCGTCCACCCCGGCGAGGCCGACCGTGCCCAGCTGATCGCCGAGACCCTGGCCGGCGACCTCATCGCCGCCGCGAAGCCAGCCCGCACCGGCAAGCGTCGCAGGACTGGCGAGGAGGGGCGGGCGTTGGTGGTCGCCGATACCCGGGAACAGGTCGCCGCGCTGAATGCCGCGATCCGGGACCGGCTGGTGGCCGCCGGTGTGGTCGAGGACCGGCACGCAGTGACCACGAACGCCGGGGAGCGGGTCGGGGTCGGGGACCGGGTCGCGACCCGCCGCAACGACCGGGATCTGGATGTGGCCAACCGGGAGACCTGGGCCGTCTCCGGGACCGGCGCCGACGGCTCGCTGACCGTGGCCGGCGAGCGTGGGGAACGGAGCCTGCCCCCCGAATACGCCCGCGCGCAGGTGGAGCTGGCCTATGCCAGCACCGGCTACGGTGCCCAAGGGGAGACCGTCGCCGCCGCCCACCTGGTGCTGGGGGAGCACACCGGTGCCGCCGCCGCCTATGTCGGGATGACCCGCGGCCGGGAGGCGAACACCGCGCATCTGGTCGCTGAGAGCCTCGAGGACGCCCGCGCGGTGTGGGTGGCGGCGTTCGGGCGGGACCGCGCCGACCTCGGCCCGGCCCATGCCGCCCGGTTGGCCGGACTGGAGGCCGACCGCTACGCACCCGGCCGGGACGTCGACCGGGTGCTGATCGACCTCCGGCAGGCATGGGGCGCCGAGCAGGACGCCCGGGCGGTGCTCACCGGCCTGGTGCGCCGGCGCGACCGGCTCGCCGCTGTGCTGGAGGTGCACGAGGAGAACCAGAAGCAGCTGGCCCCGCACTACCAGGCGGTCGGGCAGGCCCACCAGCAGGTCGAGCAGGCACAAGCACGCCTCCACGGCGCCGAGTCAGTTGTCGACGCGGACGCGTACAGGGTCGTCGCGGCGCTTCGGCAACGCTGGAGCAGCGACTATCCCGCGGCCCGCGACGCCGCCGAAGCGGTTCGGGAGGGCGCCGGGCGGTTGGGCCAGCGCCGCGGCCAGGTCCGCCGCGCCAGCACCCAGCTGCAGGACTGGGCCGCCACCTGGCGACCGGTCCTGCCCGAGCGGCCCACCGACTCCGAGGCGGTCGCCGACTACGTCACCAACCCGCTGCTCAGGGGCGCGAGGGAGCAGTTCCGGCAGCGGCTGCCCGGGTACGCCCGCCAGGTCGCCGAACAAAACCATCCGCAACTGCCTCAGTTGCGGGCCGACGCCGCACAGGCCGAGCGCCGCGAGCAGCAGGCGACCCGCGCCTACCGGGAGACGGCGATCGCGTGCTCCGACCGGCTCTCGGCCTACGGACACCTTGGCCACGTCCGGGACCTCGAAGGCCAGTTGGCCGAGGCCGAGCAGCAGATCCCGCCGGTGGCCGCGGAGGTGCGCGACGCCCGCGCCCGGGTCAGCGCCCTGCAGGCCGAACCCGCCATCCGCACGCTCCCCGCCGGGCGCCTGGACGCCGAACGCGAGCTTTGGCACCGCGACCGACACGAAGCGCAGAAGCAAGCCCGGCAGCAAGCTCAGCGGCAGGCCCGGGAACAGGCCCAGCAGCAGGCCCGGGAGGCGCACCGGCGCACCCAGCAGGCCGCCGGCCAGGGCTACCAGCCGTCGAGCCCGCGCCGTGATGGTCCCGGACTCTCCCTGTGAGCCAGGCCGCAGTGTCTGCGGGCGTCGCGGATATCCACCGAACGCCAGCCCAACGTTGCAATCCACAGATTGTGTGTCTTCGGCCGGCCTGCCGACGGTGAGCAACGAAAACTCGTGGACAGGTGAGCTCGGAGGCACCGATCGCTGCCTTATGGGGGTGAAGGCCCAACGCAGTCAGCGCCCCCACAGTGATGAGGGCCACCGGCCGCACTGTGCTGAGCGGTGGTGCTTGTGCACCTAGTGAACGAACAACGGAACCCGCTGGCCCCAAGAGGGGGCGGCCCGACACCACAGGAGGAACCACCATGCGAAACACCCAGCCAGTCACCCAGATCGACCTGCCGCACGCCGACGACGAGATGCTCACCCTCAAAGAGGTCGCCACCCAGCTTCGCATCCCCGAAGCCACGCTGCGCTACTGGCGCCACCAGAGCAAAGGCCCTCGCGGTTTCCGCATCGGCCGCTCCGTCCGCTTCTGGCGCACCGAGGTCGCTCTGTGGCTCGAAGAACAGTCCCGCGATCCCCATGCCGGCTGCTGAACGTCGCTCGACTGTCCACGACGAGAGAGAAGATGACCCATGGCCAGCATCGAGAAACGCACCCGCAACGGACAGAGCACCTGGCGTGCCCACTACCGCACCCCAGCGGGGGCGCAGCGCAACAAGACCTTCGCCCGCAAGATCGACGCCGAGCGGTTCCTCGCTGGGGTGGAGAGCTCCAAGGCAACGGGGTCCTATGTGGACCCGGTGCTGGCGCAAGTCACCGTGGGTGACTGGGCGGATCGCTGGCTTGCGGGACAGGCTCACTTGAAGCCGACGACGCACGAGAGATACGCCGGGATCCTGCGCAAGCACATCCACCCGAAGTGGGGGAGGGTCAGGCTCGGCAACGTCTCTCACTCCGATGTCCAGGTCTGGGTCACCGGTTTGACGAAGCAGCATTCCGCCGCAACGGTGCAGAAGATCCATCGCGTGCTGAGCCTGGTCCTGGACATGGCGGTCAAGGACGGCCGGTTGGCCCGCAACGTCGCGACCGGCGTGAACCTTCCCCGCGTGGGCAAGCATGAGCACCTCTACCTCACCCACGAACAAGTTGAGGACCTTGCCCATGCGTGCGGGTACCCGAACGACCCGAGCAAACACAGCAGCTATGACACCCGCACCAACAAGACCTACCGACTCGTCGTGCTGTTCCTCGCCTACACCGGCGTGCGGTTCGGCGAGATGGCCGCGCTCAAGGTGGCGCGTCTTGATCTGCACCGTCACCGCGCGATCATCGCCGCCTCGGTGACCCCGGTGCGTGGCCAAGGACTCGTCTGGGGAACGCCCAAGTCCCACGAGCGGCGCGAGGTCCCGATCCCGCCGTTCCTGGTCACAGAACTGGCTGAACACATCGCCGGCAAGGATCCCGATGACCTCGTGTTCGCTGGCATCCGCAGAGGCGCACCCCTACGGGTCAGCACCTTCCGTACCGCCTTCGGAGCCGCCGCCAAGGCCATCGGGGTTCCAGACCTGCACCCGCACCAGCTGCGTCACACGGCCGCGAGTCTGGCGATCGCGTCGGGTGCCGACGTCAAGGTGGTTCAGCAGATGCTCGGCCACTCCTCGGCAACGATGACGCTGGACACCTACGGGCACCTCTTCGGGGATCGGCTGGACGAGGTCGGCAGCGCAATGGACGCAGCCCGCAGGGCCGCGCAAGAACGCCGCGCCGCGATGCGTGCCGTACCTACTGTTGCCCCAGTGTTGCCCCAGCCTGGCAGCGCCGAGGATCAAGAAGGGGACCTACTTGGCATCTTCGCAGGTCAAGGCCCATTTTCTGCCTCGCACCCCCAACGGGATTCGAACCCGTGCTACCG
>DASULA010000165.1:0-15745 GCA_036278435.1 Mycobacteriales bacterium | reverse complement strand
GCGACGTGCTGACCGCGGGCGTCACGCCCGGCCTCGGGCAGCTCGTAGGACTTGGTCCGATAGACCCTGCCCTTGTTGGTGAAGAACAGCATCCAGTCGTGCGTGGAGCAGACGAAGAAGTGCTCGACGATGTCGTCCTGCTTGAGCGCGGCACCCTGCACACCCTTGCCGCCGCGGCGCTGCGACCGGTAGAGGTCGGTCCGGGTGCGCTTGGCGTAGCCGGTGCGGGTAATGGTGACGACCACGTCCTCCCGGGCGATGAGGTCCTCCATGGACACGTCACCGTCGTAGGCCACCAGCCGGGTGCGCCGCTCGTCGCCGTAGCGGTCCACGATCTCGGCCAGCTCGTCCCGGACGATCTGGCGCTGCCGCGCCTCACTGGCCAGGATCGCGTTCAGGTCGGCGATCTTGGCCTCCAACTCGGCGTACTCGTCGGTGATCCGCTGCCGTTCCAACGCGGCCAGCCGGCGCAACTGCATGTCCAGGATCGCGGTGGCCTGGATCTCGTCGATGTCGAGCAGTTCCATCAGGCCGACCCGGGCGGAGTCGGCCGAGGCGCTGCCGCGGATCAGCGCGATCACCGCATCCAACTGGTCCAGTGCCCTGAGCAGCGCGCGCAGAATGTGCGCCCGCTCCTCGGCCTTGCGCAACTGGTAACGGGTGCGCCGGACCACGACCTCGACCTGGTGGTCGACGTAGTGCCGCACGAACTGGTCCAGTCGCAGGGTGCGCGGCACCCCGTCGACCAGGGCGAGCATGTTCGCGCCGAAGGTGTTCTGGAGCTGGGTGTGCTTGTACAGGTTGTTCAGGACGACCTTGGCCACGGCGTCCCGCTTGAGCGTGATCACCAGGCGGCGGCCGACCCGGTCCGACGACTCGTCGGCCAGCTCGCTGATGCCGGTGATCCGGCCTTCCTTGACCCCCTGCGCGATCGACTCGGCGAGGTTGTCCGGGTTCACCTGGTACGGCAGTTCGGTGACCACCAGGGTCGCGCGACCCTTCGCGTCCTCCTCCACGGTGACCACCGCACGCATCCGGATCGACCCGCGCCCGGTGCGGTAGGCGTCCTCGATTCCCTCCCGCCCCACGATCAGCCCGGCGGTGGGGAAGTCTGGACCCTTGATCCTGGCCAGCAGCGCGTCGAGCAGTTCCTCCGAGGTTGCCTCGGGGTGGTCCAGCGCCCAGAACACCCCGTCGGCCACCTCCCGCAGGTTGTGCGGCGGGATGTTGGTGGCCATGCCCACCGCGATGCCCGCGCTGCCGTTGACCAGCAGATTGGGGATCCGGGAGGGCAGGATGTCCGGCTCGGTGGACTTGCCGTCGTAGTTGGGGCTGAAGTCGACCGTCTCCTGGTCGATCTCCCGCAGCATCTCCATGGCCAGCGGGGACAGCCGGCACTCGGTGTAGCGCATCGCCGCGGCCGGGTCGTTTCCCGGCGAGCCGAAGTTGCCCTGCGGGTCGATCAGCGGGTACCGCAGCGACCACGGCTGGGCCAGTCGGACCAGCGCGTCATAGATGGCCGAGTCGCCGTGCGGGTGGTAGTTGCCCATCACGTCGCCGACCACGCGTGCGCACTTGACGTAGGAGCGGTCCGGCCGGAAGCCGGAGTCGTACATGGCGTACAGGATCTTGCGGTGCACCGGCTTGAGGCCGTCGCGCACCTCGGGCAACGCACGACCCACGATCACCGACATCGCGTAGTCGATGTAGGAGTTCTGCATCTCCTGCTGGATGTCGACCGGTTCGACGCGGCCACCGCTGCTCGACGGCAGGGTTTCGGTCACAGCTCGGCATTCCCTTCACATGGTCAGACCTCGGTGCCCCGGCCGCACCCGCCGGCGGCACGGGCCGGGTGGCGGTCCGGCGGACCTGCGGTCACGTTCCACTCATCGACGCGGCGCGGGTGGACCTCACACGTCCAGGAACCGGACGCCCTTGGCGTTGCGGGTGATGAACTCCCGCCGAGCCTGCACATCCTCGCCCATCAGCACAGAGAACAACTCATCAGCGGTGGCCGCGTCGTCCAGGGTGACCCGCAGCAGCACCCGGGTGGCCGGGTCCATGGTGGTCTCCCAGAGTTCCTTGGCGTTCATCTCGCCGAGACCCTTGTAGCGCTGGATGCCCTCCCCCTTGGGCAGTTTCCGGCCGGCCTCCAGGCCGGCGGTGAGCAACCCGTCCCGCTCCCGGTCGGAGTAGGCGTAGGCGGGCACCTCGCGCTGCCACTTGATCTTGTACAGCGGGGGCTGGGCCAGGAACACGTGACCGGCCTCGATCAACGGCCGCATGAACCGGAACAGCAGGGTGAGCAGCAGGGTGCGGATGTGCTGGCCGTCCACGTCGGCGTCGGCCATCAGCACGATCTTGTGGTACCGCAGCTTGCCGATGTCGAAGTCGTCGTGGATGCCGGTGCCCAGCGCGGTGATCAGCGACTGCACCTCGTTGTTCTTCAGCACCCGGTCGATGCGCGCCTTCTCCACGTTGATGATCTTGCCGCGGATCGGCAGGATGGCCTGGAAGAGCGAGTCCCGGCCGGACTTGGCCGACCCACCGGCACTGTCACCCTCCACAATGTACAGTTCGCTCTCGCGCGGATCGGTGGACCGGCAGTCGGCCAGCTTGCCGGGCAGCGAACCCACGTCCAGCAGGCCCTTGCGGCGGGCCAGCTTGCGGGCCTCCTGGGCGGCCTTGCGGGCCCGGGCGGCCGCACTGGCCTTGGTGATGATGACCTTGGCCTCGCCCGGGTTGCGCTCCAGCCAGTCGGCCAACCAGTCGTTGCACGCCTTCTGCACGAACGACTTGGCCTCGGTGTTGCCGAGCTTGGTCTTGGTCTGGCCCTCGAACTGCGGGTTGGCCAGCTTCACCGACACGATCGCGGCCAGCCCCTCCCGGATGTCGTCCCCGGTCAGCCGGTCGTCCTTCTCCTTGAGCAGCTTCTTGTCGATCGCGTAGTCGTTGACGACCTTGGTCAGCGAGGCCCGGAAACCCTCCTCGTGGGTGCCGCCCTCGTGGGTGTTGATCGTGTTGGCGAACGTGTACACGCTCTCGCCGAAGCTGGCGTTCCACTGCATCGCGATCTCCACCGCGATGCCCTCGCCGTCCACGGTGAACCCGATCACCGACCGGTGGATGGCCTCCTTGGTGGCGTTCAGGTGCCGGACGAAGTCCTCGATGCCACCCTTGTACTCGTAGACGATCTCGCTGGGCTCGCCGTTGCGCTCGTCGTGCAGTTCGATCCGCAGACCGCGGTTGAGGAACGCCATCTCCTGCAACCGCCGGGACAGCGTCTCGAACGAGTAGGTGGTGGTCTCGAAGATCGTCGGGTCGGCCCAGAAGGTGACCGTTGTGCCGGTCAGCCGGGTCGTCTCACCCCGGTGCAGCGGTCCGGCCGGGCGGGTCATCTCGTAGGACTGGGTCCACACGTGCCCGTCCCGACTGATCCGCACCTCCAGCCGGTTGGACAGGGCGTTGACCACCGAGAGCCCGACCCCGTGCAGGCCGCCGGACACCGCGTAGGACTTGCCGTCGAACTTGCCGCCGGCGTGCAGGGTGGTCAGGACCACCTCCACCGCCGGCCGCTTCTCCACCGGGTGGCGGTCCTCCGGGATGCCGCGGCCGTTGTCCTCGACCCGCACCCCGCCGTCCTTGAGCAGGGTCACCACGATGTGGTCGCAGACCCCGGCCAGTGCCTCGTCCACGGAGTTGTCCACCACCTCCTGAACCAGGTGGTGCAGCCCGCGCTCACCGGTCGAGCCGATGTACATGCCCGGACGCTTGCGTACCGCCTCCAGCCCCTCCAGGACGGTGATGGAACTCGCGCTGTAGGTGTTCGGATTCTTCGAAGCCACTGGCTCTGCCCACGCCGCTCTCTCCCGCCGGTCCGGCGGGTCAGTTCGGATGAACACGCATACGGCGCTCTCAGGCGGCCTACGCGCGACGGTCACTGACCAGTCTATAGGGTTGGAACCCTCAGACAGCGCATTGTATGCCTCTGACGCCACACCAGAGTCCCGGACTGTGTCCACCGATGGTCCCCCATGTGACGGATGCACGGTCGCGGCCCTGTGAACCGCTCAGCCGGACGGTGGGCCGCGGTCCGACCGAGCTACCCGTAGGTGTCCCGGGGCCCCGGGCCGACCACCCGCAGCGGTCCCCGTCGCCAGCTCGGCGCGACCGGGCCGTTCACCCGGATCACCCGCACCAGGCTGCCCTGTCGCCCGCCGTTGCCCCGCTGCCCCAGCTCGGCGTTCAGCCGGGCCACCAGCCGGGGCGCGAGGAGCCGCAACTGGGTGGCCCAGGCAGTCGAGTCGGCCTCCACCACCAGTTCGCCGTCGTGCAGACTCACCGGGCGACTGTGCCCGGCGATCTGCGCCCCGACCAGCTCCGGCCAGCGGGCGGTCACCCCGGCCGCGGCCGCGGTCCGTTCCCAGCCGCGGTCGGCCAGCAGCCCGCGCACCAGCACTCCGAACGGCTGCGGATCCCGCGAGTCGGGACCGGCACCGGAGTAGCCGCCGCGGCGACGTCGGTCACCCGAACCGGCCACCCGCCGCCGGCCAGCCGGCTGGGCCGCGGCCCGCCGGCGGGCGGCCTGCCTGGCCGCGTCCAGGGCCGCCCGGGCCAGGTCCGGGCCGCGCGGCTCCGGTTCGGCTCCCGGTTCGGACTGGGGCGGCCCGTCGGGCCCGGCCTCATCGGACACGCCGCACCTCCCCGTCGGCCACGTCGTAGCGGGCCCCGGACAGTTCCTCGGGCACGTCCTCGGCCACCGCCGCGGTGACCAGCGCCTGCTCGGCCTTCGCCGCCAGTGCCGCCAGCCGGCCGCGCCGGGCCGCGTCCAGTTCGGCGAACACGTCGTCAAGGATCAGCACCGGCTCGGCGCCGTCGGCGCACAGCAGTTCGTAGGCGGCCAGCTTCAGCGCCAGCGCGTAGGACCACGACTCGCCGTGGCTGGCGTACCCCCTGGCGATCCGCCCGGACAGGTGCAGCACCAGGTCGTCGCGGTGCGGGCCCACCAGGGTCACCCCGCGTTCCACCTCCTGGCCGCGTACCCGAGCCAGTTCGGCCAGCAGCACCGCCTCAAGCACCTCACGGTCGGGTCCGGTGCCACCCCGCACCGGCTCCAGGACCGCCTCGGAGGCCGCACCCAGTGAACTGCCGTAACTCACCTCGGCCGCACCCTGCCCGTTCGACACATCGCCGTATGCCGCGCCGACGTGGGGAGCCAGCGCGGCGACCAGCTCCAGCCGGCCGGCAAGCAGCTCGGCGCCGTGCCTGGCCAGGTGGCCGTCCCAGACGTCGAGGGTACGCAGGTCCCCGGTCGAACCCGCCCGGCGGGCCGCGCCGGAGGTCTTCAACAGGGCGTTGCGCTGGCGCAGCACCCGGTCGTAGTCGGCCCGTACCCCGGCGTAACGGGGCGTGCGGGCGGCCAGCAGGTCGTCCAGGAACCGGCGGCGCTCGGCCGGGTCGCCCCGGACCACGGCCAAGTCCTCGGGTGCGAACAGCACCGTCCGCAGCACCCCGAGCACCTCCCGCGCCCGTGGTACCGGCGCCCGGTTGAGCCGGGCCCGGTTCGCCCGGCCCGGGGCGATCTCGATCTCCACCAGCAGTTCCCGGCCGGCCCGGACCACCGCGGTGCGGACCACCGCTCGGGCCGCGCCATGCCGGACCAGCGGTGCGTCGGTGGCTGCCCGGTGGCTGCCCAGGGTGGCCGCGTACCCGATCGCCTCGACCAGGTTGGTCTTGCCCTGCCCGTTCGGCCCGACCAGCACGGTGGGGCCGGGCTCGAAGGTCAACTCCGCGGCCGGCCAGTTGCGGAAGTCCACCACGGACAGGTGCCGGACGTACACGGTCAGCCGGCGGGTGCGGACGGGGCTGCCCCGGAGCCGGGGCCGCCCACCACGTGCCCGCCGAACTGGTGCCGCAGCGCGGCGACCACCTTCATCGCCGGCGAGTCGGGCTGCCGGGAGGCGAACCGGGCGAACAGCGCGGCCGAGATCACCGGCACCGGCACCGCGTTGTCGATGGCCGCCTCGACGGTCCACCGTCCCTCCCCGGAGTCCTGCGCGTAACCGGGCACCCGGCCCAGGTCGGGGTCGTCGGCCAACGCGGCGGCCAGCAGGTCGAGCAACCAGGACCTGATCACCGTGCCGCTGCGCCAGCTCGCCACGGTCTCGGCCACGTTGTGCACCAGCGGGCTCGCGGCCAGCAGTTCGTAGCCCTCGGCGTAGGCCTGCATGAGCCCGTACTCGATGCCGTTGTGCACCATCTTGGTGAAGTGCCCGGCCCCGACCGGGCCGGCGTGCACGTACCCGCCGTCGCCGTCGGGCTTGAGCGTGTCGAGCGCGGGCTGGAGCCGGGCCACGTGCTCCGGGTCGCCGCCGACCATCAGCGCGTACCCCTCGCGCAGCCCCCACACCCCGCCGGAGACCCCCACGTCCAGGTAACCCACGCCGCGTTCGGCGAGGTGCCCGGCGTGTTCCTGATCGTCGGTGTACCTGCTGTTGCCTCCGTCGACCACCAGGTCGCCGGAGGCGAGCAGGCCACCGAGCTCGTGCACCGTCTGCCGGGTCGCCTCCCCGGCCGGCACCATGCACCAGACCACCCGCGGCGCGGCCAGCCGGTCCACCAGCGCCGGCAGGGTGTCCACGTCGCGGGGCGCGGTGGCCGAACGGTCGTACCCGACCACCGCGTGTCCGCCGCCACGCAGCCGTTCGGCCATGTTGGCGCCCATCCTGCCCAGGCCGACCAGTCCGATCTCCATGCTCCGCCCCTCCTGCCGGCTGCCTCGTGGCCGCTCCAGTGTTCCCTATCCGGGCAACCGCACCGGCATGAGCAGGTAGCGGTATTCGGTGCTGCCCGATCCGGTGCCACCCGATCCGGTGTCCGCGGGTCCGTCGGTACCGGTGTCAGTGTCGGTGTCGGGCACGTCAGCGGAGTTGCGGCCGGTGATCACCGCGGGCTTGATCGACGTGGTGAACGACAGCACGGCCCGGTCGGTGGACAGCGCGGACAGGCCGTCGAGCAGGTATCCGGGGTTGAAGGCGACCGCGATCGGATCGCCGGACAGGCTGACCTCGACCCGTTCCTCGGCCCGACCCTCGTCGTCCCCGCCGGCGGACAGGGTGACCTGTGACTCCTCGAACGCCAGCCGCACCGGGGTTCCGCGCTCGGCCATCAGGGCAACCCGCTTCACCGCGTCCACCAGTGGCGCCACCGGGACGTCCGCGGCGCCGGAGAACTCCGCCGGCCACAGCGACTGGTACCGGGGGAACTCCGCGTCCAGCAGCCGGGTGGTGGTCCGCCGGCCCGGCCCGGCGAAACCGATCATGCCCTCGCCGGCTCCGCCGTCGGACAGTGCCAGGGTGATCTCGGGCCCGTCGGTGGCGAGGGTCTTGGCCGCCTCGGCCAGGGTGCGGGCCGGGATCAGTACGGCCTGGCTCAGGTCGACCGGCTCGGGCTTCCAGGTGAGTTCGCGGACGGCCAGTCGGTACCGGTCGGTGGCCGCCAGGGTGAGCCGCTCCCCGTCGATCTCCATCCGGACCCCGGTGAGCATCGGCAGGGTGTCGTCCCGTCCGGCGGCCACCGCGACCTGGTGCACCGCGGCGGCGAACAGGTCGCTCGGGATGGTGCCGACGGTGCTGGGCATGGCCGGCAGGGTCGGGTAGTCCTCCACCGGCATCGTGGGCAGGGTGAACCTGGCGCTGCCGCAACTGATCGTGACCCGCGGGCCGTCCACCGTCACCTCGACCGGCTGGGCCGGCAGGGCGCGGGTGATGTCGGCCAGCAGTCGGCCGCTGACCAGGGTGCGGCCGGGGCTGGAGGCGTGCACGAGCAGGTCGACCTGGGTCGACACCTCGTAGTCGAAGCCGGACACCGACAGGCTGGTCTCCTCGACCTCCAGCAGGACGCCGCCGAGCACCGGCACCGCCGGGCGCGGCGGGAGACTACGCGCTGTCCACGCCACCGCCTCGGCAAGGGCCTCACGTTCGACCCGGAACTTCATTGGTCCGCTCACCTTCTGACCGGTCTGGCGATCGGGTTATCCCCAGAACCGCGCTGCCCGTCTTTGTCGTTCGTGTTCATCAATAGATCTAGGGAGTCGTCGTCTTCGGGGCTGTGGATACTGTGGATAACCCGCCTTTCCGCAGGTCAGAGCACCAGCCCGGCTGTGGACAGTGTGTGGGTAACCTTGGGATAACTTTTGGTCGCCTGTGGATGACGACGGCCATCCACATGTTGTCCACACGCTGTCCACTGGTTATCCACTGGTTCTCCACAACGTTGTCCACTGGTTACCGGCCGGTTGTCCACAGGTTCGTCCACTGGTTGTCCACAGTTTCCACAGAGTTATCCCCAGACTGTGCACAGCGGGTATGTCGTTTGTGTACGCAGTGTGGTGATCGTCGGTATGTACCTGAAATGCCGGACGTGATGGTGACGGTGAGTGATGGCCTCACTGGCGTGACCGCATCTTGATCCGGTTGGTCAGCTCGGTGACCTGGTTGAAGATCGACCGGCGTTCGGCCATCAGCGACCGGATCTTGCGGTCCGCGTGGATGACCGTGGTGTGGTCCCGGCCGCCGAAGTTCTGCCCGATCTTGGGCAGCGACAGGTCGGTCAGCTCCCGGCACAGGTACATCGCGATCTGGCGGGCGGTCACCAGTACCCGGCTCCGCGACGAGCCGCACAGGTCGTCGATGGAGATGCTGAAGTACTCCGCGGTGACGGCCATGATGGTCGCCGCCGTGATCTCCGGACCCCCCGAGTCGGGGATGAGGTCCTTGAGCACGATCTCGGCCAGGGTCAGGTCGACGCCCTGCCGGTTGAGGCTGGCGAACGCGGTGACCCGGATCAGCGCCCCCTCCAGCTCCCGGATGTTGCTCTGGATCTTGCTGGCGATGAACTCCAGCACGTCCGGGGGAGCGTTCAGCCGTTCCTGGGCGGCCTTCTTGCGCAGGATGGCGATGCGGGTCTCCAGGTCCGGCGCCTGCACGTCGGTGATCAGGCCCCACTCGAACCGGGTGCGCAACCGGTCCTCCAGCGTGGACAACTGTTTGGGCGGCCGGTCGGAGGTGATCACGATCTGCTTGCTGGCGTTGTGCAGCGTGTTGAACGTGTGGAAGAACTCCTCCTGAGTCCGCTCTGCCCGCTCCAGAAACTGGATGTCGTCGATGAGCAGGATGTCCAGATCGCGATGCCTGCGCTGGAACGCCTGCATCTTGTCGTCGCGGAGTGAGTTGATGAAGTCGTTGGTGAACTCCTCGGAGCTGACGTAGCGCACCCGCACCCCGGCGAACAGTCGCTGGGCGTAGTGCCCGATCGCGTGCAGCAGGTGGGTCTTGCCCAGCCCGGAGTCGCCGTAGATGAACAGCGGGTTGTAGGCCTTGGCCGGCGCCTCGGCGACCGCGACCGCAGCCGCGTGCGCGAACCGGTTGCTGGAGCCGATGACGAACGTGTCGAAGGTGTACTTCGGGTTCAGCCGGGCCGGTTCGGTACGCGGCGCGATCCGGGCGTCCGCGCCAGCGGATGCCCAGGTGGCCTGCGGCGGCTGCCGCGGCAGCCGCTCGGGCTCACCGGGGGGCGGCGCTTCCCGAACCGGTTGCGGCTCGACCGTGACGGCCACCCGGATCTCCCGGCCCAGCTCATGACTCAGTGCCGTGGTGATGAGCGACCGCAGCCGGGTTTCCAGCACGTCCTTGGCGAACTCGTTGGGCGCGGCCAGCAGGGCGGTGTCCTCGACCAGGCCGAGCGGCCGGGTCAGCCGCAGCCAGGCTCGGTGCTGGGCAGTGACCGCGCTGTCGGCGAGGCCCTCGATGGCGTGCGCCCACAGCGTTTCGAGGGCGGTGCCATCCCTGGACTCGTCAGACACGCTGACACTCCCTCCCGCGCAAGGGGTTGGGATCGCCCCGTCATCGCGTTGTCCACATCGTTGTCCACATCGTTGTCCACAGGTTTTGTCCACAGCCTGTGTATGTCCGGGTGCGCGACCTGTGTGTGCACCGACGCCCGACGACAACGTGGAAGCCCACCTGCGACCCCGCTGGGACCGGACCGCCGGACAGCCGCGCTGCCGCGTGCCGACGCGCGCACGGCGGCGGTCACGACACTGTTGTCCACAGGCTAGCCGTGCCTGGGGACAACCCGGAAGTCAACGAGGCAGGCTGGATCCGGCAGCCCGCCGCGGCGTGTCCGCGCGGCCGTCGGACCGGGTGCTGCGCGGGAGTTGAGACGGCCGCGTTTGACCTGGGCAGACCCGGTCCGTACCGTGAATAGGTCTGTGTCCATGCCGGGTGGAGTTCCGGCTGGGCCGAGCGCGCCGGGCGCGCCGGGCGGACGCGGACAGCGGACAAACACCTCGATGGAGCCCGACCGTGAGCAAGCGTACCTTCCAGCCGAACAACCGCCGCCGCGCGAAGACACACGGCTTCCGGCTGCGCATGCACACCCGCGCGGGTCGCGCGATCCTGGCGGCACGTCGCCGCAAGGGTCGCGTGCGGCTCTCGGCCTGAACAGCGCGACTACCGTGTTGCCGGCGGCGGCGCGGCTGAGGCATCGCGAGGACTTCGCGCTGGCGGTGCGCAGGGGCCGGCGGGCTCGCCGGTCCAGCCTTGTCGTGCACTACCTGGGTGCGCCGGGCGGTGATCCGGCGTCACTTTGTCCTGCCCGGGTCGGTTTCGTCGTTGGCAGGCCGGTTGGAAACTCAGTCGAACGGCACCGGGTGGTGCGCCGGTTGCGGCATCTCGCCCGGGAACGGCTGGTTCGGCTTCCGGCCGGATCGCGACTGGTGGTCCGGGCGCTGCCACCGTCGGCGGGCAGCGGTTCGGCGGGTCTGGCCCGGGACTTCGACGCCGCGCTGGACCGCGTGCTCGGGACAGCCCCGTGACCGGCGACCGGCACCGCTCGGTGCCGGCCCGGGTCCTGCTGGCCGTGGTCGGGTTCTACCGCCGGTACATCAGTCCGGCGCTACCACCATCCTGCCGGTACACCCCGTCGTGCAGCGCCTACGCGCTGGAGGCACTCGACCGGTACGGTGCCCTGCGCGGTAGTTGGCTCAGCCTCCGCAGGTTGCTCCGCTGCCATCCGTGGCACCGTGGTGGGCACGATCCGGTTCCCCTTGTCGTTGGTCGTGGCGGTGCCCGACACCCGGCGCCCACCGCGACGCCCACCGCGACGCCCACCGCGACATCGACTCCTCCGTCTGGAGCCTCGTAGTGTTGGACTTCCTGTACTACGGCATCTCCTGGGTGCTGTTGAGATGGCACGAGCTGCTGTCCCACGTCATCGCGGCCAACCAGGGCCTCAACTGGGCACTGTCGATCATGCTGCTGGTGATCACCATCCGGGTCGTGCTGTTCCGGTTCTTCGTCAGGCAGATCCGGAACCAGCGCAAGATGCAGGAACTCCAGCCCAAGATCGCCGCGCTGCGAGTGAAGTACAAGAACGACCGGCAGACCATGAGCCAGGAGCTGATGAAGCTCAACCGGGAGGCTGGCTACAACCCGCTCAGCGGTTGCCTCCCGGTGGTGTTGCAGGCGCCGGTCTTCCTCGCGCTGTTCCACGTGCTGCGCCGACTCAAGCCGGGTCGCCCCGCGCTGTACGGCTGGACTCCCGACCAGATGGACAGCGCGTCGCACGCGAAGCTGTTCGGCGCGCCAATCTCGGCCGCGTTCCGCACGCCCGTCGAGACGATCACCGGGCTTGGTGCCGATCCCACCAGGGTGCGGACTGTCACCGCGGTGATGGTCCTGTTCATGGTGGTGGCGACCTACATCACCCAGCGGCAGATCATGGCCCGCACCGCGCAGCAGGCGGTGGACCGCCAGCAGGCGATGGTGCAGAAGATGATGCTCTACGGCATCCCGGCCAGCCTGCTGATCTCCGGCTTCATCTTCCCGGTCGGGGTGTTGTGCTACTGGCTCACCAACAACATCTGGACGATGGGGCAGCAGTTCTACATCCTCAAGAAGATGCCCCACCCCGGTGCGGCCCAGGAGCCGGCGAAGCCGAAGGTCGATCCGAAGCTGCTGGCGCCGAAGCCGGGGGCCCGGCCGGTGAACCCAAAGTCACGTCGGCCCGGCCCCGCGGCCCCGGGGGTCGAGGCTATCGGAGTTGAGACCGCGGTTGAGGGCACGGTCGAGGAGAAGGCGCAGATGAACGGAGAGGCCAACGGGAAGGTCGCGGGCCGCGCCGGCGCCGAGCGGGCCGGCGCCCCCGCCGGGGCTGGTCGGCCAACCAAGCCGCGGCCCGGGAAACGCCCGGCCGGCACCCGACCGAAGCGGAAGCGACGCTGAGCCAGGCCAGTCAGCAGCAGTCCAGCAGCGATCCAGTCCCCGCCGTGCGGGGGCGCGTCCGGGAGAGTCATCGTGAGCGAGAGAACCGCGCAGCCAGCCAGTGCCGCGCCAGAGGTGACCGGCGGGACAGCCCCGCCGGAGCTGTCGGAGGTGTCGCGACGACTGTCGACGCCGCCGGATGACGTGTCGTCGCTGGAGACGTTGCTGGTCCGGGAGGGTGATATCGCCGGCGACTACCTGGAACGCCTGCTCGACATCGTGGACTACGACGGCGACATCGATCTGGACGTGGAGGGCGACCGCGCCGTCGTGGCCGTGGTAGGCGGTGAACTCCAACGCCTGGTCGGTCCGAGCGGGACCACGCTGGAGGCGTTGCAGGAACTCACCCGGCTTGCGGTACAGCAGCAGACCGGGGTGCGGAGTCGGCTCATGCTTGACGTGGGTGGATATCGGGCCCAGCGGCGGACCGAGCTGGCCGACCTCGCCCGCTCGGTGTGCAAGGACGTGCTGGCCGGTGGTGAGCCCGCCGTCCTGGATCCGATGAACCCGTTCGAGCGCAAGATCGTGCACGACGCTGTGGCTGCGATCGATGGTGTGTGCAGCGAGTCCGAGGGCGAGGAGCCCGAGCGCAGGGTCGTGATCGCACCGGACCGGTGACGGCCGGTCGGCCTGTGCTGACAGCAGCGAGCCCCGCCAGCATCCGGCGGGGCTCGCTGCTGTGAGGGAAGGGTGAGATGGGCGTTCCGACGGTCGGTCCGATCCCGCCGGTGGCCAGGGGTCTCTTCGGTTCCCGGTCCGACCGGGTGGTGCGGTACGTCGAGCTGCTGGCTACCGACGGAGTGACCCGCGGGCTGATCGGCCCGCGGGAGGTGCCGCGGCTGTGGGAGCGGCACATCCTCAACTGCGCCGCATTGGTGGAACTACTTGAACCCGGTGCGACGGTCGTCGATGTGGGTAGCGGTGCCGGCCTGCCCGGCGTCGTGCTGGCGCTCGCCCGCCCGGACCTGACCGTGGCGCTGGTCGAGTCGTTGGCTCGGCGAACCCAGTTCCTGACCGAATGCCGTGCGGAGTTGCGGCTGGAGCGGGTCACTGTCCACCGGGGTCGGGCCGAGGACCGAGACATGGTGGCCGCGGTGGGAGATGCCGATGCGGTGATCTCCCGGGCGGTGGCTCCACTTGACAGGCTGGCTGCGTGGTCCCTGCCCCTGTTGCGCCGTGGAGGGAGGATGCTCGCCGTGAAGGGTGCCGGAGCAGAGGCGGAGGTGGCGACGCACGCCGATGCGGTAATCCGACTCGGTGGGTCCCGTATCGAGGTGCGCCGTTGTGGCGTTGGCATGGTGGACCCCCCTGCCACCGTGGTAGTGGTGTGTCGAGCCGGCTCGCCGGGAGGACGGGGAGATCGATGACGATGCAGACAGAGCAGTCAGTGCGCCAGCCGAGCCACCTCGGTTGGCCGGATCGGTCCGCACCGCCCGCCAGGCAGCATGAGACCCGGATCGACTCCCCCCTGGGCTGGCCTGACCAGCCACATTCGGCAGAGAGGAACACGGACGTGGGCAAGCACGGCGGCGGCACCGCGGAACCGGTCGGGGGTGGCGGGTCCGGTGCGGCAGTCGGAGACGTCAGCCACTCCCGGATCAAGCGGGTGCTCGATGATGCCGTTGTTTCACGTGAAACCGACGATCAGGGTGGCGATGTTTCACGTGAAACCGGGTACGACACTCCGATCGCGCGCGAGGCGGCTCGCGCCGTACGGGTGCTCAACGTGTCTGGTAGCGAGTTCCCGCGGCCTTCCCGGCGGCGGGTGATCGCGGTCGCCAACCAGAAGGGTGGGGTGGGCAAGACGACCACCAGCGTCAACCTGGCGGTGGCGCTCGCCCAGCACGGATCGCGGGTACTGGTGGTCGACCTCGACCCGCAGGGCAACGCCAGCACCGGCCTGGGCGTGGATCACCAGGCAGGTCTTCCGTCGATCTACGAGGTGTTACTGGGCGAACGAACCCTCGCCGACACCGCGGCTCCGGTCGCCGACATGCCGAACCTGTGGTGCGTCCCGGCCACCATCGACCTGGCCGGCGCCGAGATCGAACTGGTCGACCTCGAGCGTCGAGAGGCCCGGCTACGACTGGCCGTGGCAGCCCTGAGGCATCAGGTGGACTACATCTTCATCGACTGCCCGCCGTCGCTCGGACTGCTCACCGTGAACGCGCTGGTCGGCGCGGACGAGGTACTGATCCCCATCCAGTGCGAGTACTACGCCCTGGAAGGGCTCGGACAGCTACTCCGCAACATCGAGCTGGTACAGGCCCACCTCAATCGGGGCGTCCGGATCACCACCATCCTGCTCACCATGTATGACGGCCGGACCAAGCTGGCCGACCAGGTCGCCCAGGAGGTGCGGCAGCACTTCGGCGACCTGGTGCTGGGGTCGGTCGTCCCGCGCAGTGTCCGAGTGTCCGAGGCACCCGGATATGGTCAGTCGGTGATGACGTATGACCCGGGTTCCCGCGGGGCCGTCAGCTACCTGGACGCGGCGCGGGAGATGGCCGAACGGGGCGCGACAGCCGGGCCAGGCGGATGACCCGGGCGATCGGGAACCCGACCGGCAGGAACGCAGCGGAGGCGAATTCGTGACGACGCGACGTGGTGGACTCGGCAAAGGGCTGGGTGCGCTCATTCCGACCGGCGCGCCCCTCGGTCTGCCCCCGGAGCGTGAGGAGGCGGGTCACTCCGGGCCCGGTCTGACGGACCGGACCGATCCGTGGGGAGCCGGCCCGGCCGCGGTGCCCGGAGCCTCGTTCCGCGAGATTCCGGTCGATGCTGTCACGCCGAACCCGAAGCAGCCCCGGCAGGTCTTCGACGAGGAGTCGCTGGCCGAGCTGAAGACCTCCATTCGGGAGTTCGGTCTGCTCCAGCCGGTCGTGGTCCGGGAGAAGGGCGCCGGTCGGTACGAGCTGGTGATGGGGGAGCGTCGCTGGCGGGCGACCAGAGAACTCGGGCTGGACACGATCCCGGCGATCGTCCGGGACACCGCCGACGACGCCATGCTGCGGGACGCACTGCTGGAGAACATCCACCGGACCCAGCTCAACCCGCTGGAGGAGGCCGCCGCGTACCAGCAGTTGCTGGAGGAGTTCGGCGCCACCCACGAGGAGCTGGCTCAACGGATCGGCCGCAGCAGGTCCCAGGTGACCAACACGATCCGACTGCTGAACCTGCCGGTGGCCGTGCAGCGCCGGGTCGCGGTCGGCGTGCTCACCGCCGGGCACGCCCGGGCGCTGCTCGGCCTGGAAGACGTCGACGACCAGGACGAGCTCGCCGCCCGCATCGTGGCCGAGGGACTGTCGGTCCGTGCCACCGAGGAACTGGTGGCCATCACCGCGCGCGGGCACACCAGGAAGCCGCGTCCGGGAGCACGGCAGCGTCCCGTGGTCGAACCGGTCCTGACCGATCTGGCCGAC
>DASULA010000164.1:0-3431 GCA_036278435.1 Mycobacteriales bacterium | reverse complement strand
CCGTTCCCGACCGCGAACGAGCCGGGCCCGTGGGTGTGGGACGTCCCGGCCGACGCGCCGCCCGAGGTGCCGTGGATGGTGCCGTCCGGCAGGCCCGCCGAGGACGAGGACCCGCTGACCGGCAGGGGGCTGCCCAGCGTCAGAGTCCCGCCGATGCTGACGTCCCCGGCCAGCGAGATCACGTTGCTGGCGAACAGCACCAGGTCGCCGAGCGAGCTGGTCTCGACGGTGGCGGTCTGGGTCCACCCGCCGGGCAGGCTCCCGGTGTACATCACCATGAACCCGGCGGCCAGGCTGGCGGCGAACGTGGCCCCGTAGGTCGCGTGGCCGGCCACGTAGTGGTTGCCGAGCGCGTCCGTCCCGGCCGTCCGGGCGACCGACTCGGTCAGGTTCCCGGCCGCCGGGGTGGCCGAGTAGAAGAACTGGCCGGCGGCGTTGATGACGAAGTCGGTGCCCTCGAACACCGACCCGGTGAAGGTCGCGGCATTGACCGTGGTGGAGTCGACAATGCCGGCGTACACGATTCCCGCGGCGAGCTGGGTCGCGGTGATCGCCCCGGCGTCGATCGCCCCGGTGCCGATCTGGTAGGCCACCCACGCTGACCCGTCCCACTGGGACAGCAGCAGCCCGTCCGAGGTGTCGTACCACAGGTCACCGGTGGCGGGGCTGGCCGGGGCGGTGGCGGAGAAGGTGGCGGTGATCCCGGTGCCGCCGCCGCCGATGATGACGTCCTGGAACTCGGCCGAGCCGTCCTTGCGGATGATCCACCCGGAGACGCCGTGCTCGAAGTTCGGGGACTGGACCTGGGCGGCGACCAGGTTGCCGGAGCCTCCGGCGACGTCGTGGGCGAATCCGGACATCATGCCACCTTCCTCGTGCCGGTTACGGTGAGCGTGGCCAGCGCCCCGGGGTCGCCGCCCGTCCAGGTCGCGAAGACCTGGCCGCCGACCTTGACGTCCGGGACGTTCGTGGTCGAGTCACCGGTCGAGCCCCACGTGGTGGCGCCGCAGAAGTAGCCGGCGGTGGCGGCCGCCCCGGCGTAGACCGACGCGGTAGCCTCGCTGGCGTTGGTGGCCACGCGGACGGCCGCGGTCAGGCCGGCCCACTGCTCGCCGGGGGACAGCGGACCTACCGAGGCGGTGCCGTTCCCGTCGCTGTCGAGGGTGACGTAGGCCTTGGCGCTGAGGGCCAGCTCGCGCATCAGGTCATCACCCCGGCGAGCCACGCGGGGATGACGGAGCCGGACGAGGCGGCCGCCGCGGGGGTGACCTCGATATCAACCCAGTAGTTCTGGGCCAGCGAGTCGACGTAGAGGTAGGGGTACTGGTCGGTGCCGGGGGCCACGGTGGGCTGGGCGAAGGTGCACTGGCCCGGCTCGGTGGTGCCGGACCCGTCGCTGAACGGCGGGGTATTGCCGCCGCCGGAGCCGTCGAACACGTAGGCCGGGCTGGCGCCGGCGACGCCGGGGGCCGACAGCGGCCCGTTGGTGATGCCGGATCCGCCGGCCCCGGTGCCCCAGTAGCTGCTGTTGGCGTCCTTCGCGCTCCACCCGTCCGCGGGGCTGGTGCTGTTGTAGACGGACACCTTGTAGATCCCGGCCGGGAGGACCGCGTTCCCGAACGCGCACGAGATCCAGCCGCTGCCGGCCGCGCCGGACCAGGACGGCGCCGCGTTCCCGGCCATGCGGGTCCCGGTGCCGGGTCCGTCGATGCTCCACACGTCGCACGCGGTGGCCAGCTGGGCGGTCCCGGCCGGGCTGAAGTACCAGATGGCGTCGAGCGTGCACGGCTCGGCCAGGGCGAACTCGGTGGCAAGCACGTAGTTCACGGCGGAGTCGGGCACCGTGTCGACGTTGGCCGCGACGTTATTGGGCCACAGCCGGTAGGACCCGGCGTACCCGGCCGGGGCGGTGTCATCGACCTGAATATCGATCCAGAAGTTGGCGCTGTCGGATCCCTGGAAGGGTGCGTGCACGGCGGGGTCGGTGCCGAGGCTGGCGCTGAAGACGCCCTGCACGTTGCCGTAGGGGTCGGGGCTGGTCCCGCCGGTGATGTCGGAGTAGGCGTGCAGGGGCCCGTTGGTGATGCCCGCGGTATGGCCGCCGGTGCCGTAGCAGTTGGCCGCGTCGGTGCCGGTGTTGCTGTCCGGGAAGCCATGGACGGCTTCCCACCCGGTGCATGCGTTGTAGACAGTGCCGATAGCGAGCTGGACCGGCTCGGCGAGGGGGACGAAGTTCCACTGGCCGGCGGTCAGCGTGCCCGAGGTGACGGTGGCCGAGGGGATCAGGGTGGCCTGGCCGTTGCCGGTCACGCACCACAGCGCGAACTTCCGCGCGACGGTGTCGCCGTCGGTCCCCGGGACCCACAGCCAGTACCCGTCGAACCACTGGCCGCCCGCGGTGACCTCGAACAGCACGCCGCACAGGAACGGGCCGCTGTAGGAAGCCGGGCCGGCGGGGCCGTTCGTGGCCGGGAACAGGCGCCGGGTCGTCATGGCGGCCTGCTAGCTGTCCCGGCTGACCAGCACCGATACGCGGGAGGTCGAGCTGGTCGTGGTGGCGGCCACCCAGTACTTGTCCTGGTCCGAGATCGGGATGACGATCCCCTTGGGCAGGTAGAACAGCGGGCCGCCCGAGGTGGCCGATCCTGCCGCGTCCGCGGCGGGGCCCTGGGCCTTGGTGAGGTAGACGTCGTTGTCGATGGCCAGGACGATGGCGACGCGGCGCTGCGGGTCGGCGGGCAGCAGCTGCGCGACCGGGTAGGCCTCCGACAGGGTGATGGTCTTCGGGATCCCGGTGTCAGGTGCCTGGGGGCGGACCCGGATCGCCTCGTACAGCCCGCCGCCGGGGCCGGTCTCGCCGGGCTCGGTCACGGCGTAGGCGGCGAGCTGGTCCGCCTCGGCCTGGCGCTGGCGGCGGACGGTGTCGACCATCCCGCCGGGCTTGGGGGGGAACAGCTCCTCGGGGTGCGTCTCGGTCATCAGATCGGTACCGGTACCTTCCTCGCCGCGGTGGCCACGGCGTTGCCCGCCCCGGTGATGTGGGCGATCCCGATCACGAGCAGCAGGCCGCCGCCCAGCACCTTGGCCACCCGGATCCACGTGTTGGCCTGGGTCAGCGCGGCGAAGAAGTCGCCGACCTGGGCCAGGCCCGGGATGGGATTGGCGGGGGTGAGGCCGCCGCCGGGGGTGATGCCGACGCCCGGGATGGGCGAGCTTGCGGTGGTCGCGCCGGTCTTGTACGCGGCCTGCGCGTCCTTGAGCGAGGTGAACGGGCCTTGCCGCCGGTAGTAGGTCTTCCCCTGGTAGGTGGCGCCGCCCGAGTCGGTGCTGAGCCATGTCTTGTACTGCTGGCTGGTGTCGGATACCTCGGCGATGATGGCGTCCTTGGGTGTGGCCGTGACATTCTGCTCGGCCACGCTCGGGACGACGAT
>DASULA010000163.1:0-2232 GCA_036278435.1 Mycobacteriales bacterium | reverse complement strand
CGTCAGCCGACTCCCGGTCTCGTGCAGGCACGATTCGAGCGCGATTAACGCCGGGCAGTAGCAATTGTCACCGGGGGTAAGTAGTCCCAAGTCTTGTGGGTGACTGTGGGTGACGCGGATTGTGGGCATGCTGACGGTCGGCGTGGCCGGTTGTGGCGGCGCCGTGGTGATGGCCGGTGCGGGTGTCAGGCGGTCTCGGGTGGTTGTGCCCAGGTGTGCAGGTCGGTGGCCGACGCTTTCCAGGGTAGGAATCGTTGCAGGTCCGGGCCGGTCAGTGGCTTTGCCCCGTTACGGCCGCAGGCGTCGAGGTAGGCGGTGAGGTAGGTCAGCGGGTTGAGGCTGGCCTGTTCGGCGGTCGCGGTGACGGTCCAGACGGTGGCCGCGAGGCGGGCGGCGGCGTCGGTGCGGGAGCCGTAGGCGTTCTTGCGGGTCACGACCGGCCGGCGCAGCGCCCTTTCCGCAGCGTTGTTGTCCAGGCTGATCATGGGGTAGTCGCGGTGCGCTGCCAGGCCGTCCCATTCCCGGTCCAGGGTGGCCAGGGCCTTGCGCGCCGGCTGTTGCAGGCCAGGGCTTTTCATCTGGGCCTGCCGGGCGGTATCGATCGTGTCCAGGGCGGCATCCCAGGCGGTGTACGCGTCGTCCAGCCGCGCCGCTGTCTGTGTGGCATGCCGGGCTTCGGGTGCCACGGACGCGTTCCACGCCTCGGTCAACTCGTCGTGGGCACGGTAGAGAGCCTTGATCCGGTCCAGCCAGTCGCGGGTCCAGTACCCGAGCTGGGTCGGGTTCGTGTCCCCAGCGCGCACGAAATACCTGCGGATATGGGCCCAGCAGTAGAGATTGGTCAGGCCGTCGGTCTTGCGTCCGGCCGAGGCGTAGACGGTGTAGAAGTCGCTGGAGATGACCAACCTGCGTGGCCCACCGTCCTCGGCCTGCGTCAACTGACCGGTGTCGGGGTCGATCCCGGCGTGCCGGGCCAGCACGATGCCGGCGCGGGTCGGGTCCATCACGAAACAGGTGGTGTCCGCGCCGATGAACACCCACAGCCACCAGCGCGCCGGGCCGTCGCCATCGTCGGGGATGAACACGTGCCACGACGTCTCATCGGCGTGCAGATGCCACGAATCGCGGGACCGGGCAACAATCGCTTCTTCCAGCGGCGCGAGCAACGCCCCGGCCGCAGCACAGGTCCCGACCAGCGTCGGTCCGCTCATGTCGGCGCCCTGGCGGCCCAGCCCGGCGATCAGGGAGTTCTGGGAGCGCCCGGCCACATACCGCTCGACCAGCAGCATCGCGATGAACCCGTTACTGAACAAGCCCTTGCCGATCGCCTTCGGCGGGCCCGGCGCGGTCACCGTCCTCGGCCCCGCACACCGGCAACGCCGCCGATACCGGCGCCGGCGATGCACCACCACCCGCACCGTCACCCGCCAATCAACCTGCTCGCTCGCATGCTCGCCGAACGCCTCGAACGGTGATGAGCACTCCGGGCAGCAATACCCGCCCTCGACGAAGTCCCACAACACCTCCACCCGCGGCAGATGCGAATAATCCCGGCGACCGGCCCGGCCACCCGGCCCCCGAGACGACGCCTCCCCCGGCTGCCGCCGGCCAGGTCCATCACCCTGTCCACTCCGGTCCTCCGCGCCATCGTCACCGTCGCCGGCCGGCGACGGCCGGACCCGCTCCGACGACCGACCGAACACCAGCCGCTGCAACACCGCCAACTCAGCCGACAGCCGCTCGTTCTCCACCCGCAGCGCGGCGTTCTCCGCCCGCAACTGCTCGTTCTCCGCCCGCAACTGCGCGACCAGCCGCTCCCACCGCTCGTTGGCCTCCACCACCCGAGCCAGAACAGCACTCAACCCCGCGTCAGCGCCCGCCTCCACCGCGATACCCGCCGAGACCGTCACACCCGCAAACCAACACCATCACAACGGCCCGATCACACACCAACTGTCCGTGTCACACACAGTCACCCACGGGACTTGGGACTACTTACGTCGGTCGTGCCGTAGGCGTGGCGGAGGCCGGCCTGGGCGCGGTCTTGTTGGTCGCGGGCGCCGGTGATGGCGAGGCGGTCTTTGACGAGGTGGCGGCAGGCGCCTTCGATGACGCCGGTGGCGATGGGCCAGCCCATGGCCAGTGCTTGGCGGTAGTGCAGGTAGGGCTGTTTCGCGGTGAGGTAGGCGATGGCGCGGTCGAGGCCGGGTGCCGGGGTGTCGCCGAGGGCCT
>DASULA010000162.1:0-8655 GCA_036278435.1 Mycobacteriales bacterium | reverse complement strand
CCCCCCCCGCCGCAGCCATCGCCGCCGCGCGGCATCCGCTGCGGCTGCTGATGGTGATCCGCCGGCAGCTCGACGCGCCGGTGCCCAGGCTCGACGCGGAGGTCACCATCGGCGGCCGGCTCGGTCCCGGCGAGGCGGTGGTGATGCGGATGTACGGTCGGCTGGCGCTGCACTCCGAGTCGGTGGTACTGCCCCTGCTGGCCCCGGACGCGCCAGTGGTGACGTGGTGGCACGGCCCGCCCCCAGACGCGCTCGCCTACGATCCGCTGGGGGTGATCGCGGATCGGCGGGTGACCGACTGCCTGCTGGCCGCCGACCCGGTGGCCGCCCTGTTCCAGCGGGCCGAGGACTACGCGCCGGGCGACACCGACCTGACCTGGACCCGGGTCACGCCTTGGCGCATGCATCTGGCCGCGGCGTTCGACACGGTCCGCAGCGGGATCAGTTCGGCGAACGTTCAGGGTCATCCGAACGACCCCAGTGCACTGCTGCTGGCCGGCTGGCTGCGGGCCCGGCTGGGACTCAGCGTCCCGTTCGAGGACAGCACCGTGCCGACGATCCGGGGCGTGTCGGTACGATTCGACGACGACAGCGACCTGCGCGCGCACCGTTCGGACCGCCGCGGCATGGTCATCGAACGTAGCGGCGCGCCCGCCAGCACGGTTCCGATGGCCGAGCGGGATCTGGGCGACCTACTGGCCGAGGAATTGCGGCGGTTGGACGTGGACCAGCCCTACGCCGAGGCGCTCAGCGCGGCCACCGGCCGCAGCGGGCTGCTCGAACGTTCGGCGCACCGCGACTACATCTGGCGTGACCCGGCGGTGACCGGCACCCAGGCCTCGGCGGAATCCCCGGCCCGGATGGCCGACGGGCCGACGGAGCCGGCCGGATGAACCCGCCTGAGGTCGTGGTGCACGCGTCGGCCGAACTGCTCGCCAACGCGGTCGCCGCGCGCCTGGTGACCAGGCTGGTGGACGCGCAGGTCGCCTCCGGTCTGGCCTCGGTGGTGCTCACCGGGGGGCGGATCGGCACCCGGGTCCTGCAGGTGCTGCGGGCCGCACCGGCCCGCGACGCGGTGGACTGGCGCCGGGTGGACATGTGGTGGGGCGACGAGCGGTTCGTGCCGGCCGACGACCCGCGCCGCAACGAACGTGAGGCGCGCGAGGCGCTGCTGGACCACGTGCCGGTGGACCCGGCCCGGGTTCACCCGGTTCCGGCGGCGGGCGGGCGCTTCGGCAACGACGCGGAGGCCGCGGCCGACGCCTACGCGGCCGAACTCGCCGCGGCCTCCCGCCCGGAGGACCACGGCGACGTGCCCCGGTTCGACGTGCTGATGCTGGGCGTGGGCGAGGACGGGCACACCGCGTCGATCTTCCCGGAGGCACCCGCGGCGTACGACGACCGCGCCGTGGTCGCGGTCCGGGGCGCCCCCAAGCCACCGCCGACCCGGGTGACCATGACGTTCCGTGCCATTGCCGCGGCCACCGAGGTGTGGGTGATCGCGGCCGGCCACGACAAGGCGGCAGCGGTCGCTCTCGCCCTCGGCGGCGCCGGGCGGATCCAGGTGCCGGCGGCCGGGGCCCGGGGTGGGCTGCGAACCCGCTGGCTGATCGACCGGGCCGCGGCCAGCCGCCTGCCCGCGTCGGTGTCCCGGTTGCCTACCGCCTGAGGCCGGCGACGCCCGCACGGGGGTGGCACCGGGTGGCACCCCGCCTGCCCTCCCCCTGCCGCCTTCACCGCCTCTCACGCGGCTGCGCCGTGGCAGCGGAACGGAACCACTCGTCTAAGGTGTGCCGGTGAATTCAACGCAGAGCGGGGCCGGGACCGCGGACCGGGTGCGGGTGGGGATCCCGGGCGCACCCTACGACGTGGTGGTGGGTACCGGGCTGCTCGGCCGGGTCGGTGAGTTGGTTCCATTCCCTCAACATGCCGGGCGGGTCGCCCTGGTCACCTGCGGCCCGGTCGGCCGCCTCTACGCCGACCAGGTGGCCGAGAGCATCCGTCGGGCCGGCCTGGCCGTCGAGGTGGTGGAACTGCCCGACGGCGAGGTCACCAAGACACTGGCCACAGTGGAGCGATGCTACCGCGCGTTCGCCCGCATGCCGCTGGGCCGCGACGATGTGGTGGTCGCCCTGGGTGGCGGGGTGGTGGGCGACGTGGCCGGGTTCGCCGCCGCGAGCTGGAACCGTGGGGTCGCGGTGGTGCAGGTGCCCACCACGGTGCTGGCACAGGTCGACGCCGCGATCGGTGGAAAGACCGGCGTCAACCTGCCGGAGGGCAAGAACCTGGTCGGTGCGTTCCACCAGCCGCTCGCGGTGCTGGCCGACGTCACCACCCTGGGCACCCTGCCGGACCGGGAACGCCGGGCCGGGCTGGGCGAGGTCGTCAAGTACGGCTTCATCGCCGACCCGGCGGTGCTCGGCATCCTCGAACGGTCACCAGCCGAGGCGGTCGCCGGGGATCCGGTGCTGCTGGCCGACCTGGTGCGGCGCAGCGTCGCGGTGAAGGCACGGGTGGTGGCCGCGGACGAGCGGGAGTCGGGCCAACGTGCCCTGCTGAACTACGGCCACACCGTCGGGCACGCGATCGAGTCGCTGGGCGGCTATGCGACCTACCGGCACGGTGAGGCGGTTGGGCTGGGAATGGTGTTCGCGGCCCGGCTGGGCGAGCGGCTGGGCGTCAGCCAGCCCGGCCTGGCTGGGCGGACCGCGGACCTGCTCACCGTCCTGGGGTTGCCGGTCGGCGGGATCGCGCTGGACCGGGAGGCGGTGTGGCGGTTGCTGGCCCGGGACAAGAAGACCCGCGCCGGGGTGCGATTCGTCCTGTGCGAGCGTCCGGGGCAGGCGGTGCTGGTCGACCCGCCGGACCCGGCCGTGGTGGACGAGATCCTGGACACCCTGGCCTCGGACGCCTGATCCCACCCGGCGGGCAGGCGGGCGCCGCGGCCGGCCGGAGCCGTCGGGCGCCCGCCCGGAGGTCACCGCCCAATCATGTCAACGTCTGGAAGTGGACCTTCCGATGTGGTGCCGTCCACGACCGCGACGTCAACGCGGCCAAGAACGTCGGGCCGCCGGGCTGGCGGTGCTTGCCCGTGGAGACGGTCTGAATCCCTCACTTCAGGGAGCGAAGAGTCAGACACACGCTGTCCACCCAGGACAGATCAAGTACTCGGTACACGCCCAGGTGTGCCGCCATAGGACAAGGTGACAAAGTAGATTCGCCGACACAGATGATGCAGAACAAGGGTTCTATCGATACGGTACGGTGCCTCGGGCCCAGCCACGGTGGGAGCCCACCGGTTCGGTTCCACGGGCGGGCCGCATCCGTTCGGAGTCGAGGAGCCGCGGATTTGGACAGGGGCAGCGGTACCGGCAGGGTCGGTGCCGGCAGGCAGGATCCCGCCGTGGTGCTCGCCGGGCTCCAGTTCACCGTGGTCGCCATCGCCGACACCGGCGGGGATCGGCCCGAACTCGTCGAGATCGGGGTGGCGGTGCTCGACTCTGGGGCGCTCGACGGTCAACCACGGACGTGGCTGGTCCGCCCCGAGCAGTCCATCACCCGGTGGGCCACCCGGGCGCACGGAATCGGGGATGGCGACGTGGCGACCGCCCCGGCGGTGCGAACCGTAGCCGACCAGATCCTGACCGCGATCGGCGGCCGGCCGGTGATCACGCACCGCGGGATGCACTGCCACACCGTGCTCGCCGCCGCCCTGCCCGGCTGGTCGCCACCCCGGGTGCTCGACCTGCGCCGGCTCGCCACCCTGGCGTGGCCCGCCACCAGCCTGGCCCTGGGCGCGCTGGAGGCCACCGCGCGCCTCACCGTCCCGGGAATGCCCGGCCGGGCGCGGCACGACACGGCCGCCACCGCGGGGGTTTTCCTGGCCGCCACCAGACGGCTCAACGTCACGGCCGGACAGTTGACCGACCGCGCCACCGTCGCGCACCGGGTTCCCGACGGCACGGGCGGGTAGCAGCCCCCGCCCGGCTCTGAGTAGAGGGGACCGTGGCCAGCACGGTCAGCGGCGGCCGACACCCAAGCGGAAGAGGCAACGGCCGGGCGGCGGCCCCCCGATCTCCGGCAGGCTCCGATCCGGGAGATCTTCGACCCGGACCCAGACTGGAACCCTCTCCGATCGCCCCCGGCACGCGGCACCACAGCTCATCTGGGCCCGCGTTGGCCTCGCCTAGCGCTCGCCGCGACGTTCCCGCAGCCTCGCGAGCGCCTCCTCCAGGATGGCCTCACCATCGGCGTCACTGCGCCGTTCGCGCACGTAGGCCAGGTGCGTCTTGTACGGCTCGTTACGCGGCGGGTCCGGCGGCCGTTCCGAATCCCGCCCGGCCGGGTAGCCGCAGCGTGGGCAGTCCCACGTCTCGGGCACCGACGCCTCCTCGGCGAACGCCGGGCGCACCTCGTGCAGGTTGGCGCACCAGAACGACACCCTGCGGCGCGGCGCGGCCTCGCCGCGCTCGGCCTCGCCCATTGGGCCGGCTCCGACCCTGCTCCCCCGGATCGCGCTCCCACCAGCCACGATGCCTCAAGCTCCTTTGACGGATAGGTGTCTGACCACGGCATGGCCCCGAGAGGGGCTCGTGCGCTGCGAATTCCAGTTTTCGTTCCCCGTTGTCCGGTGCCGCGTGGTCGGAATCCCGGGAGCCACCGACCGACCCACGGGGGTCGGGGTCAACCGACCTTCAACAACAGGCCCAGCCCGATGATGCAGATCGCCCAAACCAGGCCGCAGAAGATCGTCAGTCGATCGAGGTTCTTCTCCACGACCGATGATCCGGACAGTGACGAGGACATCGCCCCGCCGAACATCGACGAGAGCCCTCCGCCCTTACCCCGGTGCAACAGGATCAGGATGACGAGAGCCACGCTCGTCAGCATAAGGATGATCGACAGTGCGGTAGTCATCGTGTGCCGGTCTGCCTCTCTGACGGATCACCACAGGCTACCCCGTCCGGCCTGCCGGCACGTAGTAGGTGGCCGGTTCCCGGTTCCGGACCCGCTCGGACACCGCCTGGATACCGCTGACGGCGTTACCGTACACCCAACGTGGCCACGTCGTATCCGTCGTAGGCGCGGTGCACGTAGGCGTTCCGCAGCCGTGAGCTGCCCACGATCAGGGCTCGGTCCTCCACCACCGGCAGGTAGGCCGCCGAGTCCATCACCGACGCGTCGTAGTGCTGCCACAGCACCGTGGAGGTTCCCAGGTCCAGACTCCCCTCGGCCTTGTCGACGGCCTTCTCCAGCGGCGTCTCGCGAAGTTCGGCCAGGTTGCTGTTACCCAGCGAGTGGATGCTGCGACCGTCGGTGAGCGGGATGTAGAACGCCGACGGCGACGGGAAGTCCGGCGACCAGGCGGACATGATCAGGCCGATCCGGTCGGCCTGAACCTGCTTGGGGGAACCGACATCGCTGAGCAGGAACGTGTTCTGGGAGAACCGGACGACCGTGGCCCGGATGCCCACCCGGCGCAGGGACCGGCTCACCACCTCGGCTGCCCGCGCGCCCCGGCCCGAGTCGACCGTGGCCAGCTTCGTGCTGAAGCCGTTGCGGTGACCGCAACTGGCCAGTTCCCGCCGTGCCGCGGCCAGGTCGCCGTGATTGCCCGGTCCATCGGGAAACTTGACCGTGGCCGGGTATCCGGGCAGGCCGCGCGGCCACAGCGTGGTGGCCAGCGCGGCGGCGTAGGGCCCGCCCAACGCCGATTTCACGGCGGCCTTGTCCACGGCGTACTGCACCGCGCGACGGCAGTGCACGTTGTTCAGCGGTGCCAGTGAGGTGTTGACCGCGACCAACCGTATGTCGCCGGTGGTCGGGTTGTCCGTCCGGGCCTTCAGCGACGGACTGTCCAGCACCCTGGTCGCGGCCGCGGGCTGCAACCCCGACCCGGTGAGGTCGGCGTCCGCGGTCCCGGCCAGCATCTGGCGGTCCCGTTCCTCCGCGCTCGGCACGACCGCGAGTTCCACCCGGTCGGGCAGCGCGCTGCGCACGCTGTCGGTCTGCCGGGACCAGGCCGGGTTCCGAACGAGGGTGACCAGCGTCGAGGTCGCCTTGGCGATCTTGTACGGCCCGGAGGAAACCGGCCGGCCGCCGTACTTCGCACCGGTGTCGGCGGCCCGGGGCACTGGGCTGCTCGCCGGCAGCGCCATCACGTAGTTCCAGTCTGCGAACGGCCGGTTCAGCCGGAACTGGATCGTACGGTCGTCGGGCGTCCGAACGCTGCTCAGCCCGAGCTTGTCGCCGCTCGGGTCCTTGTAGGGGCCGCTGTAGGAGAACCGGTGGTCGTCCAGCAGGGTGACCGCCCAGGTCGGCCCGCCGGTGATCAGGTCCGAGGCGAACAGCCGCTCGATGCCGTACTTCACGGCCCGGGAGGTGATCGGCGAGCCGTCCTCGAACTTCAGACCTGGCTTGAGGGTGTACGTCCAGGTCTTGCCGCCGTCGGTGGACGTTCCCAGCCCGGTGGCGAGGTCGGGCACCAGGACAGTCCCGGCGTCACCCGGCGCGGGTGCGTAGGTCACCAACTGCCGGGTGTACAGCCGCATCACGTTCCACACCCCGGCGAAGTACGACCGGGCCGGGTCCAGGCTGTCCACCGCGCCGATGACCAACCGCAGGGTTCCGCCGGCATCGGTGGACGGGTGGCGCACCGACACCGAGCCGCGGTCGAAGCCGGGCGTGCCGGTCGCGGCCGCCGGAGCACTGCCGGTGGCCGTGCACGCGGCGAGCAGGACCGGACACAGGCCGAGAAGGATCCTGGTGCGGATCGACCGGATGCGGGTGTACGTCGCGTCCTCCTCTTCCCGACCGGGGTGTTCAGCTCACCGGCGTCCCGGTGGCAACCCGGTGGCGACCCGACAGATCTGGGCGAACTCCTCGCCGGCCAGGCTGGCGCCGCCCACCAGCATGCCGTCCACGTCCGGCTGGGCGATGGTGTGCTCGGTGTTGGCCGCCTTGACCGAACCGCCGTACAGGATACGGACACCCTCGGCGAGGGTGTCGGTGAACCGTTCGGCCAACCTGGTCCGCACGGCGGCACACACCTGCTGGGCATCCTCCCCGGAGGCCACCTTGCCGGTGCCGATCGCCCACACCGGTTCGTAGGCCACCACCAGGGTGCTGGCCTGGTCGGTCTTCACCCCCTTCAGCGCGGCATCGAGCTGACCCACCACATGCGGTACCTGCGCACCGGCCTCACGTGCCTCGGCAGGCTCGCCCACACACAGGATGGGGGTGAGCCCGAACCGGTAGGCCGCCCTGACCTTGGCGTTGACCACCGCGTCGTCCTCGTGGTGGTGTTCGCGGCGTTCCGAGTGGCCCACCAGCACGTACCCGCAGCCCAGCTTGGCCAGCATCTGACCGCTCACGTCGCCGGTGTAGGCGCCCGAGGTGTGCGGTGACAGGTCCTGGGCACCGTAGCCGAGCAGCAGCCGGTCCCCCTCGATCAGGGTCTGCACGCTGCGCAGCGACACAAACGGCGGGAGGATCACCACCTCGACCGCCTCCAGTTCGGCCGCGGTGAGGCTGAACGCCACCTTCTGCACCAGCGCGATGGCCTCAAGGTGGTTGAGGTTCATCTTCCAGTTACCGGCGATCAGCCGGCGCCGGGCAGGAGTCTTCGACACGCTGGACCTCCAGTCGGTACGGGCGTCCGCCGCCCGCGGAGCCGGCCGGTTCGCCGGCCATGATCGTCCTACCGCGCCGGACCAGCGTCCAGCACGGCGAGGCCGGGCAGCGTCCTGCCCTCCAGGAACTCCAACGAGGCCCCGCCGCCGGTCGAGATGTGGCTGAACGCCGTCTCGTCGACACCGAGTTGCCGCACCGCGGCCGCCGAGTCGCCGCCGCCGACCACGGTGGTGCCGTCGAGCGAGGCGATCGCCTCGGCCACCCGTCTGGTACCGGCCGCGAACGCCGGGATCTCGAAGACTCCCATCGGCCCGTTCCAGAACACGGTGCGCGCGCCGGACAGCGCCGCGGCGAACTCCGCCGCGGTGGCCGGCCCCACGTCCAAGCCCATCATCCCGTCCGGGATCGCCCCGACCGAAACCACCTCGGTGGCCGTGTCCGCCGACAACGCGGTCCCGACCACGACGTCCGACGGCAACGACAGGCGGTCGCCGGCCCGGCGCAGCAGGTCCACGCAGGCGTCCACCATGGCCGGTTCCACCCGCGACGTGCCGACCGACCGGCCCTGCGCGACCAGGAAGGTGAAACACATCGCGCCACCCACCAGCAGCCGGTCGACTCTGGGCAGCAGTGCCTCGATCACGGCGAGCTTGTCCGACACCTTGGCGCCGCCCAGCACCACCGCGTAGGGCCGCTCCGGCGCCTGGAGCCCGCGCAGCACGGCCAGCTCCCGCAGCACGAGCGTCCCGGCGTAGGCGGGCAGCCGGGTGGCCACGTCGTACACGCTGGCGTGCCTGCGGTGGATCGCGCCGAAGGCGTCGTCGACGTAGCGGTCGGCCAACCCGGCGAGCCGGTCGGCGAACCGGCCGCGCTCAGCGTCGTCCGAGCTCGTCTCGGCCGCCTCGAACCGGACGTTCTGCAGCATCGCCACCTCGCCGCGCGCGGTCGCCTCGACGACGGGCGGGGCGCCCGGACCGGCCACGTCGTCGGCCAGCGTGACCGGGCGGCCGAGCAACTCGGCCA
>DASULA010000161.1:0-4757 GCA_036278435.1 Mycobacteriales bacterium | reverse complement strand
GCCGGCTCGGACGATCCAGCCGGCCCGGCCGGCGGCGAGGTGATCGGCCGGATCGGTGCGGACCGGCTCGCCGCGCTGTTGCCCGGCCTGTCCGCCGGCATGGCCCCGAAGATGGAGGCGTGCCTGCGCGCGGTGCGCGGTGGCGTCCCGGCCGCGCACGTGCTGGACGGGCGGGTGCCGCACGCGCTGCTGCTGGAGATATTCACCGACGAGGGCGTGGGAACGATGGTCACCCTGGAGGAGGCACCGTGACGGGCAACGCCGAGTACCGGGACCGGTTCGACGCGGCGTTCATGACCACCTACGGCACCCCGCCGCTCGCGCTGGTGCGCGGCACCGGCGCGGTGGTGGTCGACGCCGACGGCCGGGAGTACCTCGACTTCGTCGCCGGCATCGCGGTCAGCGTGCTCGGCCACGCCCACCCGGCCGTGGTCGAGGCGGTGTCCAGGCAGGTGCGCACCCTCTGCCACACCTCGAACCTGGTCGTCAATCCGCCCGCCGTCGCGCTGGCCGAGCGGCTGGTCGGACTGGTCGGACCCGGCGCCCGGGTGTTCCTGTGCAACTCCGGCGCCGAGGCCACCGAGACCGCACTGAAGGTGGCCCGCCGGCACACCGCCGGCCGGCCGGCCACGGTCGCTGTCGAGGGCGGGTTCCACGGCCGCACCGCCGGCGCGCTCGCGCTGACCGGCCAGCCGGGCAAGCGCGCCCCGTTCGAACCGCTGGTGCCCGGGGTGCGGTTCGTGCCGTTCGGCGACGCCGAGGCACTGCGTGCCGCGGTCACCGAGGAGGTGGCCGCGGTGTTCGTCGAACCGGTACTGGGCGAGGCCGGTGTCATCCCCACGCCACCGGGCTACCTCCAGGCGGCCCGCGAGGCGTGTGACCGGACCGGCGCGCTGTTGGTGTTCGACGAGGTGCAGGGCGGCATCGGCCGGGCCGGTGCCTGGTTCAGCCACCAGGTCCTGGCGCCCGGGGTGCGCCCGGACGTGATCACGCTGGCCAAGGGACTCGGCGGTGGCCTGCCCATCGGCGCGTGCCTGGCGGTCGGGCCGGCCGCCACCGCGTTGCGCCCCGGGGACCACGGTTCCACCTTCGGCGGCAACCCGGTGTCGTGCGCCGCCGCGCTGGCCGTACTCGACACGGTCAGGTCCGAGGGCCTGCTGGAACGGTCCACCGAGTACGGCCAACGGCTGGCCGGCGCGATCCAGGCGCTCGGGCACCCGCTGGTCGACCACGTCCGCGGCCTCGGGCTGTGGCGGGCGGTGGAGCTGCGGGCCCCGGTCTCAGCCGAGGTCGAACGGGCCGGCCGGCAGACCGGGCTGCTGGTCAACGCCGTGTCACCCACCGCGCTGCGGCTCGCCCCGCCGCTGGTGATCAGCGCCGAGGAGTGCGACGAGGCGGTGCGACGGCTCGCCGCCGCCCTGGACGCGGTGCCGGCAACTATCGTCGGCGCCGGTGAACCCACCGGCTCCCGATAGGAGAACCATGCCACGCCATTTCCTCCGCGACGACGACCTGACCCCCGACGAGCAGGCCGAGGTACTCACGCTGGCCGACCGCATGAAGGCCGAACGGTACGAGTTCTCCCCACTGGCCGGCCCCAGGACGGTCGCGCTGATCTTCGACAAACCCTCCACTCGCACCAGGGTGTCCTTCAGCGTCGGAGTGGTCGAACTCGGTGGCCACCCACTGGTCCTCGACGCGCAGGCGTCCCAACTCGGCCGCGGCGAGCCGATCGAGGACACCGCGCGGGTACTCGACCGGCAGTGCGCGGCCATTGTCTGGCGCACCTTCGGCCAGGACCGGATCGAGGACATGGCCGCCGCCAGCGCGGTGCCCGTGGTCAACGCGCTGACCGACTCGTTCCACCCCTGCCAGGTGCTCGCCGACCTCCAGACCATCCGGGAACGGCGCGGTGGCCTGACCGGGCTGACCCTGACCTACACCGGCGACGGAGCCAACAACATGGCCCACTCCTACCTGCTCGGCGGGGCGACCGCGGGCATGCACGTGCGGATCAGCGCGCCGGCAAGCCACCACCCGGACCCGTCGGTGGTGGCCCGTGCCACCACGATCGCGGCCGGCACCGGCGGTTCGGTCACGGTGACCGCCGACGCCAAGGAGGGGTTCAGCGGCGCCGACGTGCTGGCCACCGACACCTGGGTGTCCATGGGCCAGGAGGACCAGGCCGGCGAACGGGCTGGGGTGTTCGAGCCGTACCGGCTGGACGAGAGCGCGCTGGCGCTGGCCGGGCCGGACCCGGTGGTACTGCACTGCCTGCCGGCCTACCGGGGTCGGGAGATCGCAGCGTCGGTCATCGACGGGCCACACAGCGCCGTCTGGGACGAGGCGGAGAACCGCCTGCACGCGCAGAAGGCGCTGCTGACCTGGCTGGTCCACCGGTCCTAGCCCGCGAACTCGTTCCGTCGGTCCGGTGAGGAGGAGAGCCGTCATGTCGACCGTGCAACCGGCGCCGCCGGGCAAGGCGGCCCGACATGCCCGCATCGTGGCGGTGGTTACCCACCAGCCGGTGCGGTCGCAGGCCGAACTGGCCGAGCTGCTGGCCGCCGAGGGCATCGCGGTCACCCAGGCCACGCTCTCCCGGGACCTCGACGAGCTGGGCGCGGTGAAACTGCGGGGTCCCGACGGGGGCCTGCCCGCCTACGTGGTGCCCGAGGACGGCTCGCCGCCGCCGGTTCGGCCGCTCGGCGAACCCACCCCGCCCCGGCTGGCCCGGCTGCTCGGCGAGTTGCTGGTACACGCCGACGCCAGCGGGAACATCGCCGTGCTGCGCACCCCGCCGGGGGCGGCCCAGTTCCTCGCCTCCGCCCTGGACCGGGCCGGCCTGCCCGAGGTCATCGGGACCATCGGCGGTGACGACACCGTCATCGTGGTGACCCGTGACCCGGTGGGCGGGCCGGCCCTGGCCGAACACCTGCTGGCGTTCTCCCGCCGGGACCGAGGCCGCCCCGCCGATCCCGAGCCGGCCGGCGTGGATGGCGAAACCCCGTGGACCGATCGTGACGAGAACTAAGGAGCATTCTGTGACCGAACGCGTCGTCCTGGCCTACTCCGGTGGCCTGGACACCTCAGTGGCGATCGGCTGGATCGCCGAACAGACCGGAGCCGAGGTGATCGCGGTGGCCGGCGACGTCGGCCAGGGCGGTGAGGACCTCGACGTGGTACGCCAGCGGGGGCTGGCCTGCGGCGCGGTCGAGGCCGTCGTGGCCGACCTGACCGACGAGTTCGCCGCCGACTACTGCCTGCCGGCGCTACGTGCCAACGCACTGTACATGGACCGCTACCCGCTGGTCTCCGCGCTGTCTCGGCCCGTGCTGGTCCGGCACCTGGTCGACGCGGCCCGCAGGTTCGGCGCGTCCACGGTGGCGCACGGCTGCACCGGCAAGGGCAACGACCAGGTCCGGTTCGAGGCTGGAATCGCCGCCCTGGCGCCCGAGCTGACCGTGCTCGCGCCGGTGCGGGACTCCGGCATGACCCGGGACAAAGCCATCGCGTTCGCCGCCGAACGCGGCCTGCCGATCGACGTGAGCGCCCGCTCGCCGTACTCGATCGACCAGAACCTGTGGGGCCGCGCGGTGGAGACCGGTTTTTTGGAGGACATCTGGACCGCGCCGATCGAGGAGGTCTACTCCTACACCGCCGACCCGTCCGTGCCGCGCCAGCCCGACGAGGTGGTCATCAGCTTCGAGCGCGGCGCGCCGGTGGCCATCGACGGTCGGGCGGTGACCATGCGTCAGGCCGTCGAGGAACTCAACCGGCGGGCCGGCGCGCACGGCGTAGGCCGGCTGGACATGGTCGAGGACCGGCTGGTGGGTATCAAGAGCCGGGAGATCTACGAGGCGCCCGGTGCCATCGCGTTGATCACCGCCCACCAGGAGCTGGAGAACGTGACCGTGGAGCGGGAACTGGCCCGGTTCAAGCGCGCCGTGGACCAGCGCTGGGCCGAACTGGTCTACGACGGGCTGTGGTTCTCCCCGCTGCGCGCGGCCCTGGACCGGTTCGTCGACGAGGCGAACGAGCACGTCACCGGCGACGTCCGGCTCACCCTGCACGGCGGGCGCGCCGTGGTCACCGGACGGCGCAGCGACCACTCACTGTACGACTACGCGCTGGCCACCT
Source organism: Mycobacteriales bacterium (assembly GCA_036278435.1). GTDB lineage: Bacteria > Actinomycetota > Actinomycetes > Mycobacteriales > DASULA01 > DASULA01. The sequence continues at coordinate 620 of DASULA010000161.1, read as the reverse complement.
ACGACTCGGCCGACGCCTTCGACCAGTCGATGGCCCGGGGCTTCGTGGAACTGTGGGGGCTGCCGGCCAAGGTCGCCTCGCAGCGCTCGGCCCGGCTGGCGGGCCGGGGCACGGCGTGACCGGCGGGGTCACCCGGCTGTGGGGCGGGCGGTTCTCCACCGGGCCGGCTCCGGCCCTGGCCGCCCTGTCGGTGTCGGTGCACTTCGACTGGCGGTTGGCGCCCTACGACCTGGCCGGCTCCCGGGCGCACGCCCGGGTGCTGCACCGCGCCGGCCTGCTCGACGCCGACGAGCTGGAGCGGATGCTCGGCGCCCTCGGGGAGTTGGAGCGTGATGTGCGGTCGGGCCGGTTCGCCCCGACCGCCGACGACGAGGACGTGCACACCGCGCTGGAACGCGGGCTGCTGGAACGCCTCGGCCCGCTCGGCGGCAAGCTGCGGGCCGGTCGAAGCCGCACCGACCAGGTCGCCACCGACCTACGGCTGTACCTGCGCGAGGCCGCCCGCCGGCTGGTGGCCACCGTCGCCGAGTTGGAGTCGGCGCTGGTGGCCAAGGCGGGTGAGTACCGCACCGTGCCAGCCCCGGGCATGACCCACCTGCAACACGCCCAGCCGGTGCTGT
>DASULA010000160.1:0-4673 GCA_036278435.1 Mycobacteriales bacterium | reverse complement strand
GGAGCACCATCGAGGGGGCCTGCCATCGTGAGCGTGCTCGACGAGATCCTCGTCGGCGTCCGCGCCGACCTCGCCGAGCGCGAGGCCGCTCTTCCACTGGACAAGGTGCGCAAGCTGGCCGCGGCGCGGCCAGGGCCCAGGGACGCCCTGGCCGCGCTGCGCGCACCGGGGGTGGGCGTGATCGCCGAGGTGAAGAGGTCCAGTCCGTCGGCGGGCCTGCTCAACGAAATCCCGGATCCGGCCTGGTTGGCCGCGGAGTACGAGGCCGGTGGGGCCCGGGTGGTGAGCGTGCTGACCGAGCCGCGCCGGTTCGGCGGGTCGCTGTCCGACTTCGACAGCGTGCGCTCGGTGGTGGACACCCCGCTGCTTCGCAAGGACTTCATGATCTCCTCCTACCAGGTACACGAGGCCCGCGCGCACGGCGCGGACATGGTGCTGCTGATCGTGGCGGCGCTGGAACAGAACGTGCTGGTCGGCCTGCTGGAGCGGGTCGAGTCACTCGGTATGACCGCGCTGGTCGAGGTGCACACCGAGGAGGAGGCCGACCGGGCGCTGGAGGCCGGTGCCAAGGTGATCGGCGTCAACGCCCGCAACCTGGTCACCCTGGAGGTCGACCGCACAACCTTCGAGCGGATCGCTCCCGGCCTGCCCACCGACGTGGTGAAGATCGCCGAGTCGGGGGTTCGCGGCCCGCACGACCTGATCTCCTACGCGGCGGCCGGCGCCGACGGAGTGCTGGTCGGCGAGGGCCTGGTGACCCACACCAGCCCCCGGCACGCGGTGGCCGAACTGGTGACAGCGGGCTCGCACCCGGCCACTCCGAGACCGGCCCGGTGAGCCGGCCGGCCGCTGCCGGCACCCGCCGGCCCGGGTTGTGACCACCCGGGCCTGACCCGTTCCCAGCCGCAGGGACCCGCCATGACACGACCCGTTGTCTCCACTCCCGGTGGAGGGCTGGCCGGGGCGGTCCGGGTAGGGCGCGAGCTGGGTTCGGGTGGCGTGCTGCTGGTCGACCTGTCCGGACGCGGTGACAAGGACTTGGACACCGCGGTCCGCTGGTTCGGTCCATCAGGTCTGTCAGGTCCATCAGGTCAAGGGGGGTCATGACCGGTCTGGCTGCCGTGTTCGAGCGGACCGGCCGGCGGGGCGGGTCGGTGCTGGTCGGCTATCTCCCGGCCGGGTTCCCCTCCTTCGGCGGGTGTATCGCGGCGCTGACCGCGATGGTAGCCGCCGGGGTGGAGGTGGTCGAGGTCGGGTTGCCCTACAGCGACCCGACGCTGGACGGGCCGGTCATCGCCGGGGCGGCCGGCCAGGCGTTACGCTCGGGCATCCGCACCCGCGACGTGCTGCGTACCGTTGAGGCGGTTGCCGACACCGGGGTGGCCACGGTGGCCATGTCCTACTGGAACCCGGTCGAACGCTACGGCGTGCCGGCATTCGCCCGGGACCTGGCCGGCGCCGGAGCCGCCGGGCTGATCACCCCGGACCTGATCCCCGACGAGGCCGACGAGTGGCTGGCGGCCAGCGACCAGCACCGGCTCGACCGGGTGTTCCTGGTGGCCCCGGCGTCCAGCGACGCACGGATCAAGGTCGCTGCCAGTGCCTGCCGCGGGTTCGTCTACGCCGCGTCAGTGACGGGCGTCACCGGAGTCAGGGAGCGGACCGGCCAACTCGCCCCGGAACTGGTCGCCCGGGTGCGTGCCCAGGCCGACATCCCGGTCGGGGTCGGCCTGGACATGAGCACCCCGGAGCAGATCGCCGACGTCGCCTCCTACGCCGACGGGGTGATTGTCGGCTCGGCGTTCGTCCGCCGACTGCGCGACGCCCCGGACGAGGCCACCGGGGTGGAACGGGTGCGCGCCCTGGCTGCCACCCTGGTCCGGGCGGCGGGATGACGCGGGTCCTCTGGCGAGAAACATGACGGTAACCGGATCCTGGGAGACATTTCCTGGGAGCCGGTCAGCTTCACCGGCCTTCTCAGCGCGGGAGCAGTAGCAACTTGCCGGTGCTGCGGCGGCCCTCCAGGTCCGAGTGCGCGGCCGCGGCCTCGGCCAGCGGGTACCGCCGGCCGATCCGGATGGTCAGCCGACCCGCGGCGACGGCGCCGAGCACCTCCCCGGCCCGTTCCGCCAACTCCACCCGGGTCGCGACGTGGTGGACCAGGCTGGGGCGGGTCACGAACAGTGACCCGTGGTCGTTCAGCCGTTGCAGGTCCAGCGGCGGTACCGGCCCGCTGGCCTGCCCGTACAGCGCCATCATGCCGCGCGGCGCCAGGCTGGCCAGACTGCCGTCGAACGTGGTGCGCCCCACCCCGTCGTAGACCGCGGCCACGCCGGCCCCGCCGGTCAGCTCCCGGGTGCGGGCGGCGAAGTCGACCTCGGTGTAGCGGATCACCTCGTCGGCGCCGGCCTGACGGGCGAGTTCCTCCTTGGCCTCGGTGGACACGGTGCCGATCACCCGGCCGCCGCGCAGCTTGACCAGTTGGATGAGCAGCAGGCCCACCCCGCCGGCGGCGGCGTGCACCAGCACGGTGTCGCCGGTCCGCACTGGGTAGGTGCTCGCGGTCAGGTACTGCGCGGTGATGCCCTGCAACATGGCCGCGGCGGCGTCCTCGGCGCTGACCCCGTCGGGCACCGGCACCACCCGGTCGGCCGGCAGCGCGACCTGCTCGGCGTACCCGCCCGGCGCGCCGGCCCAGGCGACCAGGTCACCGACCCGGGGTTCGGCCACTCCGGCGCCCACCGCCGAGACGGTTCCGGCGCCCTCCACCCCCAGCACGAACGGCGGCACGGTCGGGTACAGGCCGGTGCGGTGGTAGACGTCGATGTAGTTCACGCCGCTGGCGGCCACGTCCACGAGCACCTGCCCCGGCCCGGGCTCGGGTGTGTCCCGGTCGGTCATGTCCAGCACCTCGGGTCCGCCGTGCCTGCCGACCACCACAGCGCGCATGTGTCCTCCAACGAAGATCGGTACGAACCGCCGGGAGGGAGCCGACCCGGCCAGCCGGACGCCGCCGGACATCCGGCGGGCGTTCGGCGGATGTCCGGGGAACGTCAGGAGTCCACGGTGCCGGGAGCCGCCCGTCCTGCCGACGGACACCTCCAGTATCGGGCACCGGCGGTCCGGATGCGGCGATCTTCCCGAGCGCGGGCTGGGGTTCGCTCGGGGTTCGGCGGTTGTTTTCGGCCGGTCCGGGCCGCCGGACACGGCGCGGGTGTGCACACCAGGGGGCCGAAGGCCGTAACCTGGCCAGGTGGAGCTCGCCTACATCCCCAGTCCGACCAGAAACGTCTGGTACATCGGCCCGGTGCCGCTACGGGCCTACGCGATCGCCATCATCGTCGGCATCGTCGTGGCGGTGTGGCTGGCCGATCGCCGGTGGGTCGCCCGTGGTGGCCGGTCCGGCATGGTCGCCGACATCGCCGTGTGGGCGGTGATCTTCGGTCTGGTCGGTGGCCGGCTCTACCACGTGCTCACCGACCCGGAACTGTACTTCGGCACCGGCCGCCATCCCATCGACGCGTTCAAGGTGTGGCAGGGCGGTCTGGGTATCTGGGGGGCCGTCGCGCTGGGGGCGGTCGGTGCCTGGATCGGGGCACGGCGGCACGGAGTCCGGTTCTCGGTCTTCGCCGACGCGGCCGCACCGGGCGTGGCGCTCGCCCAGGGAATCGGGCGAATCGGCAACTGGTTCAACAACGAGCTGTACGGGCGTGCCACCACCAAGCCGTGGGGCCTGACGGTCCACGACATCGACCCATCGACGCACCACGCCAGGGAGCTCGCCGGCAAACCGGTTGTTCTGGGGCATTTTCAGCCGACGTTCCTCTACGAGCTGATCTGGGACGTGGGCGTGGCCGGCGTGGTGATCTGGGCCGACCGGCGATTCCGGCTTGGCCGAGGCCGCGCCTTCGCGCTGTACGCCATGGCCTACACCGCCGGCCGGGTATGGGTGGAGATGCTTCGGGTCGATCCGGCCAACCACTTCCTCGGACTGCGGCTGAACGTGTGGACCTGCGCGATCGTCTTCCTGGCCGCGTTGCTGTTCTTCCTGCTCCGTCGCGGCCCGCGCGAGCAGGGCGTCGAACTGGCGACCGCGGGCAACCTCCCGGAGGGGGCCGCCGGGTCCGGCGACGTCCTGGTGGAGAACGGCAACGGTCAACCCGGCGAGATCACCGAGGTCGCCGGCCGCGGAGCGAGGGACGGGAACGGGGATGTGGGGGAGTCCATCGGGGCGCTCCGACGCGAGATCACCGAGAGCGCCGACCACCGGGACGACGGGCGGGACCCCGCCCGGGAGCCCGCCGCGCCGGCCGATGCGGTGGCCGGGGAGGGATCCTCGGCCGGAGGCGATGCCACCCACTGACGTGCCGGCCGATCCGCCGGCTGGGATGTCGGCCGACCGGAACGGTGTGGCCGGATCCGGGCACGACGGTCCCGAGATCCACCACCAGCACCAAGACGTGACCGGGGGGTGGCTGCGTCCGGCGGTGTTCGGCGTGATGGACGGCCTGGTGTCCAATTTTGCCCTGATTGCCGGGGTGGCCGGTGGAGGTGCCAGCGAGAACACGGTCGGGCTGACCGGGCTGGCCGGACTCGTCGCCGGGGCGATCTCGATGGCCACCGGGGAGTACACCTCGGTGGCATCCCAGTCCGAACTCACCCGGGCCGAGATC
>DASULA010000159.1:0-8430 GCA_036278435.1 Mycobacteriales bacterium | reverse complement strand
CACCACGCGTTCGCCGGACACGACCCGCTAATCGTGATCGACGACGAGCTGAGCGACTCGGACACGGTCGACTCGGTGGTCGCCCACTACCGGGCGGTCGCCGCGGTCAGCGACCGGATCGTGCGTGGGTGCCCCGACGTCGACCAGGTCGCCGCGGTGGCGCCGTTCGGGCCGCCGCGCACCACGCTGCGCTGGCTCCTGACCCACCTGGTCGAGGAGGTGGGTCGGCACGCCGGTCACGCCGACATTCTGCGCGAACTACTCGACGGCAGCGTGGGCCGCTGACCGACGGCGCTGCGATGATGTCGCGGTGAGCGTCCAGGCCGCCCCGGGCGGTGCCCCGGCCGGGGCGGTCGTGTCAGCCCTGGTGGTCCACCGTGCCCGGACCTGACCGGCGGACGGCCGGGGCCCGACCGGGCCGGTACCAGGTGCGCTCCGGGAGGGCCGAGCTGCTCCGCGACGCCGACCGCCCGTCCGGCTGGCTGCTGTCGGTGGACGGGGTGCCACAGTCCTACGTGGACACCGCCGATCCGACCTATCTGGAGTTCGACTACGTCCGGTGGCTGGCCGACGTGCTCGACCGGCTGGCCGGTCCGGGCGTGCGGCTGGACGTGGTGCACGTCGGCGGCGCCGGGCTGACCCTGCCCCGCTACCTGGCGGCCGGCCGGCCCGGCTCCAGGCAGGTGGTGTTCGAACCGGACGCCGACCTGACCGCGCTGGTGCGCGGGGCGCTGCCGCTGGGCCGGGCCAGCGGCATCCGGGTGCGGGCCGAGGACGGCCGGGGCGGCATCGCCGGGCTCGCCCCCGGCCGCGCCGACGCGGTCGTGGTGGACGCGTTCGCCGGTGGGCGGGTGCCAGCCTCGCTGACCGGCACCGGGTTCCTCGCCGAGGTGGCCCGGGTGCTGCGGCCGGGCGGCACCTACCTGGCCAACATCGCCGACGGGGCGCCGCTGCGCTACGCCCGGCGGGTCGCGGCCACCGTGCTGGAGGCGTTCGGCGGCGGGCTGCTGGTCGCCGAACCGGCGGTGTTGCGCGGCCGGCGGTTCGGCAACCTGGTGTTGGCCGGATCCGGCGCGGCACTGCCGGTAGCCGACCTGGTCCGGCACACCGCGGCGGCCCCGTTCCCGGCCCGGGTGCTGGCCGGGAGCGGGTTGCACCGGTTCGTCGCTGGTGCGGCTCCGTTCACCGACGCTGACGCGGTCGCCTCGCCCGAGGCGCCGACCGGTATCTGGGGGCCGCGCTGAGTTGTCGGGTCGGCAGTGGTCGGCAGTGGTTGGTTGGCGGCGGCCGGGGGTGTCCGGCCGTCGGCGGGGCGGCGGGTTGCATGATCCGGAATCCCACGGTAAGACTGTTTAACTATGGCGATAGATAAACCGGTCAGCACCCCGGTGATCACGTTCCGCCTGGACGCGTCCTCGGGAGTGCCGACCTACCTCCAGATCGTCCGACAGGTCGAGAACGCGCTGCGGCTGGGCCACCTGATTCCCGGAGACCAGCTTCCGACCGTCAAGGACGTCGTGGCCGCACTGGCGATCAACCCGAACACCGTGCTGAAGGCCTACCGGGAACTCGAACACAAGGGGCTCGCCGCCGGGCGGCCCGGGCAGGGGACGTTCGTCGAGGGAACGCTGGACGTGGTGCCGGTGGCCGACCAGCAGGCGCTGCGCCGCCGGCTGGTCCGGTGGCTGGCCGACGCCGCCGCGCTGGGCCTGGACGCCGACGGGATCACCGCCCTGTTCAGCAGCGCGCTGCACGACATGACCGGCAAGCCCTCCTCAGGGGCGATGGCCTCGTGAACGCCGTCGAGACACGCGCGCTCGGACGGCGCTACGGCCGGACCTGGGCGCTGCGCGGCTGCACCCTGCCGATTCCGTCCGGTCGGGTCGTCGCCCTGGTCGGCCCGAACGGCGCCGGCAAGAGCACGCTGCTGCACCTGGCCGTCGGACTGTCCGTACCCACCGAGGGCGACATCGCCGTGCTGGGGGATCTGCGACCCGGATCGCCCGGGGCGCGCGACCGGGTCGGCTTCGTCGCCCAGGACCCCCCGCTCTACCCGACCCTGACCGTCGCCGACACCCTGCGGCTGGTCGGTAACCTCAACCGGCGCTGTTGATGGCGGCGGTCGCCGAGGACGGGCTGTCGGTGCTGCTCTCCTCGCACGTGGTGGCCGAACTGGAGCGGATCTGCGACCACCTGGTGGTGCTGACCCACGGCCGCGTCCAGGTCGCCGGCGGGGTCGAGGATCTGCTGTCCACCCATCACGTATTCACCGGGCCGACCCGGGGCGCCGCCGCGTCCTGCTCGCGGCGATGCTGGCCGGCACGGCGATCTGGTGGGTCCGGCGCCGGGGGTCCTGACCAGAGGGTGACGGGAGACCGACCGGGGACGCGTCCGGCCGGCCCGGGCGAGTCCCCGGCCGGTCCGTCCCCGGCGGTCAGGGGCAGCGCCAGGTGCCGGTGACGTGCATGGTTGGCTTGTCGTCGCCGAGGTTTCGGTACAGGTCGGCGGTGACCGTGCCGGACTGCTTGTCCGGGTTGACCACCACGTTGCCGCGGGCCGGGCCGGTGCCCTTGCTCAGGTAGCCCGTGGCCGGGCTCTTCGGGTCGGCCAGGGTGACCACGAGCTGGCCGGTGATCCGGCCCGGCCCGGAGTAGGCGGTGGCCGAGATGCCGAACGCCCAGACGTTTCCGCCGAGGGTGATCTCCAGGTCGTTGAGGGTGAACAGGTCGGGGAAGCCAGGGGTGCCGCAGGCGAACTTCGACCCGGTCTTCGCCGAGGTCACGTGCCCGTGGACCACGCCAGTGACGGTCAGGTCCACGGCCACGACCTGGGACTCCGCGGTCGGCAGGTCCCGCGCCCCGGTGGCGGTGCCGCCGCCGGGGTCCGGACCTGATCCGCTGCAACCGGCTAACCCGATCACGGCAACCACCGCTGTCACCCAGCGCCCTGCTCGCACCGTCAGCCTCCGCACGTCGAACCCGAACGGCGGACCGATCCTGAACACAGTCAGAGGGCGGACCCGCCGCGGATCGATCCGGGCCCGGTGGATGGGCCAGGGACCGGGCAGACAGCAGGCCACGCCGGGTCGCCGTGTGAAACCCGGATCCGTCAACGCCGGATCATACCGTGGCTGGCTGTAGCGACGGCGAACCGTATCCGTCCCGCGGTGCGGGCGGCGCGGCCGTGGACTGGCGGACCACCAGGGTTACCGGCAACAGGACCGAGTGTGGATGCCGGTCCGGATCGCGCAGCGTGTCGAGCAGCATGCGGGCCGCCTCGACCCCGATCTGGTAATGCGGGATGCGGACCGTGGTCAGCGGTGGCCGGAGCCGGTCCACGAACGGGATGTCGTTGAAGCCGACCACGCTGACCGATTCGGGGCAGGCCAGCCCGCGCTCCTCCAGTGCGTCGTAGCAGCCCAGGGCGAGCAGGTCGTTGCCGGCGAGTACGGCGGTGAACTCCGCGCCGCCGTCGAGCAGCGAACGGACCGCCCGGGCGCCCTCGGCCTGGGTCCACGACGCGCAGGTCGCGGTCAGCCGGGCGTCGTCGTCGATTCCGTGGTCGCGCAGCGCCTGGCGGTAGGCGCGCAGCCGACCCATGCCGGTGGAGGTCTGCGGTGGCCCGGCCAGGTGCGCGATCCGGCGGTGCCCCAGGCCGACCAGGTGGTCCACGGCGGTCGCCACACCGGCCGCGTCGTCGGCGGTGACGGCCGGGATGTCGGTGCGGTCCAGCCGGCGGTTCACCAGCACGATTGGCATGCCCTCGGCGGCGAACTCCTCCAGCAGCGGGTGTTCGCGGCGCGCGGCGGCCACGATCAGCCCCTCCACCTGCCGGGACCGCAGCGACTCGATCTGGGCTGCCTCCCGCTCTGGGTCGTTGTCGGTGTTGACGATCCAGGCGTTGTACCCGGCCGGGCTCAACTCGTCCTCGACGCCCCGCACGATCGGCGGGAACAGCGGGTTGGTCAGGTCGGGAATGACCACTCCCACGCTGGCCGATCGCGCGGTCTTCAGGCTGCGGGCGATCGGGTTCGGACGGTAGCCCAGTGACTTGGCCACCCGGATGACCCGCTTGGCGGTCTCGTCGTTGACCAGCTCACGGGTCTGCGGGTTGAGCGCGCGGGACGCGGTCGCCGGGTGGACGCCCGCGCGTTCGGCGACGTCGCGGAGTGTAGGGCGCCTCACGGTGCGCAGAGTACCAAGAACAGCCCGGGGTTCCGTTCCGCCGCTGTTCAGGGCTGGCGGGCCGGGCGCCACCGCAGCCGGCCCACCGCGGCGGCCAGCCCGAGCGGCACGCTGGCCACCAGGGCGGCCAGGAAGATGGCCGGGTACCGGCCCTGCCCGGCCGGCCCGCCGCCCAGCGCCGACGCGACGGCGCTGCCGGCGAACAGCGATCCGGCGAACAGCGAGACCGCCATGGCCCGTGCCGCGGGCACCACCTCGGTGGCCCAGGTTTGCAGGGTGGAGTGCAGGAACGCCCAGGCCACCCCCAGCAGCAGGCAGCCACCAACCGCGAACGCCGGCAGCAGCGCGGCCCAGACCAGCCCGCACGCGGCGCTGAGCGCGACCGCGCCCACGCCGATCAGGGTGGCACCGGACAACCGCGTGGACAGCCGTCCGGCCAGTGGCGCGGTGGCCAGCACGGTCAGCCCGTACACCGCGGTCACCGCGCCGGCCACCGACGTGGACAGCCCGGTCGACTCCAGCGCCGGGGGCAGGAAGGTGAGCGTGCCCAGGATCACCGCGCCCTCGACGAAGGCCACCGCCAGGACCAGCAGCGCGGCGCGGTCGGTCAGCACCAGCCGCAGCGGCCCCAGCACCGTTCCGCCGGCCGACCGGGTTCGAGGGGACATCCGCCAGAGCGCGGGCAGCAGTGCCACGGTCAGCGTCGCGGTGATCAGGAACGGCCAACGCCAGCTCACCGCCGAGGCCAGCAGGCCGGCGCCGCCGGTGGCCACGGTGGTGCCCAGTGCCACCCCGGACATCAGGCCGGTGACGTCGCGCTGGCGCCGGCCCGGTGGCACCGTGTCGCCGATGTAGACCAGGCTTCCGGGGATCGCGGCGCCGAAGCCGGCCCCGGCCAGTGCCCGGGTGACGGTCAGCCAGACGACGCTCTGGGCGGTGGCGGCCAGGCTGGTGGCCACCGCCGCGCACAGCAGGGTGATCCGGATGGTGCGCACGGTGCCGATCCGGTCGGAGACCACCCCCCAGACCGGTTGCATCAACCCGTAGGCCAGGTAGTAGGCGCCGGCCGCGGCCACCACCGCGGCCACCGGCACGTGCAGGTGGCGGGAGATGGTGAGCAGCATCGGTGGCATGGCGAACCGGTCCAGCGTGCTGACGAACGCGACCAGGCGCAGCAGTCGCAGGCCGGGTCCGCCGGTCGCGGGCGCGCCGGGCGTCCCGCGATCAGTCATCCGGTAGGAAGGCGGTGTCCACCAGCCCCGGGTCCGACTCCGCCGTGCCGGTTGAGTCGGCATCGGTACCGGCGCCCACGGACACCCCCGCCGGGGCGTGCGGCTGGTGTCGCCGGCGCAGGCCGACCACGGTGGCCAGCGACTCCGAATCGACCCGGCCGGTGGGCACCAGACCCTCGTCCGGGTCGACCAGGGTGTCCACGTAGCGGGTGGCCGCCGCCGGTGACATGTCCGAGGCGTGTGCGGCCAGCGTGGCGGCCAGGTCGCGGTGCCGGCCGGCCAGCAGTGCGGCGCCGGTCTGGCGCAGCGCGGCCACCAGCGCGCCGATCCGCTGGTCGCGCCGCTGGCACGCGGCGCCCGGTGCGGCCAGCACGGTGCCCAGGTAGGGCCCACTGGATCCGGTGATGCGGGCCAGCCGGTTCAGCCCGGCGTCCTCGGCGCGCAGGTCGTTGCCGGCGTTGAGCATGGTGGCGTCGCACTCGCCGGCGAGCAGGCTGCGCAGCCGGCCGGGAGTGGAACCCAGCTCGACCACCCGGTAGTCCACGTCCCGCCGCAACCCGGCCCGGGCCAGCAACTCGTACCCGGCGTAGGCGAAGCCGGAGTCGCTGACGTCCACGCCCACCACGCCGCCGCCGACGGCGGCGGTCGAGTCGATGCCGGCCCGGCCGAACAGCGACAGGCCGAGCCCGCGGTCGACCGCGAGCACGATCCGGACGTCCAGCCGGCCGCCGATCGGGTTGGCGGCCAGGAACCGGTAGACCAGCACGTTGTCCGGGCTGGTCAGCGCCACGTCCAGGTCGCCGGCCCGCAGGGACCGGAACTGCGCCGGCGAGGAGGGCACCGGCACCTCCGCGACCTCAAGCCCGTGCCGGGACAGCGCCCCGGTCTCGCGCGCGAGCCGCACCAGGATCGACGGGCTGAAGGTGCCCACCCGCAGCGGAGAGGTCAAGGCGTCCTCCAGGACACGTGTCGTTCGCTGACCACCGGTGCCACCGCCCGGATCCCGTTGTGCAGGGTGCAGGTTACACAAACGATTGCGCCCTCGCAGCGGTCCGCTGGGCATGGTCACCAGGTGGCGGCGCCCGCCGGGTGCGCCGGAGTCGGTCGGGGTGGGTCGCGCCCGCCGGCTGCCCGCGGGCAGCCCGCGTGCCGGTCCGGTCCGGTGTCGGCCCGGTGACGACCTGGTATCAGTAGGATTTCGGTGCGGCGGCCGTCGCGAGTGGCCGGACGCCGGCCAGGCGGGAAACCGGTGGAGCCCTTGACAGGACCATGCGCCGTTACGAAAATGGCGCCCATCGCAAACGATTGCGACACTCGATCGAACGGCTCCGACCAAGGAGGCCCCCGATGGCCGTCCTAGCCCGCGCTCCGCGTTTTGCGGCCCGACCCCGACTGCTCGGCTCGGTCGCCGCACTGGCCCTCGTCGCCACCGCAGGCCTGGCCGGGTGCGGCGGGGCCGGCAATACATCGTCCTCCTCGTCCGGGCCACTGGTCGTGGGCATCTCACTGCCGCTGACCGGCGACTTCTCCCAGCCCGGCGGCGAGGCGAAACGCGGCTACCAGATCTGGCGTGACATGGTCAACGCCAACGGCGGCCTGCTCGGCCGCAAGGTCCAACTGAAGATCGTCGACGACGCCAGCAACCAGAACACGGTCGTCACCGACTACACCAAGCTGATCACCCAGGACCATGTCGACCTGCTGCTGGGCACCTTCTCCTCGTTGCTGAACTTCCCCGCCTCGGCCGTGGCCGAGAAGAACGGCATGGTCTACGTCGAACCGGCCGGCGGCGCGCCCAAGATGTTCAACCGTGGCTTCACCAAGCTGTTCTTCGCCCAGCAGGCCACCGCCGACCACCAGGCCGACGTGTTCGTCAACTGGATCAAGTCGCTGCCGACTGACCAGCGCCCCGCCACCGCGGCCTACCCGACCCAGGACGACCCGTTCGCCCGGCCGGCCATCGAAAGCATGCAGAAGCAGCTCGAAGCGCTCGGCGTGAAGACCGTGTACTCCACGGTCTACCCGGCCAACACCACCAACCTACAGACCGTGGCCGCGGCCATCGCCGACAAGAAGCCCGACCTGGTCGCCCAGGGCGCGGTGTTCGAGGACGGGGTCGGCCTGATCCGGTCGCTCAAGCAACTGAACTACTCGCCCAAGGTCCTGTTCCAGACCTCGGCGCCCAGCGAGGCCGACCAGTACAGCAGCGGGATCGGCCTGGCCAACACCGAGGGTGTGTTCTACACGGTGAGCTGGAACGCCGAGGCCAAGACCCCGCAGAACCCCCAGTTCGTCGCGGCCTACGCCAAGGCCTACAACGGCGCCAGCCCGGCCGAGGACGCGGCCGACGCGTTCGCCACCGCACAGGTGCTCCAGGCCGCGCTGAAGGCGGTCAAGAAGGTCGACCAGACCGCCATCGCGACCTGGTTGCACGGCCACCAGGTGCAGACGATCCTCGGGCCGCTGGGCTGGGACAAGACCGGCGCCCCGACCGGAAGCTTCATGCTGGCGCAGTGGCAGAGCGGCAAGGTGCAGATCGTGGCGCCGAGCGACCTGTCCACGGTGGACACGGTGGTCAACCCCAAGCCCGGCTGGCACTGACCGCAGGCCGGGCCGGGCAGCGCGCCCCGGGTCGCAACCGAGGAGGTCGGCGATGACGCAACTGGTACAGGCCCTCGTCCTCGGCCTGCTGATCGGCGGGGTCTATGCGTTGATGGCCTCCGGGCTGACCCTGATCTTCGGGGTCATGCAGATCATCAACGTGGCCCAGGGCGCGTTCCTCATCCTGGTCGCCTTCGTCACCTGGTGGCTGTGGCGGGCCACCGGGATCGACCCGATCCTGTCCGCGGTGCTCACCACGCCGATGATGTTCGGCCTGGGATGGTTGCTCTACCGCACCGTGGTCGTGCGCATCCGCGGTTCGTCCACGTCGATGTCGGTGTTGCTCACCTTCGGGCTGGCACTGACCATCGAGGGCATCCTCAACGTGACGGTCGGGAACAAGTTCCACTCGG
>DASULA010000158.1:0-3112 GCA_036278435.1 Mycobacteriales bacterium | reverse complement strand
TGGCGGTCGCCAGCGAATCGCCATCTGCCAACCAGCGGAAGGGATCCGTGCCAGGCCGGGCTATGATGTCGCCCGGCCCTGCCGCGCTGCGCACTTGGCTCATGCCGCGGGCCCCCAATAATGGAGGGGCGGAACGTTGATTGGTCGGGGCCGCAGCACCCCGCCCTATCACGTCCACCTACTCGGAATCGGTTTATTGGAAGTTACTCCCCTTCAGAACTGGTGAGAACCACTCTCAGGTAAAATTTCGCAGTAAACACTGATGGAAAAGGACGGACTAGATCACTTGACATGTACCGGGCGGATCGCCTAACGTAACGCGTCCGCGCCGAGCCACCAATCTGGAGAAAAGATCATGGCCGACGACGACGTCACAATACTGGCGGTCGGCGACGTCTTCCTCGACCGACCCGATCCAGACAGCGCCTTTGGGGCCGCCGAGGAGCTGTTCGCCGCGGCCGACATCAGGTTCGCCAACAACGAGGGCGCCTACGCCGACGGTGTCGACCCGGTGCCGAACGCGCGTCCGCCGGCGATCTCGGCCCGCCGCAATGCGGCGGCGTTGCGGCGGGCGGGCTTCGACGTCATGTCCGTCGCCAATAACCACATCCTCGATGCGGGCTATCCGGGTCTGCGCTCCACGCTGTCCTGCCTGCGGGAGGCGGGGGCGACGCCGGTGGGCGCGGGCGTCGACCGGGCGGCGGCCTACCGGCCGGTGGTTGTCCACCGTAACGGCCGCAGAATCGCGTTCCTGGCGTTCTCATGCGTCTTCCCCGCCGGCTACGAGGCGCGAGAATCGTTGCCTGGCCTGGCCCCGCTGCGTGCGCACAACGCGTACCTGCCGGCGATCATGCACGAGTGGGCGCCCGGGATGGTGCCCCGCGTCATCTCGCTGCTCGACGGGACCGATGCCGAGCGGGCCGAGGAGGCGATCCGCGGCGCGCGGGAGCAGGCCGACACCGTCGTGGTGAGTTGCCACTGGGGCGACTTCAGCCGACCGTATGTGATCACCGACCTGGAGCGAGAGTGCGCTGAGCTCTTCGTGGAAGCCGGTGCCGACGTCGTACTCGGCCATCACCAGCACACGCTGCGCGGTGTGCACTTCCACGACGGTCGACCGGTCATGCATGGCCTCGGGCACTGGGCCATGGACCTGCCCGGGATGGGCGACTGGCTGGCCGGGGAGGGGCTGCCGATGGAGGGCCCGGAGGCGGTCGCGCTCTATGGCGATCACGGGGTCTTTCCCCGTAAGGACTATCCACTGTTGCCGTTCCATCCAGACGCCCGGTTGACCGCAGCGACGCTGGTCAGGATCCCCCCCTCCGGAAAAGCGGAGATCGTCATCGTGCCCGCATACATCGAACCATCCGGACGCACGGTCCCGGTGGGGCCCGACCGGGCGGAGGGCATGCGTGTCGCGGACTATCTGCGAGCGGCGTGCGGGACGCACACCAACGCGGCCATCGGAGACTGGCAGCAGGTCACCAGAACACTGGCGGGCCTGCCGGTGCTCCCGCCGGACTGAGGTCATTCACCACAGCATCGCCGTCCGCTCCACCCGATGTCCCTGAACCTCGCCCCGTTCGCGCACCCTCAGCGAGGCGGAAAGGGTTGTAACCAGTCTGTAGCGTGGTGATGTGTTCGGGCTTGGGCTATCTCGCCGGTTCTACGGATCGGTCGTGGCGCCGCTGCTGGGCGACATTCCGCACTCGGCGGCGCTGCTGGGTGACGGCTCGGAGGTGCTCGGCTTCGACGACGCGGTGTCCACCGACCACGACTTCGGACCACGCCTACAGGTGTTCGTGTCCACGGAGGCCGATGCCGTCCGGGCCGAAGCGGCCCTGGAGGGACTGCCGGACTCCTTCGACGGCTTCCCCGTCGTCTTCCGCGACACCGACCGGTTCGGCGGCCGGGCCCACCACCAGGTCGAGGTGACTACCGCACCGGAGTTCTTCACCGCACGACTGGGCACCGACCCGGCCGCCGGGATGCAGGTGGTCGACTGGCTGACCACCCCCACCCAACGCCTGGCCACCCTGACCGCTGGCGAGGTCTTCCATGACCCCGACGGATCGCTGACCACCCGACGCGCCGCCCTGACCTGGTACCCCGACGACGTGTGGCGCTACGCACTGGCCGCGGCCTGGCTGCGGGTCAGCCAGGAAGGGGCGTTCGTCGGACGGACCGGCGGACTCGGCGACGAGTTGGGCAGTCTGCTGCTCACCGCACGGGTCGCCCGCGACCTGATCCGGATCGCCTTCCTGGTCGAACGGCGCTGGGCGCCCTACCACAAATGGCTCGGCACCGCCTTCACCCGGCTACCCGTCGCCGGGCAGGTCGGCCCGCATGTGCGCACCGCCCTACACGCCGGCCACTGGCGGGATCGGGAGGCCGCGCTGTGTGCCGGGCAGCGCGAGCTGGCCACCGCCACCAACCACCTCGGCCTGGCCGAACAGGTCGACCCCGAGCCCCGCCAGTACCACGACCGCGACATCCGCGTGCTGGCCGCCGACCGCCTCACCGCCGCCCTGATCGCACCGATCACCGACCCGTACCTGCGAGCACTGCTCACCCGCCTGGGCCACCGTCACACAACCCCGATGCTGCCGGGCACCATCGACCAGGCGGTCGACTCGGTCGACATCCTCACCCACCCGGACCGATGTCGGAACGCCTCCGCGGCGCTGGGTCTACCCTCCGAGCGCCCCGGGTGAGCGGCGCGGTGGTGCTCACAGCGGGTCGGCTCTCAGGGTGAGTACGTGCAGGGCGTGGTCGCAGATCAGCACGAACGCGGGGTGGTCGAGCCTGGCCACCACGCCCAGTACCTCCAACCAGTTCCCGGTCGACAGCACGTCCGCGGCGAGCCGGCGGGCACGGTCGGGATCGGCCCGCACCACCGCCCCGGCGACGCCGGAGAACGCCCGGGCCCGCCAGTGCGGGTCGCTGATCGACCGGGCAAGCCACTCGGCCCGGTCGGGGTCCGTCCCGGCCACCGCCGCGGCAACGTCGGCCAACGCCTGGGCCTGTGACGGCGAATCGGTGACCGACCTGGCGATCCGCTCGGCCCGACCCGGGTCGATCCGGGCCACCGCGCCGGCCACGTCTGCCAACG
>DASULA010000157.1:0-2538 GCA_036278435.1 Mycobacteriales bacterium | reverse complement strand
TCCGCAGATCTACGCCGCGGCCGGGCAGCTGTCGGTCTCGTCGAGCAACTCACCGGACTATGTGGCGACGCTGGTCTCCTACAAGCTGAACCTGCGCGGCCCGAGCCTGACCGTGCACACCGCGTGCTCCACCTCCATGGTGGCGCTGCACCTGGCCTGCGAGGCGCTCCGCAACAGCGAGTGCGACATGGCACTGTGCGGCGGGGTGTCACTGGAACTGCCGGTCGCCTGGGGCTACACCCACGCCGAGGGCGGGATCATGTCCCCGACCGGACACTGCCGGGCCTTCGACGCGTCCTCGGACGGCACGCTGTGGGGCAGCGGCGGCGGGATGGTGGTGCTCAAGCGGCTGTCCGAGGCCCTCGCCGACGGCGACGACATCCGGGCGGTGGTGCTGGGTAACGCGATCAACAACGACGGGTCGGACAAGGTCGGCTTCTCCGCGCCGAGCGTGGAGGGCCAGGCCGCGGTGGTCGCCCAGGCGCTCGGCCTGGCCGAGGTGGACCCGCGCACGGTGACCTACGTGGAGGCGCACGGCACCGGCACCGCACTGGGCGACCCGATCGAGGTGGCCGCGCTGAGCAGCGTGTTCGGCCGGGACACCACCGACACCGGCTGGTGTGGGCTGGGTTCGGTCAAGACGAACATCGGGCACCTGGGTCCGGCCGCCGGCATGGCCGGCCTGATCAAGACCGTGCTCGCCCTGCGACACGGGCTGATCCCGCCGAGCCTGCACTTCGAGCACCCGCACCCGAAGATCGACTTCGACTCCGGGCCGTTCTACGTGAACGCCACGCTGTCGCGGTGGGAGAGCCCGGACGGGCCGCGGCGGGCCGGGGTCAGCTCGTTCGGGATCGGCGGCACCAACGCGCACGTCATCCTCGAACAGGCACCCGAGCCGTCCGACCGGTCCGGTCCGCGCCGGCCGGTGGAACTGGTGCAACTGTCCGCCCGCACCGACACCGCGCTGGCGGCCAGCACCCGGCGGCTGGCCGGGCACCTTGCCGGGCACACCGAGCACACCGCCGGGCATGCTGCCGACAGGTCGCCAGACCACCCGGCGGACAGCCGGGCCGACGACAGGGCGGACCTGGCCGACGTGGCCTTCACGCTGCGGCACGGCCGGGCCGCGTTCACCCACCGCGGCGCGCTGGTCGCCCGGGACGCCGCCGACGCGGCGACCGGGTTGGAGGACTCCAGGCGGTGGGTGACCGGGACGGCCGAGGGGGCCCCGCCCCGGGTGGCGTTCCTGTTCTCCGGCCAGGGCGCCCAGTACGCCGGGATGGGCGCCGGCCTGTACGCCACCGAGCCGGTGTTCGCCGACGCGGTGGACGAGTGCGCCGAGATCTGCGCCGACCTGCTGGACCGGGACCTGCGCGAGCTGCTGGTCATCGGCGAGCCGGACGGGGTTCCGGGCCAGGCCGATGCGGACCGCGAACTGGCCCGGACCGTCCACACCCAGCCGGCGCTGTTCACCGTGGAGTACGCGCTGACCCGGCTGTGGCGGTCGTGGGGGATCGAACCGGCCGCCGCGGTGGGGCACAGCATCGGGGAGTACGTCGCGGCCACCGTGGCCGGGGTGTTCACTCCGGCTGACGCGCTGCGGCTGGTGGCCGCCCGTGGCGCGCTGATGCAGGGCATGCCGCCCGGGGCGATGCTGGCGGTGCAGGCCGAGGAGTCGCGGGTGCGCGCCGAACTGCCGGCCGAACTCGCCGTGGCCACGGTCAACGGCCCGCGCACCTGCGTGGTGGCCGGGCCGACCGCGGCCGTGGCCTCCTTCGCCGCCGCGCTGGCGGAGCGGGGTGTGGGCAGCAAGAAGCTGCGTACCTCACACGCGTTCCACTCCCCGATGATGGAGCCGATCCTGGGCGAGTTCCGGGACCGGGTGGCCGACGTGCCCCGTTCGGCGCCGACCCTGCCGTTCCTGTCCAACGTGACCGGTCAGTGGATCACCGAGGCCGAGGCGACCGATCCGTCGTACTGGGCCCGGCACCTGCGCGACGCGGTCCGGTTCGGTGACTGCGTGGCCACCCTGCTGGCCGAGGGCCCGTGGTCGATGGTGGAGGTGGGGCCGGGGCGGAGCCTGTCCGGCCTGGTCCGCATGCAGTTGCCCAAGGGTTCGGTCGCGCCGCTGCCGAGCCTGCCCGGCCCGACCGACCGGTCCGCCGACCTGGCGACGATGTACGCCGCGGCCGGCCGGCTGTGGGTGGCCGGCGCACCGGTCGATGTGGACGGTGCGGTGCCCCGGGGCCGGCGGGTCTCGCTGCCGACCTACCCCTACGAGCGCAGGTACCACTGGGTGGAGCCGGTCAGCGCGAGCCTGGACGCCGAACCCGAGGCACCCGGCGCGGCACCGGTCGAGGACTGGTTCGCCGTGCCGGTGTGGCGGCAGGCCGCCGCGGTCGCGCCCGGTCCCGGGCCGGAACGCTGCCTGGTGCTCGGCGACGGGCCCCGGGCCACGGGACTGGTGGCCCGGTTGCGTGCGGCCGGCGCCGAGGTGACGGTGGTCCGGTCCGGCGAGCGGTTCGGCCGGGACGG
>DASULA010000156.1:0-7687 GCA_036278435.1 Mycobacteriales bacterium | reverse complement strand
CCGGCTGTACGCCCTCTGGTCGGCGTAGGGCGGCGAGGTGAAGAACAGGTCGACGCTCGCCTGGGCGAGCCGCGGGAGGAGGTCGATCGCGTCACCGTGCATGACACCCTGGTCGAGCAGGTCACCGAGATCGAGGGTCGGAGCTTCGCCTCCGGCCGCCGCCGTCACACTCGTCGCCACGGCGCGGAGACTACCCGACCCCCCTGTCAGCGCTACCGGGACGAGCCGGACCGGGCGGCCCAGCGGCCGGAGTGTTCTCCGCTCCCGCGGGCTACCGGTTGTAGTGCCACGACTGGGTGTTCGCCAGCGCGGTCAGCTCGCTGCGCAGGGCCGGGGTGTTCGCCTCGTCGATCGCCCGGGCCAGGGCCCGGTTGTCGCGGACCATCCGACGGTGATCGCGCCACCGACGCGTGAAGCCCACTGCTGTCATCTCCCTCGTGTCACGGTGAAAAGCTCAACACCTGATAGACACGCGCCGGGCCGCCGTGATTCCTGAAACGTCGGTGATCTGGATCACCGAGGCGGGGTTCGTTCGGTGAGACCGGCGTTGGAGATGTTGTTTGTTCGGCGGCATCATGCGATCCGCTGCCTGGTCGGCACGCTGGTGGGGCGGGCCGCCGGACCCGCCCCACCCGACACCGCCGTGCGGCTCAGCCCCAGATCGCCGCCAGGGTTGGGTCGGCCAGCACGGCACCGACGTCGCGCAGGAAACACGACCCGAGGTCGCCGTCCACCACCCGGTGGTCGAACGACAGCGCCAACTGGGTCACCTGCCGGATCGCGATCTCGTGTTCGTGCACCCAGGGCCGCTCGCGCACGGCGCCGAACGCCAGGATCGCCGACTCGCCCGGGGTGAGGATCGGGGTGCCGGTGTCCACCCCGAACACGCCCACGTTGGTGATCGTGATCGAGCCGTTCTGCATGTCAGCCGGCGTGGTCCGCCCGGCCCTGGCCGTCTCGGTCAGCTCACCGAGTGCCACCGCCAACTCGCGCAACCCGAGCCGGCCGGCGTCCTTGACGTTCGGCACGATCAGGCCGCGCGGCGTCGACGCGGCGATGCCGAGGTTGACATACTCCTTGACCACGATCTCCTGCGCCGACTCGTCCCAGGACGAGTTGATCATCGGGTTGCGGCGCACCGCGAGCAGCAACGCGCGGGCCACGAACGCCAGCGGGGTGACCCGCACCCCGTCGAACTCCGGCATCCGGGCCACCCGCTCGCGCAGCAGCATGGTCTCGGTGATGTCCAGGGTCAAAAACTCGGTCACGTGCGGGGCGGTGAAGGCACTCGCCGACACCGCCGCGGCGGTGTGCCGGCGCACCCCCCGGATCGGGATCCGCTGTTCCCGGCCGGCGTCCCAGCGCGGCGCGGCCGGTGCGGCCGAGCCGTTGTGGTTGGCCTCCGAGACGGCCGCGAGGGCCTCCACATCGGCCCGGGTGATGGTGCCGCCCGGACCGGTGCCGGTCACCGTGCGCAGGTCCACGCCCAGATCCCGGGCGAACTTGCGGACCGGCGGCTTGGCCAACACCACCGCCGCCGGGCCGGCCGGGGCCACAGCCCCCCCGCTGGCCGGCGCGGGCGGCTCGACCGCCGGGACGGCGGCGGGCGCGGGCGGCTGGCCGGCCGCGGCTCGGCGCGGCCGGCGGGTGGCCGACACGGTCTTCGGCCCGTAGCCGACCAGCACCGAGGTGCGACCGCCCGGGGCCGGCCCGCCGATCAGCCCGGGTTCGACCGGCTCGTCCGGGCCGGGCCGGCCGATCTCGGTGTCGGCCATGGCCCTGGCCCGGGCACCGGCCGCGGCACCCGCGCTCAGGTCGTCCGCACCGGACGGCGGGCCGACCGGGATCGGTCCGGCACCCGGATCGGTGTCGAACTCGATGATCGGCGTACCCACGTCCACGGTGTCACCCTCGGCGTGGTGCACCACCGTCACCACGCCGGCATACGGGGAGGGCACCTCGACGGCCGCCTTGGCCGTCTCCACCTCGACGATCGGTTGGTTCAGGGTGACCTCGTCGCCGGGGGCGACCAGCCATTTGATGATCTCACCGTCGGTGAGCCCCTCACCCAGGTCGGGGAGCTTGAACTGCTTGATGCGCGACATCTGCGGCGGCTCCTCCTAGTACGCGAGGGAACGGTCGACCGCGTCCAGGACGCGGTCCAGGTCGGGCAGGTACTCCTCCTCCAGCCGGGACGCCGGGTACGGGGTGTCGAACCCGGCCACCCGCAGCACCGGCGCCTGCAGTGAGTAGAACGCCTCCTCGGTGACCCGGGCGGCGATTTCGGCACCGAGGCCGTGGCTGATCGCCGCCTCGTGCACCACCACCAGCCGGCCGGTGCGCCGGACCGAGGCGACCACCGTGTCGCAGTCCAGCGGGGAGAGCGTGCGCAGGTCGATGACCTCCAGCTCGCGACCCTCGTCGGTGGCCGCGCTGGCCGCCTCCAGGGCGGTGCGCACCATCGGCCCGTAGGCCACCACGGTCACGTCCCGCCCGGGCCGCACCACCCGGGCCGAGTGCAACGGCTCCGGCCGCATCGACGGGTCGAGTTCGGCCTTCTCCCAGTACCGCCGCTTGGGCTCCAGGAAGATGACCGGGTCGTCGCTGGCGATGGCCTGCTGGATCATGAAGTAGGCGTCGACCGGGTTCGAGCAGGACACCACCCGCAGCCCGGCGGTGTGCGCGAAGTACGCCTCGGGAGACTCGCTGTGGTGCTCCACCGCTCCGATGCCGCCACCGAACGGGATCCGGATGGTGACCGGCAGCCGCACCGCGCCGCCGGATCGGTAGTGCATCTTGGCGAGTTGGCTGACGATCTGGTCGAACGCCGGGTAGACGAAGCCGTCGAACTGGATCTCGCACACCGGCCGGTACCCGCGCAGCGCGAGCCCGATCGCGGTGCCCACGATGCCGGCCTCGGCCAGCGGCGTGTCGATCACCCGGTCCTCGCCGAAGTCCTTCTGCAACCCGTCGGTGACCCGGAACACCCCGCCCAGCCGACCCACGTCCTCACCCATGATGAGCACCTTCGGGTCGGACTCCATGGCCTTGCGCAGCCCCTCGTTGAGAGCCTTCGCCAGCGTGTGGGCCGTCATCGTTGACCGCCTCCCTCAAACGAACTCAGGTACTCGGCGAACCGCTCCCGCTGCCCGTCCAGCGCGGGGTCGGGGTCGGTGTACACGTTGTCGAAGATCGACAACGGGTCCGGGTCTGCCAGCGTCAGGCAGCCGGAGCGGACGTGTGCGGCCAGTTCGGCGGCGTCGGCGTCGACCGAGTCGAAGAACGCGGCATCGGCCAGCCCGGTGCGGGAAAGGTAGGCCTTCATCCGCTCGATCGGGTCGCGCAGCCGCCAGGTCTCCAGTTCGGAGGCGAGCCGGTAGCGGGTCGGGTCGTCTGACGTGGTGTGCGCGCCCATCCGGTAGGTGTAGGCCTCGACCAGGGTCGGCCCGGAGCCCTCCCTGGCCCGGGCCAGTGCCGCCCGGGTCACCGCCAGGCAGGCCAGCACGTCGTTGCCGTCCACCCGCACGCCGGGGAAGCCGAAGCCGCTGGCCCGCTGGTACAGCGGGATGCGGGACTGCTTCTCGATCGGCTCGGAGATCGCCCACTGGTTGTTCTGGCAGAAGAACACCACCGGGGCGTTGAACACGCTGGCCCACACGAACGCCTCGTTCACGTCGCCCTGACTGGACGCGCCGTCCCCGAAGTAGGCGACCACGGCGTCCTCGGCGCCGTCCCGCTGCAACCCCATCGCGTAGCCGGTGGCGTGCAGGGTCTGCGAGCCGATCACGATGGTGTAGAGGTGGAAGTTGTGGTCCGCCGGGTTCCATCCGCCCTGGTTCACGCCGCGGTAGAGGCCGAGCAACTGGAGCGGATCGACTCCCCGGCACCAGGCCACACCGTGCTCTCGGTAGGTGGGGAAGGCCATGTCCCCGGCGGCCAGCGCCCGGCCGGATCCGACCTGGGCGGCCTCCTGGCCGAGCAGCGAGGCCCAGATACCCAGCTCGCCCTGGCGTTGCAGCGCGGTGGCCTCGGTGTCGATGCGCCGGACCAGGACCAGGTCCCGGTACAGGGCGCGGTATTCCTCGGTGGTCAGGTCCACCGAGTAGTCGGGATGGTCGACCCGCTCACCCTCGGGGGTGAGTAGCTGGACGAGATCAGGTTCGCCGGTCGTCGTGCCGAGGCCGGCCGGGGCCGGCTCGCCGGAGGAGCTGCGGCGTGCGCGCGGGGAACCGCGGCGCGTGCGTGTGCTGCCACCGGTGACGCCCATGTCGCCAGAGGACATGCGTGTCTCCTCGCTCGTTCTCCGCGCGCGGGGTCGCCGCGGCGGACGTGGCCAACGCCGGGGAACGGCGCCGGGCTTCTGGTGCCGTTCCGGTGAGCGTCGGGAATCGGTGCACTCATCGTCGCAGAGCCTGCGAACAAGCGTCACTCCAACCACAATCCTGCGCTCACGTCACCGGACGAACCACGGCCGGTCCTCCGCCGGCCGCGCCGTGATCCTGTCACCCGACAACCCGCACGGACTCACCCCTTGGGCCTACCCGGTCAGCTCCACCGGCAACCGACGGTAGTGGACGATGATCAGGTGGGAGACCGCGCGGGTCAGCGCCACGTAGAGCCGGGCCAGCCCGACCGGCTCGTCCCGCACGATGTCGGCCGGTTCGACCAGCACCACCTGGTCGAACTCCAGACCCTTGGCCAGGCTCACCGGCACTACCGATATCCGGTGCGCGGGCCCCGGGCGGTCCCGGCCATCCGGCCCGCCACCGGCGTCGTCACCGGCCACGTCGTGCGGCAGGCCGGCGCCGACCAGCGCCCGGGCCAGCGCCGGCACGGCGGAGTCCGCGCAGATCAGCCCGACCGAGCCGGGCCGGTCCAACACGCCCCGGACCCGTTCGGCGGCGGCCGCGGGCAGGTCCGGTCCCACCGCGTCGATCCGCAGCGCGCCGTCGGCCCGGCGGGTGGACGTGGCCGGTGGAAGACCGGGGGCGATGTGCGGCAGCAACCGGTTGGCCAGATCCAGCACCTCGCCGGGCACCCGGTAGCCGCGGGTGAGTTCCCGCACCTGGGCGTCGGGATGCCCCAACCAGGCCAGCGTGCTCGGCCAGTCCGCGCCGGCCCCCGGTGTGGTGGCCTGGGCCAGGTCGCCGAGCACGGTGAGCGACCCGGCCGAGCACCGGCGACCCACCGCGCGGCACTGCATTCCGGACAGGTCCTGCGCCTCGTCCACCACCACGTGACCGAACCCGGCCGGCCGGTCCAGTAAGCCGGCCACCTCATCGATCAGCACCGCGTCGGCCGCCGACCAGCGGACAGCGCGGACCGTGCGGGCGGCCCGGGGCCAGCTCAGGGCCGCGCACTCGTCGGGATCCAGCAGGCCGGCCGCCATTTCGGCCAGCGCGTCCGGGTCAGACAGCAACCGGGCGACCAGTCCGGCCGGGTCCACCGGCGGCCACAGCGCGTCCAGCGCGGCCCGGACCGGCGCGGAGCGGGCGATGGCCGCGATCTCCCGGTCGGTGGGCGCCCCGCCGCGGGTCTCCCACTGTCGGCGCACGTCCTGGGCCACCAGTGCCCGCAACCGTTCCCGCGCCACCGCGTACCGGACCCGGCCGCGGACCAGATCGTCCACCCAGCGCCGCAGCCGCTCCGGCGGTACCCGGTACCGGCCGGCGCCGACCGGCACGACCACCGGGTCGGCCGGGCGGGTGACGCCCCGGTAGGTGGCCCGCCGCAGCACCTCGGCCAGCCGCGGGTCGCCCTTCAACCGGGCCACGTCCGGATCGTCCCGCCCGCGCAGCCGCAGCCGCCCGGCCACCAGGTCATCCACCGTGACCTGGTCGACGTCGAGCTCGCCGAGCGCCGGGAGTACCGCGGCGATGTAGCCCAGGAACGCCCGGTTCGGCCCGATCACCAGCACCCCGGCGCGGCGCAGCCGGTCCGGGTAGGTGTAGAGCAGGTAGGCCGCCCGGTGTAGCCCGACGGCGGTCTTGCCGGTGCCCGGCGCCCCCTGCACGCAGATGCTCTGGTCCAACCCGGCCCGCACGATGTCGTCCTGGTCGGGTTGGATGGTGGCGACAATGTCGCGCATCGGGCCGACCCGCGGCCTTTCGATCTCGGCCCGCAGGATCCGGCCACCGTTCACCGCGCCCGGGCCGTCCGCGCCGGCCGGGATGTCCGGAACGTCCAGCGGTTCGTCTTCGTAGGAGGTCAACTCGCCATCGGCATAACCGAACCGGCGGCGCCGGCGCGCCCCCATCGGGTCGGCCGGGGTGGCCTGGTAGAACGCCCGGGACATCGGAGCCCGCCAGTCGACCACCAGCGGCTCGTCGCCGGACGCCTCCCGGATGTGCCGGCGGCCGAGGTGGCTGGGTCGCCGCCCGGTGGCCGGATCCCAGTCCACCCGGCCAAAGAACAGCGGCGGCGGCGCTGCCGCGCCCGGCACCGAGCGCCCCCGGGCCACGGCCGGGTCGTCGGCGAGCGCCGTGAGTCGCTCGCCGCGAAGCGCGCCCAACGACCAACTGGTCAACTCGTCCGCACCGGTGTCGGTCAGCGCTTCGGTCTCGGCCCGCATCGCCCGCAACGCGGCCCAGGACCGGTCCAGGTGCCGGCGCTCGGAGCCCAGCGTGTCGGGCTCACCGAGGTCACCGCCCCGGCTGTCACGGCCGCCCTCGGGATCGGCGCCGGGTGGTCCGGCGGCCGGATCGCTCGTGTCCACGGCTCCCCCGGCGTCGTCGACCGCCGACGTGGTGGGGCCACAGCGGCACCCACCGCCCTGGGCGTCGGCACGCCTGGCTCTGCCGGGGTGCGCCCGCTGGCGCACAGACCAGCCAGTTTAGGGGAAGGCCCCCTGGATACGGAGGTTCACCCCAAGAACGGCCGCCGGCACGCCGGGGCGTTGACCGACCGCGGTCAGTCGGTGTCCTCCTGGGCCGCCGTGCCGCGCCGGGCAACGCCGTGCGCCAGTGCCCGCAACGCCCGGTCCACGTCCAGCCCGTCACCCGGACCGGAGTGGTCGGACATGGAGTGCACCAGGCCTCGGGACAGGCCGGCCAGGTGCAGCACGAGGTATCCCAGGTCGGCGGTGGTCAGCCCGGCCAGCAGACTGCGGGTGGTCCGCGCCACCGTCTCGTGCTCGTCATCGTCGAAGGAGACCCACAGGGTCATCAACGCCATCGCGGTCTCGCACAGCTCCTGCTGGGAACGGGACGGCGGGCGGGCGGCCATCCGCCGGCCGGCCGCGTTCCGCCGCAGGCCCTCCAGCCACGACCGGAAACCATCCACGGTCACCGACCGTACCCGCCGGAGCGGGCCGGCACACCGCGACCCGCAATCCGCTACCGCGGGTGGTCGGGTGGTCAATGGTCGTCCCGGCGTCGGTCGGGCCGGCGATGGCCCCGGCGGGTCAGTGCGTGCCGGCCTGGAGGCTGGACAGGCGCTGCGCGTAGGCCGGCGGGCAGACCGTGTGCCGGTCGCCCAACAGCAGCGCGCGGTAGGTCGCCGCGGCGGCCTCCTCCAGGTTCAGCGCGCGCTTGCCGGCCAGTTCCACGCTGTCGGCGACCACCGAGCAGCCGTGGTGGGCCAGCACCACGCAGTCGCACGTCCGGTCGGCGATCGCCTCGGCTCCGGCCCGGGCGAGTTCGGCCGTGCCCGGATGGTGGTAGCCGGTCACCCGCACGGTGCGCAGGTA
>DASULA010000155.1:0-27412 GCA_036278435.1 Mycobacteriales bacterium | reverse complement strand
CCCCGACCGCGGGTCGGCGGGCTCCTACCATGTCGGGTTGCGGGGGAAACCGCGAATGCCGGGAGGTCTGGCAGTGCACCAGTCGTACGCATCACCTCGGGACGGATGGGAGTCGTCAGGTACCGACGAGGGAGCGCGCCCCGGCACCTTGAGGGTGGTCCTGTCCGGGGTGTTCGGCCTGGTGGGTGGCGGGTTGCTCGCCGCCGGGCCGTACCTGGCGTTCGGTGGCCGCGACGGCGCGGCCAGGCAGATCGACCTCGACACGTTCCCCGCCCCGCTGCTGCTGGTCGGCCTGGCCGGGCTGGTCGCGGTGGCCGGGCTGGGTGCCATCCTGTTCGCCCGCCGCCCGTTCGGATCCGGGCTGGTCGGCCTGTTGATCGCGCCGGCGGCCACCGTGGTGGCGTTCCAGGCGCCCCGGGTACTCGACCTGCTGCTGTCCGCGCAGGGCCGCCAGTCGTTGCGGATCGGGGGCTGGCTGGTCACCGCCGGCGCCGCCGTGACTGCGGTGGCCGCCCTGCTGGCGGCCGTGGTCGCGGTGTCCCGGATGGCCGGCCGCGGCGGGGTGTTCCTGCCGGTCGTCGGCGCGGTGGCCGCGGCCGGGCTGCTCCAGTGGTGGCTGGTCGCGCCGACCGGCACGGGACACCGGGCCGGGGTGCGGTATCTGGTGGTCGACCAGGGCGGGTCGGTGTGGCCCGGGGTGGTCGCGCTGGCCGCCCTGGCCCTGGTCATCGCCGCGGTGTCGATCGCGTCGGCCCGCTGCGGTGCGGCCTCGGTTGGCATCGCGCTGGGTGGCGCGCTGGCCGTCGGGGGCGAACTGGCCGCCCGGTACACGGTGCGCGACGCGGTGCTCAGGAAGGTCGCCGGCGGCGTTCTGCGGAACATCCCGGTCGTCCTCACCGGTGTCACCGTCGTGGCGCTGCTGACGCTGGCCGTCGGCCTGGCGGTCGCCACCTCGCACCGGTCGGCCGAGGAAGCCGAGGCGCTGGCCCTGCGGGAGGCCCAGGCCCGCAGCGACCAGGGCGCGGCCGGATGGGAGCAGCCCAACCCCGAGGACCCGTGGCCCTCGACCGACCAGTCCGGCGCGACCGGTGTGTGGGGCGGCAACCCCGAGGCGACCGGCAGCGGTCGTTCCTGGTCGGCGGTCTCGGAGGCGTCCTCCACCTCCACCAGGTGGCCCCGGTCCTGACCGGGCCGGTCCGCTCGATGGCCGCCAAGGGCACCCCGGCGACGCTGCTGCTGTCCCGCCTGCGCGTCCGGCACACGCTGCACGAGTACCAGCACGACCCGCGGGTCGCCTCCTACGGCGAGGAGGCCGCCGCGGCGGTCGGGGCGGACCGTGCCCGGGTGTTCAAGACGCTCGTGGTCAGGGTGGACGGCGTGCTGGCGGTGGGCGTGGTGCCGGTGTCGGGCAGCCTGGACCTCAAGGCGCTGGCCGCGGCCGTCGGCGGCAGGCGGGCCGCCATGGCCGCCCCGGCCGAGGCAGAGCGCGTCACCGGGTACGTGCCCGGCGGGATCAGCCCGCTGGGCCAGCGCCGGCCGTTGCGCACCGCCGTGGACTCCTCGGTGAGCGGCCACGACACGGTGTTCGTCAGCGGCGGCCGGCGCGGCCTGTCGGTGGAACTGGCTCCGGCCGACCTGATCCGGCTGACCGCCGCCACGCTCGCTCCGATCTCCTCCCGCGCGTCCGGGTCGTAGCCGCCTCGTCACCGGTTCGCCCGGGAAGCTGCGTGAATTGCCACCGGCGGTGCGGCGACCAGGCAGCATTTCGCCATTCGATCGGGCCTGACAGCCACTGCCAGGTCCGCACGATAACCACTAGTTTACAAATGACTGGCTGTTTTACGGCCATTCGATTGGTTACAGTTGTTTGATGGCTGACTCAACCGATGGCGTGGACGAAAACCTGCGCGCGAAGATGCGGGAGTATGTTACCAACATCGAGGAGTACCTTGACCTGAGCGCGGAGGTACGAGTCCGTCACAGCGAGTTGCGGCAGCGGTGGAACGACACCCAGGACCGGCTCGTCCAGCCCATCCGCGCGGCTCGGCCCACCCCGTCCTCACTGACCGACTGGGAGACGTTACTCGGCCAGGCCGACGATCTCGCCGGCAGGTGGGAGAGGATGTGCCGGGACGACGCCGCCATGGGTGTCGCCAGGGACACGCTGCGCACGGAAGTCGAGCCACTGGCCAGAATGGCGAACGATCCGCAGTCGAGCACCCGCGACATCGCGACGTGCATGGCACGGTCTTGGCCCGTGTACGAGAACGCCCTCACGGCATTCGCCACGTCCGTGCGGGCGAACCACGACTTCACCGAGAGCCTGAAGGCGTTCGATGCCACGGCCACCGGGTACCTGTTCCCGAACCGGGAGAAGCGGGAGAAGAAGGCGACCCGCAGGCGGATCTACCCGCTTCTGGCCCTCATGGCGCCGATCGCGGTGGTCGCCCTGGTGATCCTGGTGGTCAACATCGTGGTCGCGGTCAACCATTGACGTGATGGTCGGTGGCGGCCCTGGCCAGGCCGTGGGCACGCAGCCAGGTCACGGTCTGCTCGGCCACCCGGTCGGCCGACGGGCGCAGCGAGTGGTCGCCGGGTACCACCCGCACGGTCCGGTCCGGTCCGGCCGGTGGCATGCCGAACGGGTCCCGGGCACCCTGCACCACCAGTACCGGCACGTCCGGCGCGTCCAGTTCGGCCAGCCGGCTGCGGTCCGGCTTTCCCGGCGGGTGCAGCGGGAACGCCAGCGCGACCACGGCCGCGGCACCAAGCGCGGTCGCGGTGCGGCAGGCCACCCGAGCACCGCTGGACCGGCCGGCCAGCACGAGTGGCAACCCGGCCATCGGCGGGTCGGCGCGCACCGCTTCCACCACGGCCCGCCAGGCGTCGTCCAGGTGGGCGGCCGGCGGCGGGGTCCGCCGGCCGGCGACCCGGTAGGGCTGCTCCACCCGCACCACGGCCACACCCGCGGCCAACGCGGCGGCCCGCACGGCGAGCAGGTCGGGGGCGTCCACCCCTCCCCCGGCGCCGTGCCCGACCAGCAGCAGCGAGACTGGCGCGGCCGGGGTGTCGGGATGCACCCTGGCGTCCCCCCGTGGGGTGGCGATCAACACGCGTCGACGATAGTCAGGCAGACTGGACCGGTGAGTCCCACTTCCCGCCGGGGCGGCACCCCGGCTTGTGAGCCGGCCGGCACATTGGAGCGGCGGCCCTGACCAGGCGCGAGCTCGACGAGGACGACGTCCGCGTCCGGCCGCCGCGGCGGGGCTCGCGCCCGCGCACCAAGGAACGTCCCAGCCACTCCGGTGCCGAGACCGGGGTGGTGGTCGCGGTGGACCGCGGCCGGTACACCTGCCGGCTGCTCACGCCGGACGGCCCGGCCGACCTCGGCGGTCCGCAGATCACCGCGATGCGGGCCCGGGAACTCGGTCGCAAGTCGGTGGTGGTGGGCGACGAGGTCGGGCTGGTCGGTGACCTGTCCGGCGCCCCGGGCACGCTTGCCCGGATAGTGCGGATCCTCCCCCGCCGCACGGTGCTGCGACGCACCGCCGACGACACCGATCCGTACGAACGGGTGATCGTGGCCAACGCCGACCAGTTGGTGGTGGTCACCGCGCTGGCCGACCCGCCGCCGCGGGTCGGACTGATCGACCGGTGCATCGTCGCGGCCTACGTCGGCGGGCTCGACCCGGTGCTGTGTCTGACCAAGGCCGACCTGGTCGGGGACGCCGGCGCGACCGACCTGCTTCGGCTGTACTCCGACCTGGGCGTGCCGGCCGTCACCTCCCGCCGGGACGCCGATCCGGTGGACCTGCGCCACCGGCTGGCCGGGCGGGTCAGCGTGCTGGTCGGCCATTCCGGGGTCGGCAAGTCGACCCTGGTGAACCGGTTGGTGCCCGAGGCCGAGCGCGCCACCGGTGCGGTCGGGGCGACCGGTCGCGGCCGGCACACCTCGTCCTCGGCGGTGGCGTTGCGACTCGCCCGCGGGGGCTGGGTGATCGACACCCCGGGGATCCGCTCGTTCGGGCTGGCCCACGTGCACCCGGCCGACCTGCTCGCCGCGCTGCCCGACCTGGCCGAGGGCGCCGAGGGATGCCCACCCGGCTGCGACCACACCGGAGACGCCTCCGGCGGCGCCGCCCCGTGTGCGCTGGACGGGTGGGTCCGCGCCGGGCACGCCACCGGAACCCGACTGGCCTCCTACCGCCGCCTGCTCGCTTCCCGCTCCGCCCCGGACCGGTAGTTCAACGCCGGCCGCCGGTCAGGTCGCCGGGTCGTAGAGCGCGGCCACGTCGACCAGCTTCACGCTGGGATCCTCGGCCGTCCGGTCCCGCAGCCCCGGGTCGAACCCGGCCGCGCCGAAGCAGACCAGCCGGCACCGCCCGGTGTCGTGGCCGCGGGCCGCCAGCACGTCTCGCGCCCGGGCGAGCCGGTCCAGGTGGCCCAGCCCCAGCACCGTCCCCCACTTCGCCTCGCCGAGGGCGAGCACCCGTCGCGGTCCGGTCGGGCTACCCGGGGCGAGCACGGCGGCGTCGATCTGGATCTGCTGCCGCCGGGCCGGATCAGTCACCACTCCGGTACCGACCTCACCGGCCGCGTCGGATCCGAGCACCCGGTGGCCGGACAGCAGCAGGTACTCCCGGCAGATCGCCTCGAAGTGCGGGCCGACGACCTGGGAGGCGAACCGGGGGGCCGACTCCCGCCATACCGGCTCAGCCTGCCCGGCCTCCAGCCGGGCCCAGGACGGCCGCATGATGGCCTGGTAGAACGTGACCAGCGGCTCGGCGATGCGGAACCAGGACCGCCCCGACCGGAACAGGTCATTCTCCCGGACCAGCAGGCGGCAGTCCCGAAGGACGTTCAACGGATGGGCGATGTCCACCGCCTTGCGGCCGATGTAGGAGGCGATGCCGCCCCTGGTGGCGTTTCCCTCGGCCACCGCCGCGAGCACCGACTGGTAGAGCGCCGGGTCCCGGATCTCCGCCTCCTCGGCCAGCAGGTAGCGCGCCTCCCGGAACATCGGGCTCACCGGGGACAGCACGGTCCGGCAGATCCAGTCGTCGAACTCCTCGTCACCGCCGGGAGTGTCGTCGGCGAGGAACTGGTGCCGGTACGCCGGAGTGCCGCCGACCACCGCGTGCAGCCGGGCGGCCAGACCCGGTTGGTGTCCGACCGTCCAGAACTCCGCGGCGTCGCGGTAGCCGAACGGCTGGACCACCAGTTCCAGGCCGGCACGACCGCGCAACGGCGCGGTACCGGCGAGCAGGCCGCCCATGACCGACATGGCCGAGCCGCACAGCAGCAGCCTCAGCCGGTTCGACTGGGTCTGGTACCGGTCGAGTTCCCGCTGGATCAGCGAGGGGATTTCCGGCGTGGCCCTGGTCAGGTAGGGAAACTCGTCCACGACGACGAGGAATGATCGTCCACCGGGATCACTGGACCCGTCCGGCCCGTCGGGTTGGGATCCGTGTCGGAACAGAGTGGTGATGGCCTCGTCCCAGGTGGCGAAGGCGAATCGAGCCGGTGACCCGGTGTGGGCGGCGAGTGCCGCGCCGAACTGGCGCAGCGACTCGGTCGCGGTCGCCTCGGTCGCACCGAAGTAGAACCCGCCCAACCGTTCCACCAGGGCACGCAGCAGGAAGGTCTTGCCCATCCGGCGACGGCCGCTCACCACACCGAGGGTGGCTCGCGGTGCCGACCGGGTCGCGAACGCGGTCAGTGCCCGCCACTCGGTGTCCCGACCGAACACGCTGGCGGGCTTGGCGGTCTGTTGGGGCACGGAACGGCTCCACATGTAGGACTACAGTTCTTAGAAGTGTAGTCCTTGTTCTCTAGAGCCGGCTGGTGTGGATCGCGGCGGCGGCGTAGGGGGTGAGGGGCACCGCGGCCAGGTCGGAACGGTCCAGCCAGGCGACCTCGGCGGTGCTGCCGCCGATCTCGCGCACGCCCAGCGGACCGCCCGCGGTGCTGATCCGGTACAGGATCCGGATCGGGTGGCCCTCGACCGGAGCCCCGTGCCGCTGGAACGACATCGACTCGGACTCCACGTCGAGCAGTTCGGCCTCACCCACGGTGAGCCCGGTCTCCTCGTACACCTCGCGGCGCAGCGCCCGCACCGGGCGCTCGCCGAAGCGCAGGCCGCCGCCGGGCAGGGTCCACGATCCGGCGTGCGGGTGCGTGCTGGGCGCGAGCCGGGTGAGCAGCACCCGGCCGGCGTCGGTGGCCAGGCCGTAGGCGGCCACCCGCTGTTCCCGCACCGCCGGCCGTGTCGGCTCGGGCACCGGCCCGGCCGGCGGCTGGTCCGCCCAGCCGCCGCTGCGCCAGTACTCCCCGGCCTCCCGGGACATCAGGCCGGCGTCCACCAGGTACCGGCGCAGCGAGGCGTGGTCGGGGTGCCAGGCCCGCAGCATCGCGTTCACGTCGGTCTCCGGGTACCGGACGCCGGGTTCGAACATGCCGGCCAGGTACTCCAGCAGCACCCGGCGCCGGCCGGCGGCGGCCGGGATCGAAACCAGCCGGCCGTCCCGGACGAACGCCCGAAGGACGGCGGCGGTGGCCGGGTCGGTGATGCCCTGATCGGACGGTTCCGGACGGGGTTCCTCGGCTCTGGCGGCCTGTGCGGCCCGGGCGAACAGGTCGGCGTGCAGCACGATCCGCCCGTCGCGCTGGGACACCAGCCCGCTGGCCGTCAACCGCCGCAGCGCGCGGGCCGCAACGGCTGGGCCCAGGTCGGCGCGGCCGGCCACCTCGTGCGGCGTGTCCGCGCCCAGCACCAGGGCGGCCACGACACGGAGCCGCTCCGGGTCGGCCAGCATGTCGATTAGGGCCGCCGATCGCATCCGGCGACGGTAACCTGCGCGACATGGCCCTCACCCCCGACTATCGGGATGATCTCGCGCTCGCGCACATCCTCGCCGACGACGCGGACGGCGTGACCAAGGCGAGGTTCCGGGCGCTCGACCTGCGGGTGGAGACCAAGCCGGACCTGACCCCGGTCACCGACGCGGACCGGGCCGTGGAGGAGGGCATGCGGGCCACGTTGCAGCGGGCCAGGTCGACCGACGCGGTGCTCGGCGAGGAGTTCGGCCAGACCGGGGACGCCGAGCGCCGCTGGGTGATCGATCCGATCGACGGCACCAAGAACTTCGTCCGGGGCGTTCCGGTGTGGGCGACGCTGATCGCGCTGATGGACGGCAACCAGGTGATGGTGGGCGTGGTCAGCGCGCCGGCGCTGGGTCGCCGGTGGTGGGCGATGCGGGGCGCCGGGGCGTTCACCGGGCAGAGCTTCGCCCGGGCCACCGGGTGCCGGGTGTCCGGTGTGTCCAGTCTGGACGACGCCAGCCTGTCCTACTCCTCACTGTCCGGTTGGGAGACCCAGGGACGAATGGACGGCTTGCTCGCGCTGAGCCGGCAGTGCTGGCGGAGCCGCGCCTACGGCGACTTCTGGTCGCACGTGCTGGTCGCCGAGGGCTCGGTGGACGTGTCCTGCGAACCCGAGGTGTCGCTGTGGGACCTGGCCGCGGTCAGCCTGATCGTGACCGAGGCCGGCGGTCGGTTCACCAGCGTCGACGGCACGGACGGGCCGGAGGGCGGCAGCGCGGTGGCCACCAACGGGCTGCTGCACGACGCCGCCCTGGCCCACCTGGCCAAGTCCTGATGATGTTTTCTCGCGAAAACCTCACGTGTAACCGGTTACCTGTGATGGTTTTCTCGCGAAAACCTGCGAGAGACGTGCGGGGGGCGAGCCGGTGGGGCTACCAGCCGTTCTTGCGGGCGCGGGCCTGGTAGAGCAGCACCGACGCGGACACCGACACGTTCAGCGAGTCCGCCGAGCCCAGCATCGGGATGCCCACCCGGCCGAATCCGGCGTCGTACCACGGTCGGGAGACGCCGTAGCGCTCGCTGCCGACGACCAGCGCGGTGCGGCCGGAGTAGTCGGGCTTGCGGTAGTTGACGCCCCCGTCGGTGTCTGCGATGTGGACGGTGAACCCGTTCCGCCCGAGCCAGTCGATGGCCTGCTCCACTTCGGCGAATTCCACCGACGGGACCCTGATGCTCATCCCCTGGCTGGCCCGCAGCACCTTGGGGTGGGTGATCCTGGTGCGGCGGTTGGTCAGGACCAGGCAGTCGGCGGCGCAGGCGTCCAGGGTCCGGATCAGGGTGCCGAGGTTGCCGGGGATCTCCACCGCGTCGGCGACCAGGACCAGCGCGTCGTCGCCGAACCGGATCGTGTCGGGGTCCCAGTCGGGCAGTCGGGCGACCGAGAGCAGCCCATCGGGGTTGGGTCGCTCGGCCAGCCGGTGCAGGGTCTTCTCGGAGATCTGGTAGGCACGCCGGGCACGTTCGACCAGTTGCGCGGCCCTGGTCTTGGCCTCGTCTGAGTAGGCGGCCTGCGGACACCACAGGAACGCCTCCACGGCCACACCGGCGTCCAGCACGATGTTGTGCTCGAACAGGCCCTCGGCCACAAACGTTCGCCTGGGAATCCCGGTGCGGTTGCGCTGGATGTCCCGGATCAGATCGGCCACCGGATGCCGAAGCCCAACCTGCTGAAGCTCCACCCCGCCCTCGCCACAGTCAGTGATCGAAGCAACCTTCGCGGACAGCGGTCACGAACGCTTGCCACTGCGCCTCGCCGTAGACGAGCACGGCGCCGGTTCGGTTCTTGCTGTCGCGGACGGCCACCTGGCCGGTGCCATCGGCCACCACACCGACCTCCACGCAGTTCCCCCCGCCACTCACGCTGTAGGAACTCCTCCGCCAGCCCGTCACATGGACGCTCATCCCAACTCCTCCGCCACCGCCCGGATGAACTCGACCGACCTGCGCAGTCCAAGCGCATCCTTCGTAAGCCGGTCAAAGGCCAGCGTATAACGCTCGGCGGCGTCGTCCTCCACGTAGAGCGAGCCGGCCCGGGTATCCACGCAGGCGACGTCCGGGTACGGCTCGGGCATCAGCACGATGCTGAACTGCCCCTCGGGGCTGGCGTGCCCGCCGGACGAGAACGGCAGCACCCGAATGTCGATCATCGATTCGCCGGCCATCTCGGCGAGGTGCGCGAGTTGGGCGCGCATGATTTTGACCCCGCCGACCACTCGGCGCAGGCAGCCCTCGTCCACCACCATGCGCAGCCGCAGCGGCGCGTCCCGCTCGGCCAGCGCGTCCCGCCGGGCCATCCGCAGCGCCAGCCAGTGCTCCACCTGCTCGCCGCCCGCTGTGGGGTCGGCGGCCCGGATGGTCGCCTCGGCGTACTCGCGCGTCTGGAATAGGCTGAACAGAACGAGCGGTACGAAGGTCTTGATCTCGGTGGCCCGACTCTCCAGGAAAGCGAAGTCGAGCACGCCGCGATCCACGTGGTTCGTGTAGCTGTCCCACCAGCCGCGCTGCCAGGCGTCCCGGCTCAGTTCCAGCAGTGCCGCCCGGCGCTCGGGATCGGCGATGCCGTACAGGTCGAGCAGTGCCAGCACGTCGGGCATCCGGGCCGGGAACACCCCCGCCTCGAACCGGCTCACCGTGGACTGGTCGCGCTGGAGGTAGGCGCCGGCCTCCTTGAGGGTCAGCTTGGCCCCCTCCCGCGCCTCGCGTAGCTCCTTGCCCAGCCACTGCGCCCGAAGCGACGGTCCCCTGCTGCTGCTCGCCATGGCCGGAGCATAGCAACGCTACGAAAGGCACAACTACTCATGGATTCCTTAGGTGCAATCTTGCGTGATAGGAAGATGAGCGTCACGCTACGGCGGCACCAGTCCATAGCGATGTGGAGGGGAAGCGATGAGTGAGTTGGGCAGCGGGGCAGTGTCCTGGGTGGAGCTGGAGCCGGTGGTGTCGGACCGGATCCCCCGGCTGTACGCGTTCTACCAGCGCGAGCCGCTGGAGGAGGCCGACGCCCCCGACCAACGGGCCGACGCCGACGACCCGGCGGGCCGGATTCGGGCCTGGGTGCTCGAACTGCCCGACGGCCGGGTCGCGGTACTGGACCTGGGCGACGGCCACCGCTCACTCGGGGTGTGGTCGAGCATCCGCAGCGCCGCCACCCGCTACGGCGAGGTCATCGACTGCGACCTGGTCCCCCTCGCCGAACCGCCCCACACCGCACCGGCGAACCCCTGACCCCGGCGCAGACCGTTTCCTTCCACGGTCCCCCACCAGGTCATCGGTACGTGGCAACCATCCGGTGCCGGGCGGCGTACTTGGTGGTGGGAGGGCTTCGATGACCAGACTGGCGCAGCCGAACGACCGCCACATCCGGTTGGAGCGGCTGCTGGCCGAGCGTGGGCGGGTGCTGCTCGGCACGGCGGTGCTGCTCACCGGCGGCCATCAGGCGGGCGAGGACCTGCTGCAACAGGCCCTCGAACGGGTGTTACGGCACTGGCACCGGATCGAAGGCGACCCGGAGGGCTACCTGCGGCGCACCATGTACAACCTGGCCACAGACCGCTGGCGCCGGCTCGGCCGGCGTCGCGAGGTGCTGGCCGAACTGCCCGTGACGGCCGTGCCCGACGACGCGGAACGCATCGACCTGCGAGACGCCCTTGTCCGCGCGCTGGCCCTCCTGCCGTCCCGGCAGCGCGCCGTGCTGGTGCTGCGCTACTTCGAGCAGCGTACCGAGGCCGAGATCGCGGCGACGCTGGGCTGCTCGACCGGCGCGGTCAAGTCCGCCGCGTCCCGCGCACTCGCCCAGCTGCGTGAACTGGTCGGGCCGGACCTGCGAACATCTGTCCCGGAAGGACGACAAACATGAGCACCGAACTTGAGGACCTGCTGGCCGAGGGGATGCGGCGGCGCGGTGCCGAGGCGAACCCTCCCGAGCGCCTGTTCTCCGATGCGGTGCGGCGGCACCGCCGGCGGCGCGCGACCGTTCGCACCCTGGCCGGTGCCGGCGTGGTCACGGCGGTCGCGGCCGGCACCGCACTTGGATTCGGTGTCACCGGCGGGACGCCGGCACACCAGCCGGCCGCGCAGTCACACCCGACGGGATCAACGCCGCGACTGGAGACGGCCGGCTACGTGACTTCACGGGCGACCGACGCGCTGGACACCAGTGACGCGGTCGTGCGGGTCACCGGCACCGTGACGGGCGGCCGAGCGTCAGGGCGGTTCTGGCTGGACACCAGCACCGGGCGGTTCCTCGCTGAGAGTCTCGACGCTCACGGG
Organism: Mycobacteriales bacterium; assembly: GCA_036278435.1. Taxonomy (GTDB): domain Bacteria; phylum Actinomycetota; class Actinomycetes; order Mycobacteriales; family DASULA01; genus DASULA01. Next base: position 16,261 of record DASULA010000155.1, on the reverse strand, counting down.
AACCGCCAGATGGCCGTCCTGATGCCGGCCGGGCCTGGTACGGCCACCGTGGTCGACTACTCCCGAAAGGCATGGTGGACCTATCCGACGACCGGCCGTCGCGAGCCACGCCTGGTGCCGGTCAAGGGGTACGGCGTGGACACCCCTGCGGCGATCCGCTCCGAACTCGCTGCCGGCCACCTCGTGCTGCGTGGGCACCAGCGCCTGGCCGGACGCGACACCGTGCACCTGAGCAAGGACTTCGACAAGGTCACCACCCGGGTGAGGTTCGACCTGTGGGTCGATGCGCACACCTACCGTCCGGTGCGCACCACGGTCGGTCCGGCCGGACCAGGGGAGCCGGCCGTGACCAATGACATCGACTGGCTGCCGCGCACCGCGGCCAACCGGGCGCGGATCGCGCTCACGCCGCCCGTCGGCTTCATCAAACTGCCGGCTCCCCCGACCAACCCGGCCCCGTCGGGGGCTGTCGGGTAACCGGCGGAACGTGCCCCGTTCTCGCTGGCGGTCCCGGTCAGGCGACCGCCAGCGAGAACGGGACCAGCCCGGTCAGGGAGTCGCGCGGCGGATGGTGAGGAAGGCGGCGGCGGCCAGGGCGGCCGCCAGCGCGGCGGGGAGGCCGGCGAGCAGGGTCAGCGGTGACTGGTCGGTGAACCAGCCGCCCAGGGCATCCCACCAGCGCTGCCAGGTCACCAGCGCGGCGAGCCCGCCGAGCACGGCGATCACCGCGATCGCCAGCGTGTACACCCCGTTCATTCCCCAGCGCCTGAACACACCCCCAACGAAGACGCCGACGAACGCCAGCAGCCCCAACGGCACCGCGTAGACGAGGATCTGGAGCAGCGGGTTGTCCTGCACCAGGTAGGTGATGCCGAAGAAGCGCATCGACACCCCCCACCCGTCGGTCGCGTCCTCGACCAGCCTGAGCAGGTAGAGGATCACGCCGTAGGCGACCGACTCGGTCACCGCGAGCAGCGCCGTGGCGGTGTAGAACCGGCGCCGGGTCACCCCCATCCCCAGCGCGAACGGAAACACCTGAACCATCGCCCGGACGTAGGCGGCGAAGAAGACCACGTAGATGCTGGCCAGCCCGCCGGTGAACCCGTTGGCTCGATCCTCGGGCCCGAGCAGGGAGTAGATCAGCAGGTTGATAGCGAACGAGATCCCGAGAATCCCCCAGGGCAGGAACCGGTTGGTCTGGTACGGGATGAGCTGGAGCCGTGCGGCGTTCAGGGTGCGGGTCGCGGTGCCGGTCACCTTGTCTCCTTCGTGGTGGCGTCCGCGCCAACCGCGCTGGCCGGCGTTGCCCGCCGCGCGGTGGTGCGGACCATGAGCTGTTGCAGCGACACCGATTCCAGGTTCAGCCCGAGAGCCCTGGCACCGGCGTGCTCGGCCTCCCCGAGGGCTTCGACGGTGACCCGGGCCAGCGAGCCGACCTGCTCGCTGTGCAACCGGACGTGGCCCCTGGTGAACTCCTCGACGGCCGCCGCAGAACCGGTCACGGTGACCGCCCGCCGCCGCAGGGTGTCGGCGGCCTCGTCGATCAGGACCTGCCCGGAGTCCAACAGCACCACCTGCTCCACCAAGTCGCTGACCTCGTCGATGAGATGGGTGGACAGCAGCACGGTGCGCGGGTGCGCCACGTAGTCGGCGAGCAGCCGGTCGTAGAAGAGCTGGCGGGCCACCGCGTCCAGCCCGAGGTAGGGCTCGTCGAACACGGTCAGCGGCGCCCGTGCGGCCAGGCCGACCACAACGCCCAGCCAGGACCGCATTCCGCGGGACAGCTTCTTCACCGGGCAGTTGAGCGGCAGCCCGAAGTCCTCCAGCAGCGACCCGACATAGTCGCCGTCCCAGTTCGGGTACAGCCAGCTCGCCGCCCGAAGCACGTGACGCACCCGGTAGCCGTCGGGGTAGCGCTGGCTCTCGGTGACGAAGCACACCCGGGTGAGCAGCTCCTCGTTCTCGTAGGGGTCCGCACCGAAGACATGGACCTGGCCGGAGCTGGCCGTGATCTGTCCGGTGAGGATCTGCATCGCGGTGGTCTTGCCGGCGCCGTTGCGTCCGAGCAGCCCGCAGATGGTGTTCTCCTCGACGGTGAGGCCGACCCGGTCCAGCGCGGTGAACCGCCCGAACCGCTTCGACACGTCGTGAAACGTAACCGCCGAAGCCATCATGCCTCCCCGTACCTGTCGATCATGAGCTTGATCTCCTCGTTGCCAAAGCCGAGCTTGCGGGCCTCGACGAGCAGCGGGTCCACGTACAGGCGGGCGAAGTGCTCGCGCCGCCGGTCCTGGATCCGGGCGCGCGCCCCCGCTGCGACAAACATCCCGATACCTCGCTTCTTATAGAGAATCCCGTCGGCCACCAGTTGGTTGATGCCCTTGGCGGCGGTCGCCGGGTTGATCCGGTGGAATGCGGCCAGTTCGTTGGTGGAGGGGACCTGTTCCTCCTCGGCGACCGAGCGGTCCAGGATCGAGCTCTCGATCTGTTCGGCGATCTGGACGAAGATCGGCCGGCCGTCCTCGATCACGCGGCGTCCCCCGGCGCGGGCAGGGCGCGCGCCCGGCTGGCGGTGCCGCATCGCCGGACACCTCCACGAGAGGAGCCGGGCCGGATCCGGGCCGCCCACAGCTTCGTTGGTTCGTTACTCATGTAGCTAACCATGACACCAATGGACGCCCGCGTCAAGCCCGGGCTCCTCGCCGGGCCGGCCGGGTCCTCGGCCGGTCCTCGGGTTCGTGGCGGGGCGGCGCGGCGCGTTCGGACACCACCTCGCGCCCGCGCGGCTTCCCCCAGGGTTTCCCCTTAGGTAATTGCGAACATTCGGGATGAAACGCGACCGTAGTGGCACCACCGTCTCCCGTTCCCAACCACGGAAGGTGCCGGCGAATGCCCCCCACTCCCGACGAGGTGAGCCTGCTGGCGGGTATCCGTCCAGCACCCCGGATCCGGCGGCTCACCGGCGACTGGTCCTACGCGACGTGGAACGACACCGCGACGTTGCCAGAGGATGCGCAGGACAGGCTGGCCGGACGCCTTGGCGCGATCGCGACCGAGGCGTTCGGCACCGACCGGACGGAGAACTGGCGCGGTCTGCCCGCCCGCGGATACTTCCGGCAGATCACCAGGTTCTGCCTGATCATCGATCCCGGGCACGAGGTGGTCGGCCTTGTCAGCCAGCGCCGCGAGCGGCTCGCCGGCGCGCGCTGCCTCTACCTGGATGCCGCCGCCGTCCTGCCGTCGGCACAGCGGGCCGGACTGGTCGGCCGGCTACTGGTGGCCACGGTGACCCGGGAGTACCTGCGCCGCTTCGCCGCACCGATCTACCTGCTGGCCCGGACCGGCAACCCGGCCGTGTACCGGGGGCTGCGCAACACCTGCGGGCCGGCCAACACCTGGCCCGCGCCCAACGGGTCCCCGCCACCGGCGCCGGTCTCGGCCATCGCCGCCGCGGCCGCGCGGTGGCTCGGCCAGGCCGACCGGTTCGATCCGCGCACCTTCGCGATCCGCGGTGCGTACCACACACTGTACCAGGACAGTCCACAGTGCGGTGAGGCCGACCTGGACGCCCTGTTCGGTCGATCGCTGTGCCCGGACGACGCCCTTCTCGTGGTCGCCCGCGTGCGGCTTTCCGTCGCCCTTGCCACCTGGTTCGGCCTGCTGCGGCGCGGTATCCGGAGCACCAGGCGGCGCGCCGCCGACGACCGGTCACCGGCCAGCACGGCGGGCTGACCTGCCCGGGCGACCCCCGAACGGCGGGCCGAACGGGCACTCAGCGGCGGGCGAGGTTGGGCACCGGGCCGAACCGGCCGGCGTGGAAGTCCCGGTAGGCCTCGGCGATCTGCTCGGCGGTGTTCATCACGAACGAGCCGCCCAGCACGACCGGCTCGCCGATCGGGCGGCCGGCGAACAGCACCGCCCGCACCACCTCGTCGCCGTCCGGCGCGTGCAGGTCCAGCACGCTGCGGTCCGGTCCCACCGGATCGGACCAGGCGACCTGGTTGCGGCCGAGCACCGTCCCGTCCCGCCCGACCCGCACCCGCCCGGACAGCACGTACAGGAACGCCCGCTCGGGTCCGGGTAGCGGCTGGGTGAGTGAACTGGTCGGTTCCAGGGTGAGCATCAACCCGGTGATCGGCCAGTGGTTCTCCGCCGGCCCGACCGCGCCGCCGGCTGAGTCCCCAGCCGTGTCCCCAGCCGGGTCCCCGGCCGAGCCGGAGATGGCCCGGACCAGTGTGCCGGGTCCGGTCACGGTGGCCAGCCGGTCGGCGCCCAGGTCCTGGTAGCGGGCGTCGGTCATCTTCAGTGCCGCCGGCAGGTTGACCCACAGTTGCAGGGTGTGCGCGTGCTCGTCGCGGAAGGCCAGTTCGCGGTGCACGATGCCCGATCCGGCGGTCATCCACTGCACGTCGCCGGGGGCGAGCACTCCGGCGCAGCCCCGGTTGTCGCCGTGTTCCAGGGCGCCGTCCAGCACGATCGTGACGGTCTCGATTCCCCGGTGCGGATGCCAGTTGAAGCCGGGCCGGCTGAACCAGTCCTCGCTGAGCGCGATGAACGGGTCGACCAGCGACGGGTCGGTGGGCGGGATCACCAGCGCCTTGTCGTCGACCTGTTCGTCCGGACCCAACGGCAGCACACCGTGCACGCGGTCGACCCGCCGCCGAACCGGCAGTTCATCGTTCATCAGGATTCCGATGGTTCCACGTCCACCTCGGAGACGGCAATACGCTCAGATCACGATGCTGGTCATGATCCCGGCCGGGAAGATCTCGTCGGGTGTCGCGGGTCGCGCGGCGATGCCCTGCTGGTGGGCGTAGTCGAGCAGGCGTTGCAGGGTCGGGCGGTTCGGCTCGATGCCGAACGGGAACGGGTCGCCACCGAAGAGCTCGGCCATCTGGTGTGCGTAGGTCGGCAGCCAGGGCAGCGGATAGCGTGACACGGCCGGGTCCAGCAGCCGCTGCACGCTGCGCCGCTTGGACTCGGCGAACGCGTTGAACAGGTTACGCGCGACCCACGGATGCGCGTCGAGCACGCGGCGCCGCATCGCGATGAGGTGCATGATCGGCCAGACGCCGGTGCGCGCGTAGTCCTCCCGCTCCATCTCCTGGAAGTCGGGAAACAGGCGCACCACGTCGGGGTGCCCGTCCAGGAAGCACGTCGGGGGCCGCGCGATGATCGCGCAGTCGATGTCGCCGGTGGCCAGCAGGTCCGACAGCGACCGGTCGGCCACCCTGGTGAGCCGCACGCCGTCGGGCAGGTTCAGGTCCACCTTCTCCACCCGCCCCGGGGCGTTGGCTCCGGCCTGGTACCACTCGACCTGGTCCAGCGTCACGCCCATCTCGTTGTGCAACCAGCCGCGCATGTAGACCGCGGCCGAGTGGGCCCACTCGGGCGAACCGATCCGCCGGCCGCGCAGGTCTTCCACGGACCGGATCCCGCTGCGCCGGTTGACGTAGAAGGAGCCGAACCGGAACAGTCGCGAGCAGACCACGGGCACGCCGATGATGTCGCTGTCGGCACGGGTGACCTGGGCGGCGAACTTCGCGATCGACAGCTCGGCGACGTCCCACTCGCGGTTGAGGGTGAACCGGGCGAAGATCTCGTGGTGGCCGAGCAGGGACCAGACCGGCCCGATGCCCGCGGCGCGCACGGCACCGGTCCGGAAGTCCCGGAAGTGGTCGTAGTCGGTGGTCGCGATGCTCAGCCGTAGGTCGCCCATCAGCCGCGGTGGGCCAGGGACGGGCGGGCCACCGGTGCCCGCCGGAAGATACCGACCATCGCCGCGCCTCCGACATCTCCGATTGGACTATTGGGCTGACCTTTGCCGGACACTAGGGGTGCCGCTCCCCGGGCGTCAAGGGCGAACGCCGCCTCCGGCGCGCCGGGCGGGGCGGCGGTGGGGGGGTCACCGGACGCGCCTGCCTACCCTTGGCGGGGTCCGCGCGTTCGGGAGGCTCCATGCATGTCGCGACGAGCATCACCATCTCCGCGCCGGTGGAGTCGGTCTGGGCGGTGCTGACCGACTTGGAGCGCTGGCCGGACTGGACCGCGTCGATGCGTTCGGTGCGAGCGCTGGGCAGCGGTCCGACCGGGGTCGGCTCCCGGTTCGAGGTGCGCCAGCCGCGGATGCCGGTCGCCGTGTGGGAGGTGACCGAGTTCGAGCCCGGCCGGTCGTTCACCTGGAGCACCCGCGCACCGGGCGTGCGCGTGGTGGCCCACCACGAACTCAGGCCGACCGACTCGGGCACCCGTGCCGACATGGCCGTGGACATGACCGGCCCGATGGCCGGGCTGGTGACCGCGCTGTCCGGGCAGCGCATCCGCGGCTTCGTCCGGATGGAGACCGACGGCCTGCGGCAGGCCTCCGAACGCACCCAGCCGTAACTCCGCGGCGGTGTTCCGCGATCTTCGCCGCGCATTCGCGGCTGGGACCGCACGCCTGTCGGTGACCAGCGCCATCCGCCCTCAAGGCCACTTATCACACTTGTAGTTGCTTCTACGGCTCTAGTGCGCTCTATTGCCTTTTTGTGCAGATCGGGGCATTTTGGGTATGTCGCCGACCGACACGACCCCTACAGGAGTGCACATGTTCGTCGGAAAGGCTCACAGGAGAGTCGCCGTCGCCGCGATCGCGGTAGCCGGCCTGCTGACGACGCCCGGACTGACCGGCCTGACCCAGGCCAGCGCCGCCGTCGCACCCCCTGCACCCACACTGACCCAGGCAGCCGCCCAGGCCCAGCAGGTTTCCAGCCGGCTGGGCGCGGACAGCGGCGGCGTCTTCCTGAACCGGAATCTCACCCCGGTGGTCAACGTCGTCAACCAGTCCGATGCCGCGAAGGTGCGCGCGGCCGGCCTCACCCCGAGGCTGGTCAGGTACAGCATGACGTCGTTAACCGCCACCAAGAACGCCCTGGACCGGCTCGGCTGGATCAAGTACTCGTCCTGGGGAATCGACCCGTCCAGCGACCAGGTGGTGGTGACCATCTCCGACGCCACCCCGACCGCAGGAGCGAGCACGCTGCTGGCCGCGGCGCGACGGTTCGGGTCGCAGGTGCGGATCGAACACTCCACGGACACCCCGAAGGAATTCGTGCTGGGCGGCGACGCGATCAACAACGGCCAGGTGCGCTGCTCGGTCGGCTTCAACGTCCGCCGCTCCGGCCAACTGATGGTCCTGACCGCGGGTCACTGCACCAACTTCGGTGGCACCTGGGCGCCAATGGGCGGGCGCGTCGTGGCCAGCGTCTCGCCAGGGGCGGACGAGGGCCTGATCACCAACCCGAGCGGCAACGGTCCCAGCCGGATCAACGACGGAACCACGATCACGTCGGTCGGCGCGCCATTCGTGGGTGAGCGGCTGCGCAAGAGTGGCTCCACGACCGGCATCACCAGCGGGCGCATCACCGGGGTCAACCTGACGGTGAACTTCGACGTCGGCGTGATCCGCCACATGTTCTCCACCACCGTCCACTCGGCACCGGGCGACAGCGGTGGCTCCGGGTACGACGGCTCGATCGCACTGGGCACGCTGACCGGCGGCAACAGCACGACCACCTTCTTCTACCCGGCGCAGCGCGAATTCAGCGACTTCGGCCTCACCCTGCCCTGACCCAACGCCGAACCAGCCGAACCACTGGTGCACCGACGGCGTCCATCCCGGCTGCCGTCGGTGCACCCCGGCCGAGCGCTGCGTCACAACGCCTGGTGGCCTGGGTGGTGTGGCGTCTTCGCCGAGGGCCACCGGCCTGGCCGGTAGATCGGGGTGGCGCGGGAACCTGCTGACCAGGCTGGCGATCCCCAGCAGCCACGCCCACCAGCCTAACCTCGGCCCCTCGCCCGTCGACCAGGTCGCGGAGACACCCGCCACGTTGAACGCCACCAGCGGCGAACGCGGTAAGCCAGCCGCCGGCCCGTAAAGGCGCAGCCCGTCGACCGTGGTCGCTTCGCACAGCGCCAGATCGGTCAGCTCGGCGGTGTGCCGGCCCACCCGGTCCATCGTCTCGGCGACGAGCGGGACCGGGAGCGACGCCGTCGAGGTGAACCAGCGCGTCGAGGAGTCCACGCCGACCAGGTCGAGCATGAGTCGCAGTGCCTGGGCGGAGACGATCACACCGAGGATGTTGGGGGTGCCGGCGGCGTACTTCCAGGGCAGGTCGTTGTACTCCACCAGGTCCGGCGCAACCCTGCCCTCAGCGATCATGTCGCCTCCGTACAGGAACGGCCGGGCCCGCGCCAGCAGCCGCTCCTTGGCGTAGAGGACGCCGACCCCGAACGGCGCCAACACCTTGTGGCAGGAGAACGCCAGGTAGTCAACGTCGAGCCGCTGCACGTCGACGTGGCCGCTGGGTACCAGTTGGGCGGCGTCGACGAGCATCAGCGACCCCGAGCCGCCGTCGTCGCGCGGGTAGCCGCTGTCATTCGCGATCGCGCGGACCAGGGGCAGCGGCGGCTTGGTGCCCAGGAAGTTGGAGGCACCGGTCACGCACACGAGCTTGGTCCTGGCGTCCACCAGCCCGGCGAGGTGATCCATGTCCAGTTCGCCGGTCAGATGGTTGAAGCGGGCGATCCGGCACTCGACATGACGCCCGAAGCGCGGCAGGATCTCGCGAGACATGCCGTACCACGGTACGAAGTTGGAGTTGTGCTCCAGCATCGTGGTCACCACGTTGTCGCCATCACGGAAGTCGGTGAGCAGCGAGTACATCACCGCGTTGATCGCCTCGGTCGTGTTGCGGTAGGTCGCGATGGTGCGCCGGCTCGTCGCGTTGAGCCACTGCGCGAAGGTGTCGTAGGACATCTCGAAGAGTTCGGTCATCTGCTGGGAGGCGGCCGACTGACCGCGGTGCACGTTCTCGTAACGCCTCGTCAGCGCCGCAAGCAGTGCGGGCAGTTCACGGGGCGGCTGGGTGGTCGCCGCGTTGTTGGTGACGGTCCGGCCCAGGCCGGGGAAGTCGAAGTGCGACCGGACCCGGCCGACGTCGAGGGTGTCGGCCAGGTGGCGCGCCCGGTGGGTGCGCAGATGGGGCCACCGGGGAGTGTCCCGGCCACTCATGAGCCCCTGCGCTTCCAGGCGCCGATGAGCAGCGGCCACCGGAACGGGCGGTCCGGATCGGCGGAGACCTCCTCGTGCAGCCCGGCCAGCAGGGCGTGCGCGTCGGACTCGGTCACCAGGCCGCACCCGATCGCGGCCGGCAGGGCGCTGCGGATGGTCGCCTCCAGCATCGACGCGGCGTCGGCGAGCCGGTCCAGCCGGCCGGCGACGTCGGTGGCGTCGGGGAGTCCGACGCCCGCCTGCTCGAACAGCCGAGGAAGCAAAGAGCCGGCGCGAACCTCGCAGCCGGCCGCGGTGAAGGCATCCATAAGCAGTCCTACCAGCCGCTCGTCGATCGGCGTGCGCGGCACCGACCCGACCACCGAGAGGTCGTAGTCCTGCACCACCAGGTGGCCTCCCGGGGCCACGGCATCCCAGAGTTTGCTCAGCACGGCGACGCGCTCAGGGAGATGGAAGAGCACCAGTCGCGTGTAGACGAGGTCGTAGGGAGCCCCCGGAATCGCGGCGTCGCTGCGCAGGTCGTGGGCGTGGAACTCACACTGCCGGTGACCCTCGTCGTGCAACCGGTCGACGCCGGCCGCTCCCAGCACCCCGTCCACGTCGATGCCCACCACCCGTCCCCGCGGACCGACCCGCTGGGCGAGCTGACGCATGGTCACCCCGGGCCCGCAGCCGGCGTCCAGGCAGCGGGACCCCACAGCCGGATCGACGCGGTCCAGCACCCGCTCGGTGGCCCGCTCCCACAGTTGCGCCTGCCGCCGCACCCGCTCGTACTCCTGCGCGGTGGTGCCCAGCACGTACGTCTGGCCGGCGTCGGTTTCGATGCTCACCAGTGCCTCCGGTATGGGTCGTGTCACCCACGACCGTCACCCAAGCCGGCGAGTCGCGCGTCGTGGTCGACACCACGAGGTTTCGACGCGTGGTGGACACCGTCGGCGCGCTCGGCCCAGACTGACAGGATGCGCGGGGGCCTGTTGCAACGCAGCGTTGAACTGGACGCGCTCGCTCGGCAACTCGCACGGATCCGCGCCGGAGCCGGCCGGGTGATCGTCGTCGAGGGGCCGGCGGGAGTCGGCAAGACGAGCCTGGTGCGCGCCGCCGCGCAGTCCGCGGACGGCGCGGGCGTGCGCGTGCTGCGGGCCTGGGCCGGGCCGCTGGAACAGCAGGCCGGCTGGGGTGTGGTACGCCAGCTCTTCGGCTCGACCGCCGCGGGTCCGGAGTGGGAGTACCTCGGCGTCGACGCGGCGGCGCTCGCGCGGCGGGCCCTGGGCCCCGAGCCGTTCGCCGCCGCGCCCACCGGCGACGCGGTGCACGCCGCGTCGTACGGGCTGAGCTGGCTCGCCTACGGTCTCGCCGAGCGCGCGCCCACGCTGCTGGTGGTCGACGACGTGCACTGGGCCGACGTGCCCTCGCTGCGCTGGCTGGCGCAGTTGAGCCGTCACCTGGGCGAGCTGCGCCTGGGTGTGCTCTGCGCGGTGCGCTCGGGTGAGCCGGCGACAGAGCCCGCGGCGTTGGCCGACCTGCTGGCCGCGGCACCAGAGCCACCGGTGCGACCGCGACCGCTGGGTCCCGACGCGGTGGAGACGCTGGTGACGGCGCGGCTTCCCGGCGCCGACCCGGAGTTCGTCGCCGCCTCCCACGCCGCCAGCGCCGGCAACCCGTTCCTGCTCGGCGCCCTGGTCGACCAGGTGATCGCCGAAGGGGTCGAGCCGTCCGCCGAGGTCGCGGCGAGGCTCACCACGTTCGGCCCCGAGCAGGTGGGCCGCAGCGTGGAGGTCCAGCTCGCCCGGCGGCCCGCCGGCACCCGCGAACTGGCCTGCGCGTTCGCGGTTCTCGGCCGCGGAGCCCTGCTGCGCCAGGCCGCACAGGTGGCCGGTCTCGACGTCGTCGGCGCGCACCGCCTGGCCGACGGGCTGGTGGCCAGCGGCCTGCTCGGACGGGCCGACGACGGGTTCGCGCTGACCCACCCGCTGGTCGCGAACGCGCTGTACCTCGGCCTTCCAGACGGTGAGCGCTCGCTGCTGCACCGGCGCGCCGCCACGATACTGGCCGGCGAACGGGCCGACGTCGAGGCGGTCGGACTACACCTGCTGCGCGCGCAGCCGGCCGGCGAGCCCGAGACGGTCTCGACGCTGCGTGCCGCGGCCGAGCGGGCCAGTCGGCGGGGTGCCCCCGAAAGCGCCGCGGTCTTCCTGCGCCGCGCGCTGCTCGAACCACCCGGCAGCCGCGCGCTCACCGCCGACCTGCACAGCGAGCTCGGCCTGTGCCTGGCCGCGCAGGTGCGCCCCGGCGCCGCCGGGCTGCTCGCCGACGCGGTCGAACTGGCGGCCACACCGGAGCAGCGGGTGCGGATCGCCCTGTCCGGGAGCCGCGCGCTGGGGATGGCCGGGCACTTCGACCGCGCCATCGAGCTGTGCCGACTGGGGCTGGGCCAACCGGTCGACGCGGGCGCGCGGCTACTCGGGTCGCTCGAACTGGAGATGGCCTGCGGCATGCTCCTCACCGCGGACACCGTCGAGGAGGGCCTCGACCTGGCCCGGAAACACGCCCTGCTCGACGACGAGGTGCTGTGGAGAGTGGTAGCCGCGTGGGGGCTGCTCAACGAATGCCGCCCCGCGGTCGAGGCGAGCCGCCTGCTGCTACCCGCCCTCGACGCGGTCACCCCGCCACGGAACGCCGAGTCGCTGGTGAGCACGTTCGCGAAGTTCCTGCTGATCGCCAACGGTGAGCTGGACACCGCCCGGCGGCTGTGCGACGCGCTGGTCGAGCTGGCCCGCCCACAGGGATGGCTGATCGCTCTGGCGCACGGCAGCTTCATGCGGGCCATCGCGCTGATCCGCCTCGGCAGGATCCACGAGGCCCGCGCCGACGCGCGGCTGTCCTTCGACTTCAAGCGGGACAACAGCCCGCCGGCCGCCCTGGTGTGGTCGCTGTTCCCCCTGGTCGAGGCGCTCACCGAGATGAACGAGCTGGACGCCGCCGAGGACGCGCTCGACACCGGCCATCGGCTGGGCGACCCCCCGCCGGCGTGTGTCTCGGGCACGTTGCTGCTCGAACGGCGGGCGCACCTGCGGCTGGCCCAGCGCCGCTACGACGAAGCCCACGCCGACCTGGTCCGCGCGGCCGACTGGTGGCGCCGGCTCAGGGTCGCGCACCCGGGGATCGCCGGCTGGCGGGTCGACGACTGTGAGGCGCTGGTCGCACTCGGCGACTCCGCTACGGCGCGCACTCTCGCGCTGGAGCAGCTCGAACTGGCCGAACGCACCGGCCTGCCAGAAGCTCGCGGGGCCGCACTGCGCGCGCTGGCCCACACCGCCGTCCCCGCGGACGCGGTCGGGCTGCTGGAGCGAGCCGTGGGTTTACTCGCCCCGAGTCCGGCGCGGCTGGAGCACACCAGGGCACTGGTCGACCTGGGTTCCGCGCTGCGTCGGATCAACCGGCGGGCAGCCGCCGGCGACCCGCTACGGCGCGGGCTGGACCTCGCCGAGCGCGGTGGCATGCTCCGGCTGGCCGACCGGGCCCGCTCCGAGCTGCTGGCGTGCGGCGCGCGCCCGCGCCGGAGCGCGATCACCGGCATCGAGTCGCTCACTCCCGCCGAGCGCCAGGTGGCCGACCTCGCCGCGGCCGGCCACGGCAACCGTGAGATCGCCCAACGGCTCTACGTCACCCGCCGAACCGTGGAGACCCACCTGACGCACGTGTTCGCAAAGCTCGGCATCTCCGGCCGATCCGATCTGGTCCACCTGTTCGCAGACGCCGCCCCCACCGTGCACCGGCCCTGACGGTCCGGGCCGTCCATCGAGCGTGACCGGCGCGCTGGACATCCTCGGTGACCACGGACGCGGGGCCGAGGAGGCGTTCGCCGTTGAGGTGCGGGATGGCGAACAGGTCGACGCAGCGGAGGTGGTTGACATCACCGTGCGGCGCGGCGGCGAGCGGGCCAGTAGCAACCAGGATCACGGTGAGGAACAGTCGAGTTCGGGGCCGGCCGAGTTCGGCGCGCGGGACGTCGTTGATGTGCTCGGAGACGCAGGGGCGCGGGCCTTACCCGGGCCGTTCCGAGTCCCGGAGACCTCGCAATCGCATGAACTGTTTGCGTTATTTGTCCTAGTTGAAATCGTATGGGGTTGTAGCCTCGACGGGTGCGCCTGTTACTGACGACTGCTGCTGTTGTGACCGTGTTCACCCTCGCGGCATGCGGCCGGGCAGCAGCACCGCCGACGGTGGCCACCGTCGCTCCAGGTCCCACGGTGGGCGCGCCCATCCCGTCGGCGACCGGCACGCCGGCGCCCACGGTCCAGGCGACCAACATCGCGCCCAGCGCCGCCACGTCACCGACATCGGCCGAACGCGCCGCGTTCGTCAAGCGGCTCCGCGCCATCAGCCCGGCCCTGGCCACCGGAGACGTCAACACACGGATCGACGAGGGGGTGAGCCTCTGCGCGGGCATCACCGGCAACGATCCCGCCCAGGAGGTCATCGTCAACACCGCCATCGCGTTCAACGTTTCCCTCGGGGACGCGGCGAAAATCGCCACCGCGGTCCGCGACACCCTCTGCCGTTAGGCTCAACGGTTCCGCCGGGGTTCCCCGCCGTTCACCGGGACGCCGGCAGGCCGGCCGCGTCACTCCCGCACTCACGGTCACTCTGCCGGGCGGTGCCGGCTGCGGCCAACACGGGTACCGGTTTCAGTGAATTCAGCGAGAACACTGTTTGACGAATCACCGGACATCTGTCCCGGCGACCCCCTACGCTTCGCTTCGCTCGCCCTGACCCGCGAATTCTCCGACCGGGTTGAGCGACCCAACGCACCGCGACCGCTGACGACACCGCCGGCCACCGCCGGCCGGGTGTGGCGACCGCTCCGGCCGTGAGATCGCACAGAATCCACGCTGTTCTCGTAGGGGAGAGTTGAATTGTCACGCTCTAGAACGGCCCGACAACGCCTCGCGGCGATAGGTGTCGTATTTGGCACCACCCTGGCGTTGCTGGTATCGGGAATGCTCATTGGTCCGGTTTCGGCGAGTGCGACGAGTTGCCAGAACATGTCGGCGACGCCCACCGTCGAGGAGGCACGCCTGGCCGAAAGCGGCTCGGTGGGATCGCAGATCCTGACCGCGGGCGGACTCGACCCGGTTGCCGACGCCTTCCAGACCGCGATCTGCGGTGCGACCAGCCTCGCACAGGCGCAGAGCATCGTCAGCCAGCAGGGTGAGAGCCTGTGGAACCTGGCGGTTGGGCGGGCGCAGGGCACCGTGGCGGTGGCCGGGACCCTGCCCGGAGACGACGACCGGCCGTTGTACTGGGCCCGCCTGTCGATGGCCCTGACGCTGCGGCGGTGGACCCCTGGGTTCACCCTGAGCGGGAACGACCGTGCCGCCCTGGAGGAATCCCTGGAGCGCGCGTCGCGGGGCATGACCCAGACGGCGTTTCCCGGTGGCGCCGGCCGGACCACCCTGTTCCTCAGTGGATTCGACCCGTTCAGCCTTGATTCGGACGAGCGCCAGGGCAATCCTTCGGGTTCTGTCGCGCTGAGTCTGGACGGCAGGGAGTGGACCGGCTCGGACGGCCACGTCTACCAGGCTCAGACGGTCGTCTTCCCCGTGCGTTACACCGACTTCAACGAGGGGATGGTCGAAGACGTCTACACGCCGGTGTTCACCGCCGGCACGGCGCACAAGGCGGACATGTACGTGACGATGAGCCAGGGCCGGCCCGGCCTGTTCGACTTGGAGGTCTACAACGGCCGTCGCCGGTCGACAACCGCCCCGGACAACAACAACCTCCAGGGCGGGGGAAGTTACTACCACCCGGTGGTTCCGCCCTCGGTGGGCGCGGGTCCGGAATTCGTGCCGACCACCCTGCCGGTCACCACGATGGCCGGCGCGGCGAACTACCAACCCTTCCATGTGCGGGTGCACACCACCGTGGTGGAGATCCCGGCAGGCCGCTGGTGGCCGGTGACCCGATCGAACGGTCCGACCTCCGGTTCCACCGCGGTGGAGGGTGGCGGCGGCGGATACCTGTCCAACGAGATCGCCTACCGCGCCAGCCTTCTCCGCGACACCGTCGGCACCGGCGTGGTCGGCGGGCACATCCACACGCCGGTCCTCGACTTCGCCTCCGGTGACAGCACCGGGCTCACCGATCCCACCTTCGAGCAGAACCGGGAGAACATCCTCTCCCAAGCCCACATCCTGATCGAGTCCACCGGCCTGACCTTCTGACCGGCCCGACCTTCTGACCCGGGTTCCCGGGGGTGCGCGACCCGCCCCCGGGAACCCGCGATCGATGTCTCCGGGGCCTCGCTGGACCGGCGTCAGACATGGTGCAGATGTCGGCGTAGTTTCCTGGATTTGCTGATCAGCGGTGCGGCACCCGTGGTCGCGGCAATAACCTCGAGTTCGGCGAGGACGGTGCCAGCCCCGTCACGGTCGCCGACCTGAAGGTGAGCGATCGCGAGGTGGTGCATGCCATCCGGTAGGCCGTCCAGACCGGACCGGAAACAGGTCTATCGCCCGCTTGCTGCACTTGTCGTCGTCTCGGCCGAGGTAGCGGTAGACCAGTCCGCGTTCCAGGGCGAAGAACGACGGCGACCGGTAGTACTGCCAGGGCGGCGCATGCTCCACTCCAGCCGGCTCGCTGTCCACCAGTTCGGCGGCGTACCCGCACAGACGCTCGGCCGTCTGTCGATCGCCGGTCATCGCATGGCCCCGCGCTTCCTGTTGGGCGTCATAGGCCAACTGACCGGCGAACACGCGCCGATCCCGACCCACGGCCTGCGACAGGCTGATCGTCGGCCCGGCCTGCCCAGCGAGCCACGCCATGTGCCCGCGGAAACTGAGCACAGTGGCGACCATGTCGACGTCGTCGACTTCGGTGGCCCACTCCATCGCGGCGCCGAACCAGTGCCGTGCCACATCCGGAGGATTATGCGGAACCTTGATTGCTGATGGTCGGTGGATCGCTGGTCGAATGTCGGGAGAGCAGGCGGTACGCCGTATCAGGTGATTGACAATGGTTTCCCCGGTCGATAGTAAGGTTGGATCCGTGGGTCCACGGAATTCTGGTTCATCGTCGGATTCACTCGTACAGGTGATCAAACAGTAGTGGTGTCGACGTAGAATTGGTGGCATGGATGCCCTGACCTGTTCGATTCCCCACACCGATACCGGTGTTGGTGTGGAATCGGATGGCGGGGTTCTGGTT
>DASULA010000154.1:0-2844 GCA_036278435.1 Mycobacteriales bacterium | reverse complement strand
TGGCCGCCCATGGGCAGAAACCGATGTCTTGGCAGCCGCCACTCGTCAGACGTGCCCATACCCAACAGTTGACGAGCTCGAGTTCCCTCCCGTGGTCGCTCTACCTACGGCGCCCTAACGCTCGACCTGAGGGTCGTGTGTCCCCGACGCCGACCCCGTCCGTCAACGGGCTGGGTCGTGCACAGTTGCTCGGCTCCAGGACTCCGGACATGGTGCCGGAATCGGTGTGATGGTCAGCGGCGGTTCTTGATCTCGTAGCGCAGGAGCAGGTCGGTGCCGGGATAGCGGGTTCTGGTGGCGGTCAGGTGCTGGCAGAGTTCGGCGACCGCGGCGGTGGCCCGGTTGGTGGGCATGGGGTCGAGCCGGATGGTCAGGACGCCATCGGCGGTGGGGTCGATGTCGCCGGTGTGGGTCAGTGCCTGCCGGATGAGGGTGTGGGCTTCGTCGTCGGCGCGGGCGTAGCTGGTGTGGATCCGCAGGTCGCGGGCCAGGGCGGTGGCGGTGTTGAAGGCGGCCATCTTGATGGCGTGGGTGATCAGCTTGGTTTGCGTTTCCAGGATCTGCTGGCCGGGGTTGACCTGCTCCAGCGGCAGCCGGGCCGGGACTGCCCGGTGCGCGGCTTGCGCGGCGTCCAGCTGTTCTTCGGCGGCGCGCAGGTCGGCGGTCGCCTGGTCGTGGTCGGTGTTGCTGATCACCGCGGCCTGCCCTGGTTTGGGGGACCGTAGCGCCAGCAGAGATACGTCGGTCGCGGCGCGGGCCCGGTCGTACCGGGCCCGGGCGGCCAGCACGTGGCGGTGGGCGTGCTTCTTGGCCGGGTTGGGTACCAGCCGGTCGGGGTCATCGGCGCCGGCGGTGTAGGAGTCGTGGGAGTCCAGGTCGTAGTGCATCCTCGCGTAGCGGAAGTAGTTCTCCACTCGCCAGCGCGAGCCCATCCGGTGGATGACCTCGGCGGCGGGCAGGTCGGTGCGGGTGGTCAGGATGTGCACCTGCTTGCCGGCGGCATCACGTCGGGTGACCTGCCGCATCGTGAAGGTGTTCCCGGCGTCGTCGATCGGCAGCTGCACGGTGGTGTCGGCGAGGGTGAACGTGTCGGTTCGGCCGTGCTCATCGACCTGGGTCTGCTCGGTGAACGCGACGTCGGGCAGGTCCTCGGTGTGGCCCTTGCGCCAGGTGAGCACGTCGAACCCGGCGGTGGCCATGTGCGCGAACAGGGCCGGTGACCAGCCGCCGCGGTCGAACCCGACCAGTACCCGCCGGTCATCGCCGATGGCCTTGCGCAGGTCGGGCAGCAGCCGGCGTAGTTCACCGGTCAGCGCGGTACCGGGTTCGGCCATCACCACCATGACGGGGTCCCCGGCCGCGTCGGTGACCCAGGTCTCCACCGTGGCCGGGGCGGGGAACCGCAACCGGGACAGGTGGGTCTTGGCGATCTTGCGCCGGCCCTGGTAGGCCCGCACGTGCCCGTCGACGTACAGCACCGCGGCCAGCTCCGGGTCCCTGCCGTGTGCCTGCCGCAGGTGGTGGGCGGCCATCGTCGCGATCAGCTCTTCGGCCTTGCCGGCGCTGGCCAGGGCGGTGAGTTTGCGGCGGATCGTCTTGACCTCCGGGGCCCGGTCCAGCCCCAGGACCCGGCCCAGGGCGACCGGGTCGATCCGGGTGGCGCCCTCGGCGCGGGGCTGGCCGGCCAGGGTGCGCAGCACCGCCTCCACCAGCACGGTGTCCAGGCCGTAGAACCCGTTCGGCAACGCCCCGTAGACCGCCGTCGCGCAGCCCAGCAGCCCGGTCGCTTCCAGCGCGGGCAAGGCGAGCAGCAGCCCGGCCAGCGGCACCCGCGCCGCGGGGGTGAACACCGGACCGGCCGCCCCGAGCAGCCCCCACCGGGCCAGGCACCGCTCCGCGCTGCGTGCGGGCGGGTCGGCCAACACCGGCAACCGGTCGCCCTCCCCGTTTCCCTCGTCCTCGAACTCGGTTACGCCGATGGCTTTGTCGGCGCCCTCGTCCTGATCGAGAAGGCCTGCGTCGCCGGCCTGGTCGCTGCCCGGCTCCCCGGCCGGCTCCTCAGTCAGGGCGCGGCGGACACTGGCCACCGACACCCCCACCGCGGCCGCGACCGCCCGCAGCGAGGACCCGCCCGCCCGGGCCGAACGGATCTGGGCGATCTTGTCCGCGGTCATCTTCGAGGGCCCCCGTGGGCCCGGACGCTGCCGGCCCAGCCCGGCAGCACCCGAGCTGGCCGTCGCCTGCGACCACCGCCACAACGTCTGCACCGAGACCCCGAACGCGCCGGCCACGGCCACCGCCGTCGCGGCCTTGACCGCAACCAGCTGGACCGCCGTCAGCCGCCGGGTCAGCTCATCGCCGGCGGCCCACATCATCGACAGCACACCGTGGATGTAGACCCGCCCACCCTGATCGTCCTCGACCAACGCCACCGCGGCACCGATGCCGATGGCACCGGCCGGGGCCAGGGGCAAGGGTGGCTGAGCGGTCATCACCGTCATCGTCCCCACCCACCCCGTAGCCCAGCAATACCTTTCCAGTAATTATGTCACATGACCGGTTGCATTGCTACGGATACGGAGAGCATTCCGCCCACCGGACAACGAAATTCAGCGAACCAGAGTGCTGGCCGCTCGATCTATGTCAGGAGTCCTGGGGGTAACGACGACCGCCACAGCAATGAACATCAGAAGGAGAGAAAGTCCCATGCGCAGTGCGACGACAGATCGCGGACGCCACTACGAATCACTCACGGAGGCGGCAGACAGGATCGGCGTCAGCACCCGAACCGTTCGGCGATGGATCGCGGCGGGTCAACTGCCCGCCTACCGCATGGGGCCGAGG
>DASULA010000153.1:0-10430 GCA_036278435.1 Mycobacteriales bacterium | reverse complement strand
CCGAGTCCCCGCCGTGCTGCACGCCCTGCGAACCGGGACGGTGGACCTGTACCGGGCCAAGGTGATCACCGATGCGACCTACCGGCTCGACGACACCACCGCCACACAGGTCGCCGACCACGTGGTGGAACGGGTCGAGGGGTGTAACGCCTCGCAGGTGCGTGACCTGGTGCGCCGGGCGGTGTTGCGATGCGACCCCGACGGTGGGCGACGCCGACACGAACGTGCCCGTGTGGATCGCAGGGTGGTCCTCACCCCGGTAGACGACGGGATGGCTGAACTGGTCGCGCTACTCCCGGCCGGGCAGGCCACCGCGGTCTACCAGCGGGTTGACGCCCTGGCCCGAGCCAGTCGGGTCCCCGGGGACCAGCGGGGTACCGACGCGCGGCGGGCCGACACGTTCGTCGGACTGCTCCTGGGACACCGCGACCCCGGTGTGACCGAACCCGGTGGACTGCGGCCGTTGGTACACCTCACCGTGGCCGCCTCCACCCTCACCGGCGCCAACAACAACCCCGCAATACTCCACGGCTACGGTCCGATTCCTGCGGTCTACGCCCGGGTGATCGCCGCGGACCCCACCGGGGTGTGGAAACGGTTGGTCACCGACCCGGTAGACGGGTCACTGATCGAACACTCACGCAACACCTACCGGCCGCCGGCCGCACTCGATGACTTCGTCCGCGCGCGGGACCGCACCTGCCGGTTCCCCGGCTGCCAACACCCGGCACAACACGCCGACCTGGACCACACAATCCCCTGGCCCAAAGGACCCACTGCGGCCGGCAACCTCGGCGCACTCTGCCGCCACCACCACCGCCTCAAACACCAAACCCCGTGGCAACTCACCCAAACCAACGGACAATTCCACTGGACCAGCCCCACCAGACGGCGATACACCACCCAACCAGAAAAATACGACCGCGTCAGTCGCGGGTGAGCTTGCGGTAGGTAACCCGGTGCGGGCGGGCTGCCTCGGCGCCCAGGCGCTCAACCTTGTTCTTCTCATAGGAGTCGAAGTTGCCCTCGAACCAGAACCAGCGGGCCGGGTCCTCGCCGTCGCCCTCCCAGGCCAGGATGTGGGTGGCGACGCGGTCGAGGAACCACCTGTCGTGCGAGACCACCACGGCGCTGCCGGGGAACTCCAGCAGGGCGTTCTCCAGGGACTGGAGCGTTTCCACGTCCAGGTCGTTGGTCGGCTCGTCGAGCAGCAGCAGGTTCCCGCCGAGCTTGAGAGTCAGCGCGAGGTTGAGCCTGTTCCGCTCCCCGCCGGACAGCACGCCGGCCGGCTTCTGCTGGTCGGGCCCCTTGAACCCGAACGCGCTGACGTAGGCCCGCGAGGGCACCTCTGTGTTGCCAACCCGGATGTGGTCCAAACCGTCGGAGACGACCTGCCAGACGGTCCTGGCCGGGTCGAGGTTGGCGCGGTTCTGGTCGACGTAGGAGATCCGGACCGTCTCCCCCACCCGCAGGATTCCGGCGTCGGGCTCTTCCAGTCCCACGATGGTCTTGAACAGGGTGGTCTTGCCGACCCCGTTCGGCCCGATCACGCCGACGATGCCGCCCCGGGGCATGGAGAAGGACAGGTCGTCGATGAGCAGCCGGTCCCCGAAACCCTTGCGCAGCCGGTCGGCCTCGACGACGACCGAACCCAGGCGTGGACCGGGCGGGATCTGGATCTCCTCGAAGTCGAGCTTGCGGGTCTTCTCGGCTTCGGTCGCCATCTCCTCGTAGCGCTGGAGACGTGCCCTGCTCTTGGTCTGCCGGCCGCGGGCACTCTGGCGCACCCAGTCGAGTTCGTCCTTGAGGCGTTTCTGAAGTTTGATGTCCTTCTTGCCCTGAACTGCGAGCCGTGCAGCTTTGTTCTCCAAGTAAGCGGAATAGTTCCCCTCGTACCCGTAGGCGTGGCCCCGGTCGAGTTCCAGGATCCAGCCGGCCACGTTGTCCAGGAAGTACCGGTCGTGGGTGACGGCCAGCACTGTGCCCGGGTACTTGGCCAGGTGCTGTTCGAGCCACTGGACACTCTCGGCGTCGAGGTGGTTGGTGGGCTCGTCGAGCAGCAACAGGTCCGGCTGTTCCAGCAGCAGCCGACACAGTGCGACCCGGCGCCGCTCCCCACCGGACAGGACCTTGACCTCGGCGTCACCGGGCGGGCAGCGCAGCGCGTCCATGGCCTGTTCGATCCGGCTGTCCAGTTCCCAGCCCTCGGCCTGCTCGATCCGTTCCATCAGGTCGCCCTGCTCGCCGAGCAGCGTGTCGAAGTCCGCGTCGGGCTCGGCCATGGCCGCGCTGACCTCCTCGAACCTGCGCAGCCACCCGCGGATCTCGGTGACGGCCTCCTCGACGTTGCCACGTACGTCCTTGTCCTCGGACAGCGGCGGTTCCTGCTGGAGCAGGCCGACTGAGTATCCGGGGCTGAGCAGGGCGTCGCCGTTGGACGGCTGATCCAGTCCGGCCATGATCTTGAGCACACTGGACTTGCCGGCGCCGTTGGGCCCGACGACGCCGATCTTCGCGCCGGGCAGGAAGGCGAGCGTGACGTCGTCGAGGATCGTCTTCTCGCCGTATGCCTTACGCACTTTGCGCATGGTGTAGATGTACTGCGCCACTTTGTCGCTGATCCTCCGGTGTCGATGGTGTGCCAGTGTCTCAACCGCGAACGCCAGCCTGGAAATCCACTGGTCACCCGGTGTGTGGTACCGGGGGCGCGCCGCCGACCGGCGGGCGACGCCGGACCGGCGCCGTCATGACCACACCGGCCGAGGACGGCCGGCGTCCGGCGGCAGCCGGACCCCACCGAGGGTAGACCTGCCCGCGGGCCCCGCCGGAAGGCCGGTCCGCATGTCACCGGCTGCCCGTCCATCCGGCTGGCCGCCGACGAACCGCGGCGGTCAGGCCACGACCGCGGCCTCCCGGGAGAGGTCCGCCGCCGGTGCGCCGGCCCCGTCCGGCCCGCCGGTCCGCCGCTCACCAGCCGGCTGCCCGCCGTCCCAGTTTGTACCGTGGACGGTGCCGCCGACTGTGGATAACCGCGAGCCTCACAGACCGAGGTAGGCGCGCCGAACCATGTCGGAACTCTCCAGTTCGGCCGGCGTTCCCGACAGCACGACCGATCCGGTCTGCAACACGTACAGCCGATCGGACAACCGCATCGCCGCGCGCAGGTTCTGCTCGACCAGCAGCACCGTCATGCCCTCGTCCCGGATCTGCCCGACCGCCTGGAAGATCTGCGCGGCCAGCTTCGGCGCCACCCCCAGCGAGGGTTCGTCCAGCATGAGCAGCCTGGGCCGACTCATCAGCGCCCGCCCCAGCGCGAGCATCTGTTGCTCGCCACCGGACAGGGTGCCGGCGGCCTGGTCCAGCCGGTCCCGCAGCACCGGGAACATGGTGAAGACCCGATCCATGGTCTCGGCCCGGTAGCGCGGGTCGCGGTGCCGGTAGGCGCCGAGGATCAGGTTCGACCGCACCGACTGGTGCGCGAACAGCCGGCGGCCCTCCGGCACCAGGGTGAGCCCCAGCCGGGCCACGTCGTGCGGCCGACGCCTGGTGATGTCCTGGCCGGCGAACAGCACCCGGCCCCCGATCGGCCGGTGCAGTCCGGATATGGCCGCGAGCAGGCTGGTCTTGCCGGCCCCGTTGGAGCCGACCAGGCTCACCAACTCACCCGGGTCGAGGCGCAGGCTCACGCCGGCCAGCGCCATCGCGCCCGCGTAGTCAAGCCGCACGTCGGTCAGTTCGAGCATCGGTCAGGTCCCTCGTCAGGTGCCGGTGGGGATGCCTCTCGGGCTGGCGGTCAGGTGCCGAGGTAGGCCTCCAGCACGGCCGGATCGCGCACCGCGACCTCGGGGGTGCCCTCGAAGATCTTCTCGCCGAAGTCGAGTACCACCAGGTGATGGCACAGGCTCATCACCACCTCCATCACGTGCTCGACCATGACGATGGTGATCCCGCGGTCGTTGATCGCCCGCACGATCTGGGTGGCCTCCCGAGACTCGGTCGGGGTGAGACCGGAGAGCACCTCGTCGAGCAGCAGCAGGGTGGGTTCGGTGGCCAGGGCACGGCCCATCTCCAGGCGCTTCTTCGACGCGGCGGTGAGCTTGCCGGCCTGGTGGTGGGCGATCCCGCCCAGGTCCAGCTCGGCGCAGACGGCCTCGGCCACCCGCCGGGCCGCCCGGGTACTCCGGTGCCGCAGGTGCGCGGCGGTGACCAGGTTCTCCAGGACCGTCATCGACCCGAAGACCCGCATCAACTGGAAGGTGCGGCCCACCCCCGCCGCGGCCGCCCGGTGCGCGGTCCACCCGGTCACGTCCCGACCGTCGAACCGGATCCGGCCGCCACTTGGCCGCTGCTCCCCGGCGATCATCGAGAACAGCGTGCTCTTGCCCGCGCCGTTCGGTCCGATCAGACCGAGAATGGCACCCCGCTGGACCGCGAAACTGACCTGGTTCACCGCGACCAGCCCGCCGAACCGGCGGGTGAGGCCCTCGACCTCCAGCACGTTCATGTTCGGCCCCACCCCCATGCCGCCGTCCCGGACCGCCGCCCCGAGTGTCATCGCCGGTCGCCGGTCACGGTCACCCGATGCACCCCGCCGCCCCGCCGGGTGGCGAGCCAGCGTTCACCGTTTCGCCAACCGCGCCGGAACAGCCCGGCCAGCCCACTGGGCTCCACCACCGCGACGATGGTGATGAGCGCACCATAGATCAACAGGTCGACCGGCCGGCCGGGAGTCTGCCAGTGCACGCTGGAATACGACTGGACGAAAATGATCGACCACCCCCCCAGCAACGGTCCCCACAGCGAACCCGCGCCACCGAACACGGCGATCAGCGCGATCTGGATGGACAGCGACAGGTCCAGCGCCGACGGCGGGTCGACGAACAGCGCGTGCATCACCTGGAACGACCCGGCCAGCGCGGTGATCCCGCCGGACAGCGCGACCGCGATCAACTTGTACCGCCGTACCGGCACCCCGACCGCCGCCGCCGCCCGGTCGTCGTCCCGGATCGCCCGGACGTATCGGCCGGCCCGACCGCGCACGAACAGGAACGACAGCCCGGTGACCACGGCGAAGATGGCCAGGATCACGTAGTAGTACTCGGTGAGGTCCCGCAGCGAGAACTGGAGGTTCCACAGTGTCTCGTCCTTGATCGGCAGGGTCAGGCCCTCCGGGCCGCCGAGCCAGGTCCGGTCGGTGACCACGGTCAGCAGGATCACCCCGACCGCGATGGTCGCGATGGAGAAGTAGTGCCCGCGCAGCCGGAAGCACGGCAGGCCGATCAGCACGCCGAGAGTGGCCGCGACCGCCGCCGCCGGCAGCATCGAGATCCACGGCGACATCCCGGCCATGACGAACACCGCGGTGGTGTACATGCCGGCGCCGAAGAACATCGCGTGGCCGAAGGAGATCTGGCCGGTGAACCCGCCGAGCAGGTTCCACCCGGTCGCCGCGACCGCGAAGGTCAGCGCGTTCACCCCGACGTTCTGGGCGAACCCGGAGACGAACACCCGCGGGTAGGCCACCAGCAGCACGGCCAGTGCGATCAAAAACACCCAGCGCCGGTACCGCAGCGGTCCGGTGACCGGCACCGGGCCGGCGCCGAGCGACGCGGGGGCCTGTCCTTCCAGGGTGGCCATCAGCGGGTACCCCGCAGACCCTGCGGCCTGGCCACCACGACCACCAGGTAGATCGCCAGCGCGGCGGCGGTCGCGTACGCCGAGGCGTACAGGCCGACCACTCCGTAGACCACGCCGATCATCAGCCCGGCCAGCGCGGCACCGGCAACGCTGCCGAATCCGCCCAGTGCCACCGCCACGAAGGAGATCAGGCCGAACGTGGCACCGGCCACAGGCGACACCGAGAACTGGTTGATCAGCAGTGCCCCGGCAACGCCGGTGGTGCCGCCGGCCAGCAACCAGGACAGCGCGTACATCCGGTCCGGGTTGATGCCCATCAGTGCCGCGCCGCCGGGATCCTCACCGGCGGCCTGTAGTCCCCGGCCAACCTCGGTGCGGTGGATGAACCACGCGACCGCGGCCGTGCACAGCAGCGCCCCGACCGCCGCCACGAACTGCGGTCCGCCGACCACGACCCCGCCCACCTCGAAGCGCAGCCCGCGGGCGATCGTGTTCTGCACGCTGCGCTCGTTCGGGGTCCAGAGGAACTGGGCCAGGCCACGCAGGAACACCAGGAGTCCGAACGTGACGATCACCTGTGCCAGCGGGTTGCGGCCGAGCACCGGCCGGATGACCCCCTGGTACACCAGGGTGCCGACCACGGCCAGCACCACCGCCGCGATCGGGATCGACAGCAGCGGGTCCAAGCCGAACAGCGACCAACTGAAGAAGCCGATGTACATCCCGAGCATGACGAACTCGCCGTGCGCGAAGTTCACCACGTCCATGACACCGAAGACCAGGGTCAGGCCGACCGCAGCCAGGGCGAACACGCCGCCCAGGAGCAGTCCCGACAGCCCGGACTGGATGAGGTCGATCATGCCCTACGCGATCCGATCTGGTGGAAGCGGTTTACCGGAGCAGTGGTTCGCCGTTGTGCGTCCGGGTTCACGTGTTCGGGGCGGTGTTCGGGGGCCGGCGTACGGGCCGGTCCCCGTTCCGGGGCAGGCGACCCGGCCAGTGAGGACGGCCGCGTACGGGCCGGTCCGGCGGGATGGCATCGTGGTGCAATCCCGCCGGACCGCGGCGAGGAAGCGCCGGTCCGGACTCGTTCAACCGGCTCCGGCTGGCTCATCGTGGCTCTCGCCCCATCGGGGGTGTCTACTTGCGAGCGTCCTGGATCGGCCAGACAACCTGCTTGGTGGCCACGTCCTTCGGGTAGATGACGTGCCAGGCACCGCCCAGGAACTGTTCGAGCACGCCGCGCGCGCCACTGTTCTGGTGGTTCTCGTCGAACTTGACCCCGTCCCACGGCATGATCGTGTCACGCCCGGCAACGTTGATGTTCTGCAACGCCGCCCGGATCTTGTTCGGGTCTGTGGACTTGGCGTTGTTGATCGCCATCGCCAGCGTCAACGCCGCGGTGAACGACCGGGCCGAGTTCTCCGTCATCGGAGCACCGAACTGCTTCTGGAACATCTGGGCGATCTTCTCCGCCGTCGGGTTCTGCGCGGCGATGTCCGGCGACCAGGAGGTCCGGCGGATGAAGCCGGCCGCGTTGGCAGCGTTCTCCGCACCCTTGACGAATGCCGGGTCGGAGAAGCCGGCACCGTAACCCAGCACCGCCGGGGGCAGGTAGTTGAACTTCTTGAAGGTCCCGGACAGCACGATCGAGTCCGCCACGAAGGACAGTACGAACAGCGCGTCGGGGTTGGCGGCCTTGATCTGCTGGACCTGGGAGTCCAGGTTCGTCGCGTCCACGGGGTAGCCGATGTCCTTGACTACCGTGAAGTTGTTGTTCTGTGCGAGCTGCTCGGTCACCTTGGCACCGTTGGTGCCGAACGCGTCGTTGGTGTGCAGGATCGCGATGTTCTTGACGGTACGGCCGTTCGGCTTGTCCTTGAGCAGCGAGAAGAAGGACTCGCCGAAGGTCAGGTCGTGCGGGCCGGTACGGAAGAAGTAGTTCAGTCCACGCTGGGTCAGCGAGACCGACGACGACGCGCCGTTGACGAACGGGACCTTCAGCCGTTCGGCGGCGGCACTGGCTGTGGTGGTCACCGCGGACTGGTAGGAGCCGAGTTCGGCCACCACCTTCTGGTCGGTGATCAGCCGCTGGGCCTCGCTGGCGCCGGTGGTCGGGTCACCCTTGCTGTCGGCGGTGATCATCTTGAGCTTGGCGCCACCCAGGTTCGGCAGGCCGGCCCCCTTGGCCAACGGCAGCGCGATGTCCGGGTGTTTGCCGTTGACGATCTCGGCCGCCAGCAGAGAACCGTTCTCGGTGTCCTGCCCGGTCGAGGCGTTCGACCCCGTGGTGGGATCGACGATCCCGATCCTCACTTCCTTCACCGACGAACCCGCCTGGGTGCTGTTTCCCGAACACCCAGCCAGGACCAACGCGGCGGAGGCTACGACGGCGAAACACCGCCATGGATTGCGCATCACACAACCTCTCTAACGACCCCGTGACAGCTTGTTTCCCATCCGAGTGGGTTTGGTGGCATGTGCTGCGAAGCGCCCGACACCCTAGCGCGAGCCTCCACCGAGCGGGGAAGGGATCCCCAGAATCGCCGGGCACGCTCACCGGCCGACCCGGAGCGGGGCCGCGGCACCCTCTGGGTACTGTCATGTTCTGTCTGGATCCGCCCCGGATCGCCGGGATTATCCCGCCGTCCAGGATGGACGAACGGCTCGTTACGAGATCCAATCACCGCTGGTACTCCGAGTCCCGCCGATCCGTGATGAACATGTGACCTGGCGAGTGCGAGATCGCGAATGGTGGCCGCGACGCCATAATCGCCGCCTGCGGCGTTACCCCGCAGGCCCAGAAAACCGGCAACTCGCCGTCGGCGATACGCACCGGGTCACCGAAGTCGGGCCGGGAAATGTCGCCGATCCCCAGCGCACCGGGGTCGCCGACATGGACTGGCGCGCCGTGCGTGTCCGGGTAGCGCGCGGTGACCTCGACGGCCCGCGACACCAGCGCGGCGGGCACCGGCCGCATCGACACCACCAGCGGGCCGCGCATCCGCCCGGCCGGACGGCACTGCCGGCCGGTCAGGTACATCGGCACGTTGCAGCCCTGCTCGACGTGCCGCGGGGTGATGCCGGCCTCGGCCAGCGGACCGTCGAAGCTGAAACTGCACCCGATCAGGAACGTGACCAGGTCGTCGCGCCAGTACTCGGTGACGTCGCTCACCTCGTCGGCCAACTCACCGTCCCGGAAGACCCGGTAGGCCGGCAGGTCGGTCCGCAGGTCCGCCCCCGGCGCCAGCACCGTGTGCGGGCTGCCCGGGTCGGTGACATCCAGCAGCGGACAGGGCCTGGGATTGCGGTGGGCGAACAGCAACACGTCATAGGCATGGTCGCGAGGCACCGCCACCAGGTTCGCCTGCACGTATCCGGGCAGCCACCCGCTGGTCGGAATCCGCAGGCCCGCCCGGAACCGGGCGCGAGCCTCGTCCGGAGCCGTTGGGATCGGTTCGGCACGAACGATCAAGACCGTTAACCTCCCTGGGTTATCCGCGACTCCCCCGACCGGCGTCACACTAGCGCCGCCGCGCGCCGATGCTTCGGCCACTCTTGTCATAGGACTGGCCGCAGGTGGACAAGTGTGCTCCAATGCCCGACGTCAAGGCCACAGTTGGGATCCCAGGTCGTCGTCGAGGCGACGCCTGGGTATCCGCGTGACTGGCGAGAGGTTGCTGGATCTGGTGCGCACAGAATCCGTGCCGAGTCGCTCCCCAGGACCCGGGGTCACCCCGGTGCTCCCGAGCGCGGCGACGGGAACCACCTATCAAGACCACAACGACCATCCGCGCGCCGGTGCGCGCGGGGCACCGCCACCGCTCCCGGTGAGCGACCGGTCCGCACCGCTGCGGCGGATCACCCGGGTACGCAACTGGCGGGTGCGGTCGAAGCTGACCGCCGTGGTGCTGGTCCCGACCCTGGCCACGGTGGCGCTGGCCGGCGCCCGGGTGGCCGCTGCCGGCACCGACGCCCGCACCTTCGACCGGGTCGCCAAGCTGGCCGACCTGGGGCGCCAGGTCACCACCCTGGTGCAGCAGTTGCAGGTCGAGCGCGACCTCACCTCCCGGTTCTCCGCCAGCGGCCGGCAGAAGGGCGCCAACGAGGTCCAGACCGCGCGCAAGAACGTCGACACGGCCGTGTCCGCACTCGACACCGCGGCCGGTTCGATCGACAGCACCTACAGCCCGGATCTGCACAACGAGTTCGCCCAGGTGAACGCCAACCTGGCGGGGCTGACCACGCTCCGCCAAGCCGTGGGCAACGCCGGGCTGACCCGCACCTCGATCCTGGCCGAGTACAGCGCGGCCATCCAGTCGCTGCTCTCGCTGGACGCCAGCATCGCGATCACGGCCAACGACCGTGACCTGGAGAACGCGGTACGGACGCTGGCCGACCTGTCCCAGATCAAGGAGTTCGCCTCCCAGGTGCGGGCCGACCTGCTGGCGATCCTGGACCAGAAGGCGTTCGCGGTCGGGGAGTTCCAGGACTTCGTCGGTGTGGTCGCGCGTGAGCAGTCGGCCACCGACCAGTTCGCGGTGGACGCCTCCACGGCCGACCAGGCGCTGTTCGCCAACACCGTCATCGGGGCCGAGGTCAGCAACGCCAAGACGATCCAGGACACCGCCACCCGCGAGCAGAACAGCCCGGCGCTGGGCAACGAGCAGAACCAGACCGCCGACGACTGGTACACCAACGAGTCCAAGAAGATCAACCTGCTGCGCGTCGTCGAGCAGAAGCTGCTCGGCAAGGTGATCACGCTGTCCGACCGGCTGCGTTCCTCCAAGCAG
>DASULA010000152.1:0-6524 GCA_036278435.1 Mycobacteriales bacterium | reverse complement strand
TGCCGCCCGGCTGGTGTTCTTCCAGCATGACGAGGTCGTGGTGCACACGCCCGAACGGCTCGCCGACGCGGTCGTCGCGGCCGTGTACGACGCCGCCGAGCGGGCCCGCACCCTGGTGTTCGGCGACACCCCGGTGCGGTTTCCGATCCGCCCGGTCGCGGTGACCCGGTACGCCGACGCCAAATAGACAGTTCCCCCTGCCGGGCAGACCCGGCAGGGGGAACGGAACCACCATCGGCTACGGAATCATCATGGAATCATCCACGACAGCACGGCGGTGGACTGGAGCAGCACCAGCAGGCACATGCCGGCCAGGAACACCAGGCTCCACAGGAACACCCGGCGGAAGATGTCACCTTCCTTCCCGGGCAGGCCGACCGCGCTGGCCGCGATGGCCAGGTTCTGCGGGGAGATCATCTTGCCGAGCACGCCACCGGAACTGTTGCCGCCGGCCATCAGCACCTGGTCCAGACCGGCCTTGTGCGCCGCGGCGACCTGCAGGCCGCCGAACAGCACGTTCGACGCGGTGTCCGAACCGCTCACCGCGACCCCCAGCCACCCCATGATCGGCGAGATGATCGCGAACAGGCCGCCGGCGCCGGCCAGCCAGTTGCCCAGCGTGACGGTCTGCGCGCTGGCGTTCATCACGAACGCCACGCCCACCACGGCCATCACGGTGATGATCGCCCAGACGAGTTGCTGGAGGGTGCGGCCGTAGGCGCGCAGCGCGTCGGGTATGCCGACCCGCAGCGCGATCATGGTGACCACGCCGGCGATCAGCAGCAGCGAACCGGGGGTGTTCAGCCAGTTGAACTTGAACGCCTGGATCGTCGAGGCCGTGCCGTCCGGGGCCTGGATGTGAATCCCGGGCCAGTTGAAGGTCACGATCGTCTTGTCGAGTTGCGCCTTGATCCCGCTGATCTGCGCGACCACGAAGATGGCGATGATGATCACGTAGGGGGCGTAGGCCTTGACCACCTCGCCGCGCGAGTCGGGGTGCTCCACCCGCCGGGAGAACTCCGGGGTGGGGGTGTCGGTGGCGCCACCGGCAACCACGGCCGCGCCGGTCTCGGTGGCCAGCACCTCCGAGGGCTGCCATCCGCGCAGCAGCACGACCAGCACCAGGGCGGAGAACAGCGAGCCGACCACGTCGGCCAGCGACACCGAGATGTAGTTCGAGGTGACGTACTGGGCCAGGCCGAACGAGGCGCCGGTCACGATCGCGGGCATCCAGGTCTGCCGCACGCCGCGCCAGCCGTCCACGATGCCGACCAGCACCAGCGGCACGAAGACGGACAGGACCGGCGTCTGCCGGCCCACCATCGACCCGAGGGTGTCGAAGTCCAGGCCGGACGAGGTGGCCAGGCCGGTGATCGGGCTGGCCAGCGCCCCGAACGCCACCGGGGCGGTGTTGGCCACCAGCGCCAGAACGGCCGAGCGCATCGGGCTGAAGCCGATCGCGATCAGCATCACCGCGGTGATGGCGACCGGGGTGCCGAACCCGGCCAGCGCCTCCATCAGCGCGCCGAAACAGAAGGCGATGATGACGGCCTGCAACCGCCGGTCGTTGCTCACCTGGCTGAACGACCGGCGCAGTACGTCGAAGTGTCCGGTCTGGACGGTGATGTTGTAGATCCAGATCGCGTTGATCACGATCCACAGGATCGGGAAGAAGCCAGACGCCGCACCCAGCGTGCCGGAGAGCACGGCCTGTCCGACCGGCATCGAGTAGACGATGATCGCCACCAGCAGCGATATCAGCAGCGCTACCAGCGAGGCGATCCACGCCTTGATCCGCAGCACGCCGAGCATGACGAACAGCACGACCAGCGGCAGTGCGGCGAAGATGGCACTCAGGCCGAGTGAGTTGGAGACGGGGTCGATAATCTGCCGATACATCGGTTACCTCCTGCGAGGCATCAACTGGCCCGTTCAGCGATCCGGGAGCGATCACCACCGTTGCCGGCGGCCGGCACGCCAGCGGCGTGGTGGTCGGGCGACGACTGCGGCGTTCAGGACCGTGCCGGCACGAGCGGATGTGTGGGCTGGGCCGATGGGGGCCGACGGGCGGATGGACGGTTGGCTGGCGCGCCGGTTCAGGGGCACGCCGGGCTCGTGGGCGGACCGCGGGACTGATTCACGCCGCGCCAGCCGCCCGTCGCCGTTTTCATGGCAGATGAACAGGTTCGGCGCCAAGGTAGGGATGCCCCCGGATGGGGGTCAACAATCGATTGTCTAATGTGACCGAGGTGTCGCTGGAAGGCCACCTGGCTGCGCCAGCCGGCCGCTTTGTCCGATCGGCTATCCGGGCGGCGCTCCGGCCAGGCCGCCGGCCAGGCCGGTCCAGACCAGGTCGGTGAGCTGCTCGGTGAGCTCGGCCCGTGAAATGGTCCGGTGGTCCAGCCACCAGTCCCCTGCGGCCTGCACCAGCCCCACCACGCCGTGCCCCCACGGGCCGGCCGGCTCCGGGTCGTGACCGCCGGCACGCAGTCGGTCGCCCAGCACCCGGGACACCCCGGCCGCGATCAGGGTGGTGTAGTCGGCGACCAGGTCCCGCTCCACCGGACGGTTGGCGAAGGTGCGGCGGGTGACGAACCGGTACAGCTCCGGTTCGGCCTCGATCGCACCCAGGTAGGTGCCGATCACCGCGGCCACGTGGGCACGGGGCGCGCGCTGGTGCTCCAGTTCCGTCCGCAATGCCCGCAGCAGGGTGCCGGCGACCCGCTGGCCGACCGCGAGGTAGAGCTCGGCCTGGTCGGTGAAGTGCCGGTACAGCACCGGCTTGCTGACCCCGGCCTCGGCCGCGATGCCGTCCATGCCGGCGTTCGGACCGTCCCGGCGGATCACCCGGATGGCCGCCTCCACGAGCTGGGCGCGACGGGCCTGCCGGTGGCCGTGCCAGCGCCGGCGGCGGGCGTCCGGCGATACGTCGGGTGGTGCCGCCGGACGCGCGCCTGCTCCGGTGTCGGCGGGCGGGTTGACAGACCCACCGGGGTGTTTCATGTTACCAGTAGTAACCGTTACCAGCGGTAACATCAAATCCGGACCCGAGGAGCCCGCGGATGACCCCAGACCTGTCCGGCCGGCGCACCCTGGTCACCGGCGCGGCCGGCGCGTTCGGCTCCCGGACCTGCCAACTGCTGCGCGGGCTGGGCGCGCGGGTGGTCGGGTTGGACGTCCGGCCCGGCGACAGCGACCGGACCGTGCTGGCCTGCGACGTCGCCGACCCGGGTGCCGTGTCCGACGCGGTGACCGGGGCGGTGCGGCGGCTGGGCGGGCTGGACCTGCTGGTGCACTACGCCGGGATCGGCGAGCCGGCCGACTCTGGCGCGCCACCCGGACCGGAGGTCATCCGCACCCTCGCGGTCAACCTGCTCGGGCCCTGGCGGGTCACCGCCGAGGCGCTGCCGGCGCTGCTGGCGGCCCGCGGTCGGGTGGTGTTCGTCGCCTCGGAGCTGGCCTACGCGACGCTGCCGTTCGCCGCCGCCTACGCGGTGTCCAAGCGTGGGCTGACCGCCTACGCCGACGCGCTGCGGATGGAGTACGGCGTCCGGTTGTCGGTCAGCACCGTCTACCCGGGGTACGTGCGCACGCCCATCCACGACGCCAGCGTCGCCGCCGGGCTGTCGTTGGAAGGTCAGGTGCGGGCCGAGCGGGTGGACGACGTGGTGTCCACGGTGCTGCGGGTGGCCGCCGCCCGCCGGCCACCCCGGGACACCGCGGCGACCCGGCTGGGCGGCGTGGAGCTGTGGCTGGCCCGGCACCTGCCGGCCGGAGTGGACGCGCTGGTCCATGCCAGGGTGGCCCGCGACATCCGGCGCGGCCGGTACGACGGCGTGCCGATGGCCGCCCGGATGGCCAGGCCGCACCGCGGCGCCGGGGACGTCAACAACGTTGGAGACACCGCCGGTACCGGCCCGCCGGTTCCGGCCCGGGAGGGAGGTGGCACCGGTGACCTCAACCGGTGAACTGGCCGATCGTGAACGGCTGGCCGAAAGGCTGTTGCGGGCCTCGGCCGAGCACTCCTACGACCCGACCGTGGACGTGGCCTGGGACGAACCGCTGGCCGACGGGGTGTTCTTCGCCCCGCCGCACCGGCTGAGCCTCTACCGCACCGGACTGTGGGAGGCGATGAGCCACCGGCAGCGGGTGGAGCTGTCCCGGCACGAGGTGGCCAGCATCGCCAGCGTGGGAATCTGGTTCGAGCTGGTGCTCATGCAGATGCTGCTGCGGCACGCCTACGACCTGGAACCCACGACCCGGCACGTGCAGTACGCGCTCACCGAGATCGCCGACGAGTGCCGGCACTCGGTGATGTTCGGCCGGATGATCGAGAGGCTGGGCTGCCCCTGCTACGGGCCGGGCCGCTACGAGCACGAACTGGGCCGGCTGGTGAAGACCGCGGCCAGCGGCGCGTCCATGTTCGCCGCCATCCTGATCGCCGAGGAGATCCTCGACGCGCTCCAGCGGGAGGCGATGGTCGACACCACGATCCAGCCGCTGGTCCGCACGGTGACCCGGATCCACGTGGTGGAGGAGTCCCGGCACGTCCGGTACGCCCGGGACGAACTGGTCCGCCAGATGGCCCGGATCACCCCGGTCAAGCGGGAGCTGACCCGGCTGTTCGTGGCCCGCTCGGCGTACATCATCGGTAGCCGGCTGGTGCACCCGGACGTCTATCCGGCCGTCGGCCTGGACCGGGCCGCGGCCTGGGCAGCGGCCCGGTCCAACCCCGAGTACCGCGCTACGCTGCGTTGGGCGGCACGCCGGCTGGTCGCGTTCTTCGACGAGGTGGGCCTGCTCGGCGGGCCGGGCATGCTCCTGTGGCGGCGCGCCGGCCTGATCGGCTGACTGACCGGGTGGCCCGGCCGGCTCCGGGGCTCCAGTCCCAGAGGCCACGTCTTCTCGGACAGGCTTGGCGGGGGATGTTCTGTGGTGACCGCTTTGTACGGGGTGCGTTGACAGGACGGGTCAGGAGGTCACGTGCGTGAACTGCCGGTGGTGGCCGGTGACGGCACCACCCTGTACCTGGAGGAGCACGGCGACCCGGACGCCCCGGTCACCGTCGTGCTGACGCACGGCTGGGCGCTGGACCGGCGCACCTGGCGGGCCCAGATCGCCGGGTTGCTCCGGGCGGCTGGCCGGCCGGTCCGGATCCTGGCCTACGACCACCGGGGCCACGGCCGGTCGGACCCGGCCCCGCCGGGCACCGCGACGATCGGCCAGCTCGGCGATGACCTGGCCGAGGTGCTGACCCGGCACGCCACGGCCGGCCGGGTGGTGCTGGCCGGGCACTCCATGGGCGGCATGACGATCATGGCGCTGGCCGAACGGCACCGGTCGCTGTTCACCGACCGGGTCGCAGGGGTGGCGTTCGTCAGCACCTCTGGCGGCCACCTGAGCCGCAACGGGGTCGGCGGGGTGGACCCGCCCCGGTGGCTCACCGCGCGGATCGCGGCCGGCGGCAACCGGCCGCCGGGCCGGGCGCTGGCCGGGGTGGCCCGGCGGTGGCTGGGCCGGTCGCTGTTCGGCCCGGGTGCCGGACCGGTTCCGGTGGCACTGACCGCCGAGATCATCGCGTCGCACTGGCCGGCCACCCTGCTGGCCTTCCGGCCCACCTTCGACGACCACGAGCGGCACGCCGCGCTGGCGGCCTGCGCCGGCATGCCGGTGGCCGTGCTGTGCGGCGAGGCCGACCGGCTGTGCCCGCCCAGCCACTCCAGACGCATCGCCGATCGGGTGCCCGCCGCCGACCTGGTGCTGCTGCCCGGCGCCGGGCACATGCTCACCCTGGAACGCTCCGGTGAGGTGACCGGGCGGCTGGCCGCCCTGGTCCGCGCCACCGACGCCGCCGCGGTGTAGCTGATCAGACCCGAACGGGTGCGGCCGGTACCGGGTGGTCTGCCAGTAGCGCCCGCACCTCGGTGGCTTCGGGAGTACCGAGGCTGGTGAACAGGTCCAGCGCGGTGGCCCAGTGCAGCCGGGCGGACACCGGATTGGCCGTGGCGGTGATCAGACCCAGCCCGCACCGGGCCTTGGCCTCCACGAACCGGTCTCCCACCTCCTGGCAGATCGCCAGGCTCTGCTCGAAGCGGGCCCGGGCCTCCTCGTGCCGGTCCTGGTCGAGCATCACCTCGGCCAGGTGCGCGAGTGTCTCGGCCTCGCCCTGGCGGTCGCCGATCCGCCGGGAGAGGGTGAGGCTGCGTTCCAGCAGGTCGGCCGCCCCGCGCCGGTTGGCCCAGGACCTGGTGCGCGGCACCCAGGCAGTCCAACGCGATCGCCTCGAACTCCGGCTTGCCCAGCTCCCGGCTGATCGCCAGGCTGCGCCAGAAGTGGTCGATGGCCTCCTGATGCTGGTCGAGGTCCAGGTAGACGTTGCCGAGGTTGGTCAGGATCACACACTCCCGCCAGCGGTCGCCGATCTGGCGGCAGGCGGCCAGGCTCCGTTCCAGGTGTTCGATGGCCTCGGTGAACCGCCGCTGGGCCCGGTGGATGATGCCCAGCCGGTTCAGCGCGTACGCCTG
>DASULA010000151.1:0-36378 GCA_036278435.1 Mycobacteriales bacterium | reverse complement strand
GCCGTAACCGCGGTTTGGGCCGCCCGGGCAGCCAGCGGTGCGCGGGCTGTCGCGCCCGCGGTACCGGTGCGTCCGGTGGCACCGGTCCGGTTCGGGGTGGTGCGGTCGAAGGTCATTACCGGCCACCCGCGGCTGGCCGCCAGTCTGCGCAGAGCGCGGTCGGGGTTCACCGCGGTGGGATGTCCGACCACCTCCAGCAGCGGCAGGTCGGTGGCCGAGTCGCTGTAGGCGTAGCACCCTGGCAGGTGGTAACCCTGTGCCGCCGCCATCTCACGCACCGCGCGGGCCTTGTTCTGGCCATAGGCGTAGAACGCCACCTCGCCGGTGTACTGGCCGTCCGCGACGACCATGCGGGTCGCGATCACGCGGTCGGCCCCGAGCATCTCGCCGATCGGATCGACCACGTCTTGGCCGCTGCTGGACACGATGACCACGTGGTGGCCGGCGGCCCGGTGCCGGCCGATCAGAGCGGCCGCCTCGGCGTACACCAGCGGATCGACGATCTCGTGCAGCGCCTCGCGGACGATGCCGCGCACCTGTTCGACGTCCCATCCCGCACACAGCGCCGCCGCCTGGTCGCGTAGCCGGGACAACTGACCCTCGTCGGCACCCACCGCCAGGTAGAGCAACTGGGCGTAGCCGGCCTTGAGCGCGGTGCGCCGATTGATCAGGCCGTTGGCGCGGAACGGCCGGCCGAATGCCAATGTGCTCGACTTGGCGAGGATGGTCCGGTCCAGGTCGAAGAACGCGGCAATCGTCCCCACACCCGGCAGGATAGGTCGCGTCGCTCGACCGGCGGACCCCGACCTGCCCTCAGCCGAACTGCGTAATTTTCGCGGTCCGTTTCGCCTAGCAGCGGACAAGGTCCGTATGCTGGTGATGTACGGGGACTTCCTTCCCGTGCACAGTGTCCGGCTCAACCCCCCGGAGCCGGGCTCCAACGGCCCCCGCCGCCCCCCAGGCGGGGGCCGTTCCTCTTGCCGATGGTCCTGGTTCTCGGTGGTTCCGGCACGTTCGGTCCGCTCCGCTCCTCATCCGCGCGGGCGTCGATCCGGTGACCACAACGACCCGTCGTACCCGATGGTTCACCGCCGCGACTCAGCCCGGCGGCCCGCACTCCACCACGGGTGGATCAGAGTTATCCACAGTCCGTTCCGGCTGTCCACAGATCGTGTTCGGGCTGCTGACGTCGGGCCGGCGGTCGGGTTTGGTGGACCTCAGTCAGCCACCCTGTCCGGCACCAGTAGTGCCGGATCGTCCGTCCGTGGGAGGTCCGCCATGACCACTGCACACCGCCCCCTGCTCGTCACCGGTGACACCGGGATACACGACGAGGTCATGCGCCTGGCCGCAGCCGCCGGTACCCGGGTCGACATCGCCGCCGATCCCGCCTCGGCCCGGCGCGGTTGGCAGGACGCACCGCTGGTGCTGGTCGGCGCCGACGTCGTCTCCCGGTGCGCCCAGGCCGCCCTGCCGCCCCGCCGGGGTGTCGCGGTGGTCTGCCGGGACAGCCCGCCACCCGCGCTGTGGCCGGCCGCGATCGGCTGCGGGGCCGACCGGGTCCTCGCCCTGCCCGACGGCGAGCCGGCGCTGGTCGACCTGCTGGCCGACTCGGTCGAGCCGGATCCGGAGCCGGCCCGGGTGGTCGCAGTGCTGGCCGGCCGGGGAGGGGCGGGCGCGACCGTCCTGGCCACCGCCTTGGCGGTGACCGCGGCCCGGGCCGGCCGGTGCCCGCTGCTGGTCGACCTGGACCCGGCGGGCGGCGGGATCGACCTGACCATGGGCGCGGAGAACGCCCCTGGACCGCGTTGGAACGACCTCGCGACGACCTCCGGACGGGTGTCCGCGTCGGCGCTGCGGGAGGCGCTGCCTCGGGCACACGGCACGTCGGTGCTGTCCTTCGGCCGGGACAATCCGGTTGAACTGACCGCGGAGGCGGTGCGGTCGGTGGTCACCGCCGGACGCAGGATGGGCGGTCCGGTCGTGCTGGACCTGCCCAGATACGACACTCCGGCGCGGGCGGCGGCACTACGGCTGACCGACACGGTGCTGCTCGTGGTGCCCGCCGAACTTCGCGCGGTGGCCGCCGCGGCGCGGGTCACGGCCACCGTGTCGCCCGTTGTCGGCGACGTGCGCGCGGTGATCCGCCGAGCCGGCGTCGGAGGCATCCCGTCGGCCGACGTGGCGGGTGCGCTGTGCCTGCGGCTGGCTGGAGAACTGCGTACCGAGCCGGGCCTGGCCGGAGCGCTGGAACGCGGCGACCCGCCGGCCCGACGCGGTCGCGGTCCGTTGGCGGCGCTGTGCGGACAGTTGCTCGGTGTGGTGGCGCCCGGCCGAGCGGAGGCCGCGGCATGAGCGAGCCTTGGCGAGCGAATCGGACAGCACAGTGCGCTGGTGCCACATGCCCGCCCGGAGCGAAGCGAGGACGGGCATGAGCGAGCCTTGGCGAGCGAATCGGACCGCGCGATCCGCCCTGTCGGCGGCGCGACCCGGCAGGTACGGCGCGCCGACCGACCTGGTGGAACGGGTGCGGCGCCGGCTCGCCGCCAGCGGCACCGCCGCCACTCCGGCGGCAGTGGCGTCGCTGCTGCGGGAGGAGACCGCCGGGCTGCTCGGAGACGCCGAACTGCTCGCCCTGCTGCGGGTCGCGCAGGCCGAGATCTGCGGTGCCGGGCCGCTGGATCCGCTGTTGGCCGATCCGGACACCACCGACATCCTGGTGAACGGGCCGGCCGAGGTGTGGATCGACGGTGCGAGTGGATTGCGCCGGGCCGGCGTCCGGTTCCCCGACGAGGCGTCGGTCCGGCGGCTGGCGCAGCGGCTGGCCGCCACGGCCGGCCGCCGGCTGGATGACGCCCGGCCGTGGGTGGACGCGACGCTGCCCGACGGCACCCGCCTGCACGCCGTGCTGCCGCCGGTGGCCCCGAGCGGCACCTGCCTGTCGTTGCGGCTGTCCCGACACCGGCCGTTCACGTTGACGCGGCTGGTCGAACTGGGCACCCTGACCAGGGACTCGGCCCGGTTGGTGGACGGCATCGTGCGGGCCCGTCTGGCGTTCCTGATCGCCGGCGGCACGGGTTCCGGAAAAACGACGCTGCTTTCGACCCTGCTCGGCCGGGTCGATCCGGCCGAGCGGATGGTCCTGGTCGAGGACGCCGGCGAACTGCGCCCGGACCACGAGCACGTCGTGCGGCTGGCCGCCCGGCCGCCAAACGTGGAGGGGGCCGGCGAGGTCACGTTGCGAGACCTTGTCCGCCAGGCGCTGCGGATGCGGCCGGACCGGTTGATCGTCGGCGAGGTCCGCGGTTCGGAAGTCGTTGAGCTACTGAACGCTCTGAACACCGGCCACGAAGGCGGTGCGGGCACGGTGCACGCGAACAGCCCGGCCGAGCTGCCCGCCCGGTTGGAAGCCCTCGGCGCCCTCGGGGGGCTGGACCGGCCGGCCCTGCACAGCCAGCTCGCCGCCGCGGTCAGCGTCGTGCTGCACCTGCGGCGCGGGCCTGGCGGGAACCGGGTCCTGAGTGAGATCGCGTTGCTCCGCCGGATCGACGGGTTGGTGGTACCGGTGCCGGCGTGGCGGTGGGGCGCTGGTCCCCCGGATCCGGCGCTGGTCGAACTGCTGGCGGCCCGGGGCGTTCGAGTGCCCTGCCGTGACGGGACGGCCAGATCTGGCATGCCGCCCGCCGGTCCCGGCGGTGACCCGCATCCATTGGTGCCCGGTGTGCCCGCCACGTCTCTGGTGCCCCTGCTGCCTTTGGTCCGGGACGGCTCGCCATGACCGCTCTCGGACTGGGGTTGTGTGGTGCCGCCGTGCTGGCCGCCCCGGCCGCGGGTCCGGGGACCAGCCGGATGCGCACACTGTCCGACTACTTCGGCCCACCACGCGACTCGCCACGTGCCCGACTGGGTGTCCCACCGTCGCGGGTCTCACCACGGAACCGTCCGTCCGGGGCCCCGAAGGTCCGGACCATCCTCGGTGCCGCCGGCTACCGGGCGAGACCGGTGCCGGTCGGGGCCGCCGCGACGCTGCCCGCCATGCTGGCCGCCGGTCCGGCCATCGGCATGGCCGTCGGTGTCGCCGCCGCGGCGTCCGCCTGGTTGCTGCGCGATCGGGCCCGCACCCGCCGGACGCGGCGCCAGGTCGACGCGATGCTGGAGGCGGTGACCGCGTTGACCGGTGAGTTGCGGGCCGGTGGCACCCCGGAGGCGGCCCTGCGGTCGGCCGCGGGGGTCGCGGCCTCGACCGAGGGGCCACGGTCGGCCGCTGACCCGGACCCGGGCGCGGCGCGCGCCCTGAGCACCGCGGCGGCCACCGCGTCGCTCGGTGGGGATGTGGCCGCGGCCGTGCGCGCCGCGGCTGGGGAGTGCCAGCCGGAACTGGGAACGTCCCTACGGCGGGTGGCCGCGGGTTGGGGGGTGAGCGAACGCAGCGGCGCCTCGCTGGGCACGGTGCTGGACCGGGTCGAGTGTGACCTTCGGTCCCGGCGGCGACAGGCACGACAGGTCGAGGCGCAACTGGCCGGGCCACGGGCTACCGGCGCGATGCTGGCCCTGCTCCCCGGATTCGGGTTGCTGCTGGGCACCGCCATGGGCGCGAATCCGGTCATGGTGCTGGTCGGTACCGGGCCAGGCCGGCTCGCCCTGCTGACCGGGGTGGGGCTGGACGCGCTGGGCGCGTTGTGGACGGCGCGCCTGCTTCGGGTGGGGGACCGGTGATGGTCACCCCGCGGGCGGTGGGCCTGGTCCTTGCCGGGATGGCGCTGCTGGCCGCCCCGGCCCTGCCGGCAGGTGTTCCGCTACACCGTCTCGGCGGTGGCCGGAACCGGCTGGGCGTGCCGCGAGCCGTCCTGTCGTCCCGTCGCCACCCGGGGACATCGATCCTGCTCGCTGTCCCGGTCACCGCGGCGGTGGCCCTGCTTGTCGGCATGCCGATCGGCCCGCTCGCCGGCCTGCTGGCCGGGTGGACCACGGTCCGACTGTGCGGCCGGCTCGAACCGGCTGAGCTTCGGCGGGCCCGCCAGGAGCGAAGAGCCGAGCTGCCCGCCGTTCTCGATCTGCTCGCGGTGGGCCTGTCCACCGGCCTGCCGTTGGAGTCCGCGCTGGATCTGGTAGCCGGCGCGCTGCCTGGTGCGCTTTCCGCGGATTTGCACACGGTCGCCGAACTACACCGGCTGGGGGCCGGCCCGGCGGTCGCCTGGAACGAGGCGCGCGCGGATCCGGTGCTCGGCCCGGTGGCCAGGGCCGCCGTCCGTTCGGGTGAGAGCGGCAGCGCCCTGGCGCTGGCGTTCGACCGGATCGCCGCCGAACACCGAGCGGATGGTGTGGTGCGGTCCGAGACCGCGGCCCGACGGGCCGGAGTCTGGGCCATGGCCCCGCTCGGGTTGTGTTTCCTGCCCGCGTTCGTCTGCCTGGGAGTCGTTCCGGTGGTGTTGGGGATCGCCCACCAGATCCTCGGTACCGCGGTCGCCGGTGCGTCCGGTCCCTGAGAACAGTGCCGCCCATCTGCCGGCCCCCAGGTTGGCCGGACCAGTGGGCACGAGGAGTTCCCCTGCCGCGAACGTCGCGGCTCGATGTCAAGGAGGACGTCATGCGAAAGTCCGTCAGCATGTCCCACTGGATCTGGCGCCGGCTCGGCGGGTTCGTCCAAATCCACCTGCGCCGGATGCCCCGCGGCGACGCGGGCATGACCACCGCGGAGTACGCGGTGGGAACCCTTGCCGCGTGTGCCTTCGCCGCTGTCCTGTACAAGGTCGTCACCAGTGGTGCGGTACTGCACGCGTTGAGCCGGATCGTGACCTCCGCGCTCGACGTCCACCTGTGAGCCCGCGGTGGCCGTCCGAGTACCTGGCCGGTGGTGCCGGCGCGTGCGCGGTGACCGCGGCATGGTCACCGCCGAGGCCGCCGTGGTGCTGCCCGCCCTGGTCGTGGTGGTCTGTGTGGCGGTCGCCGCGGTCGCGGTGGCCACCGCCCAGTTGCGGTGCGTGGACGCGGCCAGGGAGGGCGCGCGTGCGGCGGCCCGGGGGGACAGCGTGTCCGCGTCCCGGTCGATCGCGGCCCAGGCCGCGCCGCGTTCGGCGCGGGTGTCGGTGTCGTTCGCCGGGGACCGGGTCCGGGTGTCGGTGACGGCCTCGGTCCGGCCGCTCGGGCGGTTCCTGCCGCCGGTGACGATACGAGCGCGAGCGGTCGGCGTGCCTGAACCGGGGACGGCGCCATGAAAAGGATCACGAACCGCCCGGTACGGCCGGCCGGTGACCGCGGCAGCGCGACCGTGTGGGTGGTCGCGCTCACCGGGCTGGTGCTGCTCGCGTCGGCCGCCGGGGTGGCCCGCGGGGCGGCCGTGATCGCGCGGCACCGAGCCGATTCGGCCGCCGACCTGGCCGCGCTCGCGGCGGCGTCCCGGGCATCTGAGGGCGACGCCGCGGCCTGCCGGGCGGCGGCCGACGTGGCCGGGCGCAACGGGGCCGCGTTGCGGTCCTGCCGGGTCACCGGACCGGTCGCGCAGGTCGGTGTCGAGGTCGTGCTCCGGCTCGGACTGCTCGGTGACCACCAGGCCCGCGTCCGGGCCCGGGCCGGCCCGTCGGCGAACGCGCCGGGGAGCACGTCCCGCAGCGTCGGCGGGCGACCGGTGGGCCGGGCCGCCAACCGGACCGTAGGAACTGTCGTGTCAGGTTGGTTCGGTGTCCACCGGGCGGCGATGCCGCCCCCTGAACCGCCCGATGGGGAGCCGGGTGGCCCTGGGGGCTCCGGGTGCCACGCCGCCGTTCTTGCCGGGGTTTCCGGCGGGGTTCCGATCCGGGAGGGCGCCACCGACGTCGGCGCCGGGCTCCGGCCGGGCCGTTTCGGCCTGGGCGGCGAGTCTGCGGTGGTCCCGGGCCAACGCGCGCCTGTCCCGCCGACGCCGGCGGCTCCGACGGGCCCCGCCCAACAGGATCATCAGGCCGAGCAGGCCGACCACGGCCGCGATCATGCCGACGGCGAAGATGGCACCCAGCGACATGTTGGTGACGGTCAGACCCCACAGGTCCGCGCTGACCACCCCGGTGTTGCTGGTGATCACGGCGACCGCCAGTACCGTGGCCGCGGCCAGCAGGAGCAGTCCGAGAACGACCATGGTGGTAGCTCCTCTCTCAACCCCCGCAGTCATAACCCGGCCTCGTCATACCCGCCGCGACACGCCAGGAATCTCCCGATCATGGTATGGGCGGGGTGGTCAGGGCCGAACGTACGCGGCGAGCACCGCGTCGAGAAGACGCACCGCGCCGGCCTTGTCCAGGGGTTCGTTGCCGTTGCCGCATTTGGGCGACTGCACGCAGGACGGGCACCCGGCGTCGCACTCGCAACAGGCGATCGCGCCACGGGTGGCGCGCAGCCAGCGGTCCGCGGCGTCGTATCCCCGGGCGGCGAACCCGGCGCCACCGGGTTGGCCGTCGTAGACGAAGACCGTGCACCTGCCGGTGTCCTGGTGCGTCGCGGTGGACACCCCGCCGATGTCCCAGCGGTCGCAGGTCGCCAGCAGCGGCAACAGGCCGATGGCGGCGTGTTCGGCGGCGTGTGCCGCGCCGGGCACCTCGGTCGGGGACAGGCAGACGCGCGCCAACGCCGATTCGTCCACCGTGTACCAGACGGCACGGGTCAGCAGCGTGCGGCTCGGCAGGTCCAGCGGCACCTCGTCGAGCACCGAGCCGTTGGCGACCCGCCGGCGCAGATACGACACGACCTGGTTGCTCACCTGGACCGAGCCGAACTGGATGGTCACCTCGCCGAGGTCGCGGGTGCGCAGCGTCTGGTGGATCCGGATGTCGGTGACCTGCCGGGACCAGGTGGTCCAGTCGGGTTCCTCGGCGTGGACCAGCGCCACCCCGCCGTCAAGGTCGAGTTCGTCGACCAGGTAGCTCCGGCTCTGGTGCAGGTACACCGCCCCGGAGTGCACCGTGGCGGGTGCGGTGTCCCCGTCGACGGTGCCGAGCACCCGGCCGGTGGCCGCCTCGACCACGGTCACCGGTTCGTCACCGGAGCCGCGGATGTCCACGGCGGGTGGGCGGGAAGCCGTCCAGTACCACCCGGCGGGTCGGCGGCGCAGCGACCGGTCCCGTTCCAGTTCGCCCAGCGCCGCCGCGGTGTTCTCGCCGAAGAGGTGAAGTTCGTCCGCGCGCAGGGGCGACTCCGCGGCGGCGCAGCACAACTGCGGGCCGAGCACGTGTGGGTTGTCCGGATCCAGCACGGTGGCCTCGACCGGCCGGCCGAACACGGCCTCCGGGTGGTGCACCAGGTAGGTGTCGAGCGGGTCGTCGCGCGCCACGAAGACCACCAGCGCACCCTGGCCGGCCCGCCCGGCCCGGCCGGCCTGCTGCCACAGCGAGGCGAGGGTGCCTGGAAAGCCGGCGAGTACCACGGCGTCGAGCCCGGCGATGTCCACGCCGAGTTCCAGGGCGTTGGTCGCCGCGGCGCCGACCAGCGTTCCGTCGAGCAGCGACCGCTCCAGAGCGCGCCGCTCCTCCGGCAGGTACCCGCCCCGGTAGGCGGCGATCCGGTCGGCCAGTTCCGGCGCAGCGTCCTGGAGCATCCGGCGCGCGCTGAGCACCGCGACCTCGGCGGCGGCCCGCGACCGCACGAAGGCCAGGGTGCGGGCACCCTGGCCGACCAGCTCGGCCAGCAGCTGGGCCGCCTCGGCGGTCGCGGACCGCCGCACCGGGGCACCGTTTTCGCCCGCCGTGTCGGTGAGCGGCGGCTCCCACAGC
Source organism: Mycobacteriales bacterium (assembly GCA_036278435.1). GTDB lineage: Bacteria > Actinomycetota > Actinomycetes > Mycobacteriales > DASULA01 > DASULA01. Next base: position 27,640 of record DASULA010000151.1, on the reverse strand, counting down.
GCGAACGTGCTGCCGCCGCGCGGTGAGCCGTCCTCGGTCACCGCCACCATGTCCAGGCCGGTGAGCTGGGTGCCGAGTTCGGCCGGCCGGGCCACCGTGGCCGACGCAAGGACAAATACCGGTGAGACGCCATATCCGGCACAGATTCGGCGCAGACGCCGGAGTACGTGGGAGACGTGAGAGCCGAACACACCGCGGTAGATGTGGCACTCGTCCACGACGACGAACCGGAGCCGGCGCAGGAACGACCGCCACTGGGCGTGTGCCGGCAGTATCCCGCGGTGCAGCATGTCCGGATTGGTGAAGACCAGCCGGCCGTGTGCGCGCACCCACCGACGTTCCTCCACCGGCGTGTCACCGTCGTAGCCGGCCGCCCGGATCCCGGCCAGGTCCAGCCGGGTCACCGACCGCAACTGGTCGTTGGCCAGTGCCTTGGTCGGAGCCAGGTACAGCGCCGTGGCACGCTCGTTGAGGAGCAGGGTGGACAGCACCGGGACCTGGTAGGAGAGGGATTTGCCCGACGCCGTGCCGGTCGCCACCACCAGGGACGTACCGGCCCACGCCAGCGACGCGGCGTGCGCCTGGTGTTCCCACAGGTGTCCGATACCCTGGGCGCCCAGCCGCTCGACCAGCGGTGAAGGGACCCATGACGGCCACGGCGCGTGCGAACCGGCCCGCGCGGACACCCGCCGGACGTGTGTGACCGGCGAGCGCTCTGTCTGGCGCTCTGTCCGGTGTGCGCTGGCGAGGACGCGGTCGAGCAGCACCTGACCGCGGTCGACCGCGCCGGTCCGCACCACCGAATCACTCCCGCACGCCGAACTTTGGTTAGATCAGGGGCGGCGACGTCAGTCGACCCCTGTCGGTGCCCTACGCCGGTGCCCGACACCATCGACCGGACGGCGAGGTTGATGAAAACGATGTTCGTCGGACGTCCCGGACAGTTTGACAGGTAGGCCCTATCACGGAGGTGCGCGCCGTGGACATCACACTGAACAGCCGCGACGAACTCGGGTACACCGTGCTCGAGGTGGCCGGTGAGGTGGACGTCTACACGGCGCCCACCCTGCGTGACCGCATCACCGACCTGCTCGACGGCGGCCATCGCCGGCTGGTGGTGAACCTGACCACGGTCGAGTTCATCGACTCGACCGGTCTGGGAGTGCTGGTCGGTGCGTTGAACCGGGCCCGGGAACTGGGCGGGCGCCTGGACCTGGTCTGCCCCCAGGAGCGGGTACTCAAGCTGCTGCGGATCACCGGCCTGGACGACGTCTTCTCGGTGTACCGGTCGGTCGGCGAGGCCACCGCGGATTCTGGGGCGAACTGACCCGTGGCCACCGTGACCCTCCGGCTCGCCCCCAGACCTGCGCACGTGCGGACCGCCCGACTGGTGGCCTCGGCGATGGCGCGTCGGGGCGGCGTGCCCGACGACCTGCTCGACGACGTGCGGCTGGCCGTGGGTGAGGCATGTGCCCGGGCGGTGCGGCTGCACCAGCGGCACGAAATGGACGACGCGGTGACCGTCGAACTGACCGACGGAGACGGCTTCACCGTCGTGGTGGCTGACAGCGTGGCCAGCGCCCCGCTCGGCACTTCCACCGACGCGGCGGCCGACGTCGTGTCCGGAGACGCCGACGGTGGACCCACCGGCCTGGTCGCCAGCGTGGCCGGCGGCCAGGGCCGAGCCGGCACCCGGGCCACCGTCCCGCCCCTGCCGGCTGGCGGGTCGGATCCGAGCTCCGCGCTGCCATCCACGGCCGGGTCGGCATGGGCGTACGGCACCAACCGCACCGGCGGCGCTGGCGGCACCGGCCAGGCCGAGGAACGATGGGCGGCGTCCGAACGGCTCGGCCTGGCCGTCCTGGCCGGGGTCGTCGACGACCTGCGGGTGGAACGCGGCGACACCGGTACCCGGGTACGCATGCGGTGGCCGACTGACGGCTGAGGGTCACGACGCTGGAGTCCGGGCAGATGTGACGTCGGTGAGACGCACCGAACTCCCGTGAAGCATGTCCGGATGTACCCGGTCCGAGGTTGTTCGCGGTAGAGTTCATCTCTGGACCAGGCAGCGGCGTGCGATGACGTGCGTGGCGGTGGCACGGTGGCCCTGCCTTGGGCGTGCCATTCGTATTCCCGTACACTCCGCCCGTTCTGCGTGGACGCCATCGGCGATCCCGTCGCACACACGAATGCGTGCAGCAGCGCTCACCGAACCGGTGCCGCTGTGGCTGCCCGCCAACGCCGTCGTACAGGAGGACGCATGTCCCGGCTTTCCCTAGCGGAGGCCCCGAAGATCGCCGGTGGTGACTACGTCTTCGTCACGGTGGTCTTCCTGCTCGCGATCGGGGCTCTGGTCTTCGCCTACTTCCTCATCAGGGAGGTCATGGCGGCCGGTCAGGGTACCCAGAAGATGCAGGAGATCGCCCGGGCGGTCCAGGAGGGCGCACGCGCCTACCTGAACCGCCAGTTCCGCACGCTGGCGGTCTTCGCGGTGATCGTGTTCGTGGTGATGTTCTTCCTGCCGATCAACGACGGCGGCACCTCGGTCCGGGTTGGCCGGGCGGTGTTCTTCCTCATCGGAGCGGTGTTCTCCGCGTCAGTGGGCTTCATCGGGATGACGCTGGCCACCCGCGCGAACGTCCGGGTCGCCGCGGCGGCCAGGGAGAGTGGGCCCAAGCACGGTTTCCGGATCGCGTTTCGGGCCGGCGGCGTGTGCGGCATGATCACGATCGGGCTGGGCCTGCTGGGTGCCTCCCTGGTCCTGCTGATCTTCAACCAGAACGCGCCCACCGTGCTGGAGGGCTTCGGCTTCGGCGGCGCGCTGCTGGCCATGTTCATGCGGGTCGGCGGCGGGATCTTCACCAAGGCCGCCGACGTGGGTGCCGACCTGGTTGGCAAGGTCGAGCAGTCCATCCCCGAGGACGACCCGCGCAACGCCGCGACCATCGCCGACAACGTCGGCGACAACGTGGGCGACTGCGCCGGCATGGCTGCCGACCTGTTCGAGTCCTACGCGGTGACCCTGGTTGCCGCGCTCATCCTCGGCCAGCTCGCGTTCGGCGCGAAGGGCTTGGTCTTCCCGCTCATCGTCGCCGGCGTCGGCGTGATCAGCTCGGTGGTCGGGGTGCTCTCCAGCGGCGTCCGCGCTAACGACCGGTCCGGCCTCACCGCGATCAACCGGGGATTCTTCCTGTCCGCCGGGTGCTCGCTGGTGCTGGTGCTGGTGCTGGCGTTCGCCTACCTGCCGGGATCGTTCGACAGTCTGGCCGGCCACGTGGGAGGCGCCAAGGGCAGCCCGGCCGTGATCGGCTTCGTCGCGGTGCTGATCGGCATCGCGCTGGCCAGTTGCATCCAACTGCTCACCGGGTACTTCACCGAGACCAGCCGCCGGCCGGTCCGCGACATCGGTCGCAGCTCGCTGACCGGCCCGGCCACGGTGATCCTGGCTGGCGTGTCGGTCGGCCTGGAGTCGGCGGTGTACTCGGCGCTGGTGATCGCCGCCGCGGTGTTCGGCGCGTTCCTGCTCGGCAGCGGGTCGGTCGTGGTGTCCCTGTACGCGGTGGCTCTGGCCGGGTGCGGACTGCTCACCACGGCCGGAGTGATCGTGTCGATGGACACGTTCGGACCGGTCAGCGACAACGCGCAGGGCATCGCCGAGATGTCCGGTGACATCGACGAGCGCGGCGCCCAGGTACTCACCGACCTCGACGCGGTTGGCAACACCACCAAGGCAATCACCAAGGGCATCGCCATCGCCACCGCGGTGTTGGCCGCGACCGCGCTGTTCGGCTCCTTCACCCAGGCCGTGCAACAAGCCGGCGCGTCGGACCTGTCGAAGTTCCTGGTCTACCGGCCGGACAACCTGGTCGGCCTGATCATCGGCGCCTCGGTGGTGTTCTTCTTCTCCGGTCTGGCGATCAGCGCGGTGTCCCGTGCCGCCGGTCGGGTGGTGTTCGAGGTGCGTGAGCAGTTCCGGACCCGGCCGGGCATCATGAACGGCACTGAGAAGCCCGAGTACGGGCGGGTTGTGGACATCTGCACCAAGGACTCGCTGCGTGAACTGGCCACGCCTGGCCTGCTGGCCGTGCTGGCCCCGATCGCGGTGGGCTTCGCACTTGGCTACGGGCCGCTGGCGGCCTACCTGGCCGGTGCGATCGGCGCCGGCGTGCTGATGGCGGTGTTCCTGGCAAACTCCGGCGGTGCCTGGGACAACGCCAAGAAGATGGTCGAGGACGGCCTGCACGGCGGCAAGGGCAGCCCCTCGCACGAGGCGACGATCATCGGGGACACCGTGGGCGATCCGTTCAAGGACACCGCCGGTCCGGCCCTCAACCCGCTGATCAAGGTGATGAACCTGGTCGCGGTGCTGATCGCGCCCGGAGTGGTGAAGCTGTCGGTCGGTGCGCACAGCAACACCGGCCTGCGGGTGGTCATCGCCATCGTCGCCGTGCTGGTCATCGCCGCTGCGGTGGTCATCTCCAAGCGCCGTTCGGTCGTGGTCGGGGCGGCTGACGACGCCCCGGCGAAGGTCGACGCCTGAGCCGTCCGGCGCCGGTGTCGCCAGCGAAGCACAGGCTCACGGGCCCGCATCCCGCCGTAGGCGTGGGTGCGGGCCCGAGTCGTGCCAACTGGCGGGACCGCACCCACCGGTGCGAGCGTGGGCGCGAGCGGCCAGCTACATTTCGTGTTCGGCGAACGACACACGGCCGCTGAACGTCACTCACTGTGTGGGGTGACCTGAGAACCAGGCCGCGTGTCGGGTTTGACAGAGTGCAGGCAGGTGACATCCACTTGCGGGCCGTTGCGCGACGAACGCGGGCGGCAGGAGTGAGCAGGAGAACAGTGACCACGACCAACGGCACCGGAGGTTCGGCGACACCTGCCCGACGGCGGTCGAAGTCGACCGGCACGGGTGGGCGGCTGGTCATCGTCGAGTCCCCCGCCAAGGCGAAGACGATCGCCGGGTACCTCGGGCCCGGTTACGTCGTCGAGTCGAGCATCGGGCACATCCGGGACCTGCCGCGCAGCGCGGCGGACGTGCCGGCCAAGTTCAAGAAGGAGTCGTGGTCCCGGCTCGGCGTCGACGTGGACAACGGGTTCGTGCCGCTGTACGTGGTCTCCTCGGACCGGCGCGAGCAGGTGTCCAAGCTCAGGAAACTGCTCAAGGACGCCAGCGAGCTGTACCTGGCCACCGACGAGGACCGGGAGGGCGAGGCGATCGCCTGGCACCTGGTGGAGACCCTCAAGCCGAGTATCCCGGTGCGCCGGATGGTGTTCCACGAGATCACCCCGCAGGCGATCCGCTCGGCCGTGGACGCGCCCCGCGAGCTGGACCTGGCCCTGGTGGACGCACAGGAGACCCGGCGGATCCTGGACCGCCTGTACGGCTACGAGGTCAGCCCGGTGCTGTGGAAGAAGGTCATGCCGAAGCTGTCGGCGGGCCGGGTGCAGTCCGTGGCGACCCGCCTGGTGGTCGAGCGGGAGCGGTCCCGGATGCGGTTCCGTACCGCCAACTACTGGGACATCGAGGGCACGTTCGCACCCCGGCCCGACACCACCGGCAACGGCTCGGTTCAGCCGTTCGGCGCGACCCTGGTCGCGATCGACGGTAAGCGAGTGGCAACGGGTCGTGACTTCGACCCGCTGACCGGTCAGTTGACCGAGAGCGCCCAGGGCGCGACGGACCCGGCGAGGATCGCCCCGGGCGTGGTGCACCTGGACGAGGCGGCGGCCCGCGGGCTGGCTGACCGGCTGGACGGCGCCAACTTCGAGGTGGTGCGGGTCGAGGAGAAGCCGTACCGGCGGCGCCCGTACCCGCCGTTCATCACCAGCACCCTGCAACAGGAGGCCGGCCGCAAGCTGCGGCTGTCCAGCCAGCAGACCATGCGGGTGGCGCAGCGGTTGTACGAGAACGGCTACATCACCTACATGCGGACCGACTCCACGAACCTGTCCGAGACCGCGCTGGCCGCGGCACGGTCGCAGGCGCGCCAGCTCTACGGTGACAAGTTCGTGCCGGACGAGCCGCGGCGTTACGCCCGTAAGGTCAAGAACGCCCAGGAGGCGCACGAGGCGATCCGCCCGTCCGGTGACGCGTTCCGCACTCCCGGCGAGGTGTCCGGTGAACTGTCCCGGGAGGAGTTCCGGCTCTACGAGCTGATCTGGCAGCGCACGATCGCCTCGCAGATGTCCGACGCGGTGGGCACCAGCGTGTCGGTGCGGCTGGCCGGGGGCAGTTCGGACGGCGAGCGCGCCGAGTTCGCCACCACCGGCAAGACGATCACCTTCCCCGGGTTCCTGCGGGCCTACGTGGAGGGCGCCGACGACGAGACCGCCGAGCGGGACGACGCGGAGAAGCGCCTGCCATCGCTGCGCACCGGCCAGGAACTGGACACCCGCGAGCTGCGGCCGGCCGGCCACAGCACCACCCCGCCGGCCCGGTACACCGAGGCCAGCCTGATCAAGGCGATGGAGGAGCTGGGCATCGGCCGGCCGTCCACCTACGCGTCGATCATGCAGACCATCCAGGACCGCGGGTACGTGTGGAAGAAGGGCACGGCGCTGGTGCCGTCGTGGGTGGCGTTCGCCGTGGTCGGGTTGCTGGAGCGGTACTTCACCCGACTGGTCGACTACGGGTTCACCGCGTCGGTGGAGGAGGACCTGGACAACATCGCCGGCGGCGACGAGCAGTCGGTGAACTGGCTGACCCGGTTCTACTTCGGCAGTGACGCGGCCAGCGGGACCGGCAAGGAGGGGGGTATCGCCCGGGCCGGCGGCCTGAAGAAGCTGGTGGCCGAGCGGCTCGGCGAGATCGACGCGCGCGGGGTGAACTCGATCCCGCTGACCGATGGCGTGGTGGTCCGGGTGGGGCGATACGGGCCGTACCTGCAACGCACCCGGGAGGCTGAGAACGGCGACGGTGAGCGGGCCAACATCCCCGAGGACCTGGCCCCCGACGAGCTGACCGGTGCGAAGGTGGAGGAGCTGTTCGCGGCGCCGTCGGGTGAGCGCACCCTGGGGGTCGACCAGGACACCGGGCAGGAGGTGCTCGCCAAGACCGGCCGGTACGGCCCGTACGTGTCGTCAGGCGACCGCACCGCGAGCCTGTTCAAGGCCATGTCGCTGGACACCGTCACCCTGTCCGACGCGCTGAAGTTGCTCACTCTGCCCCGTTCGTTGGGGACCGCGCCGGACGGCGAGGAGGTGACCGCACAGAATGGCCGATATGGTCCGTATGTGAAGAAGGGCAGTGACTCTCGGTCACTGGACGCCGAGGAACAGCTCTTCACGGTCAGCCTGGACGACGCACTGGCATTGCTGGCCCAGCCCAAGACGCGCGGCCGGCGGGCAGCGCAGGCAGCACCGCTGCGTGAGTTGGGCGACGACCCCACAACCGGCAAGCCGGTGGTACTGCGGGAGGGCCGCTTCGGGCCGTACGTCACCGACGGAGAGACCAACGCCAGCCTGCGCAAGGGCGACGACACCGAGACGGTGACCATCGAACGGGCGTCGGAGTTGCTGGCCGACCGCCGCGCCCGCGGCCCGGCCAAGCGCACCCGGCGCGGTTCGTCCGGCCGTACCACCAAGGCCAGCGCCTGAGCGAGCCCGCCCTACCCGACCACCCAAGCAACTTATTTCCAGACAGTTCCTAACCGGCCGGCTCCAGCAGCTCCAGCCGGTTGCCGTGCGAGTCGTGCACGTAGCAGCGGCGGAACCCGGGCAGCTCGCCGTCCCAGTCGGGGTGATGGCCGGCATGGGCGAGCCGGGCGGCCAGCGCGTCCAGGTCGGTGACGAGCAGGCCCGGGTGCGCCTTGCGGGCCGGTCGGAAGTCCGGTTCGACCCCGATGTGGATCTCCACCGGACCGGGCGGGTTGCCGCGGAACCAGACCCCACCCCGACCGGCCAGGCCGGGTGGTTTGGCCACCTCGGTCAGCCCGAGCAGCACGCCGTAGAACTTCCGGGCGGCGTCCTCGCCGCCGGGCGCGCAGGCGAGCTGGACGTGGTGGATGCCGCCGACCGCACCTCGGATCCCGCTCATCGCCGCGCCACCACGAACACCCGGCGGTACGGAAGCACCGTGCCGTAGTCGCGGGGCGGGTAGGCGTCCCGCAGCAACTCGCCGTACCGCGCGGTGAACTCCTCGGCGTCGGCCGGTCCGAGCGCGGCCAGCACCGGACGCAGGGCGGTGCCGCGCATCCACTCCAGTACCGGGTCGGGGCCGGTGAGCACCTGTTGATAGGTCGTCTCCCAGCCGTCAACCGTGCAGCCAAGCTGGGCCAACCGGTCCAGGTAGCCCGCTGGCGACAGCACCCGGGGATCGTTCCCCTGCCCGCCCACCTGGCCGGCGGCGTCGGCCACGCTGGCCAGCCTGGAGCGCCAGCGGGCCGAGCGGCACAGGTCGGCCAGCAGCGTGTGGCTGGGTGAGTCGACGTTGCCCGGCACGGCGAACGCGAGCCACCCGCCGGCCACGAGCGCGTCCACCAGGCCCGGCAGCAGGTCGGGGTGTCCGGGTACCCACTGGAACACCGCGTTGGACACGATCACGTCCACCGGTCGGTCGGTGTGCCAGGTCCGCACATCGTCGGCGGTGAAGGTGAGGCGGGGCGGTCGGGCCCGGCCAGCGGCGTGGGCGAGCATCTCGGCCGAGGAGTCCACCCCCGTCACGGTGGCGTGCGGCCAGCGGTCGGACAGGGTCGCGGTGAGCGCACCGGTCCCGCAACCCAGGTCGACCACCCGGGTCGGGTCCGGCGCCGCGATCCGGGCGACCAGTTCGTGGAACGGCCGATTGCGGTGGTCCGCGTATATCTCGTACTGGTGCGGGTCCCACATCGTCAGGACTCCTTTTACTTGACATCAAGCTAGTTCGCCCGCGCCCAGCATCCCTGGCACACTGTCTTGATGTCAAACCAAATCAGCCGTAGAGATCGTGAAATTCTGGAGTGTCCGGACATGCGGGGTGACCGTGACGAGGTGGATCGCCTCATCGCATGCTGGAATCGGGAGCGCCCGGACCTGGACACCGCGCCGATGGCGGTGCTCAGCCGGGTGACCCGGCTGGCCTGGCAGGTGGAACGGGCCAGGCGGGCCGCGTTCGCCGAACACGGGCTGGAGGCATTCGAGTTCGACGTGCTGGTCGCGTTGCGCAGGTGCGGCGCGCCGCACGAACTGTCGCCCGGCCGGCTCGCCGGGGACACCCTGGTCACGTCCGGGACGATGACCAACCGGCTCGACCGGCTCGAACGGCGGGACCTGGTGCGCCGGCTGCCCGACCCGCGTGACGGCCGCGCGGTGCGGGTCCGGCTGACTCCGGCCGGCAGGTCCCGGGCCGATGCCGCCCTGGGCGATCTGCTGGACCGGGAACGGGCACTGTTGGCCGGCCTGACCGACCAGCAGCGCACCACCCTTGCCGACCTGCTGCGCCGGGTCGGCACCGCGTTCGACGAGTCTGGAGGGGACGATTAGTAGGGCGCGATTCCTGGTGTCACTGGTTTGTGGCGAGTGAGGTGACATGACTGCTACCTCTCGATTGTTTCGTCGGTTCTGTCCGCGCGGCCGGCTACAGTGACGCGGGGACAGCGGCCCTGTGCGAACCTGATCGAGCAGGCGGGAACAACAGATCACCACTGACCGAGCCGGGGACGATGCCGTACGCCCGCCGTACGGTGACCCAGACGCGCCCGCCGCGCAGTCGCCCGAGGACGGGGCCGAGCGACCTGGCCCGGACCAGGGACTGATCTCCTCCCAGAAGAAGATCCGCGGGGTGCTTCGGATCGCCGACTTCCGCTGGCTGTGGATCGCGTTGGCGCTGTCCAGCCTGGGTGACTGGCTCGGCCTGCTGGCCACCACCGCGCTGGCCACCGAGCTGGCCACCGGGTACCAGGCGCAGAACTTCGCACTCGGCGGAGTGCTGGTGGTCCGGCTGCTCCCCTCGGTCATACTGGGCCCGTTCGCGGGCGTGTTCGCGGACCGGTTCGACCGCCGGTACACGATGGTGGTCTCTGATGTGGCGCGTTTCGGGCTGTTCGCCTCGATCCCGCTGGTCGGTTCGCTGGTGTGGTTGTTCGGGGCACAGTTCCTGATCGAGTGCCTTGCCCTGTTCTGGATCCCTGCGAAGGAAGCGTCCGTGCCCAACCTGGTACGCCGCAACCAGATCGAGGCGGCCAACCAGCTTTCCCTGGTAACCACCTACGGGATCACCCCGGTCGCCGCCGCGGCGGTGTTCGCCGTACTCGCCTACGTCGCCCGGGTGCTCTCCCCGCACAGCTTCTTCCTGACCGCGAACCGGGCGGACCTCGCCCTCTACATGAACGCGGCCACGTTCGCCATCGCCGCGCTGACCGTGCTGCGGATCAAGCGGATCAGCGGCAGCCACGAGCGGATGACCGGCGCGGCCGCGCCCGGGCTGATGAGCCTGCTCCGCGAGGGCGTGGTGTTCGTCGGATCCACCCCGCTGGTGCGCGGGCTCATCATCGGCATCCTCGGCGCGTTCGCGGCCGGCGGGACCGTGATTGGCACCGGCAAGATCTACGCCCGCAGCCTCGGCGGCGGTGACGCCGCCTACGGGTTGCTGTTCGGCGCGGTGTTTGTCGGCCTCGGGCTGGGCATGGCGCTGGGCCCGCGGGTCGTCCGCGACTTCTCCCGCCGCCGGCTGTTCGGCCTGTCCATCGTGTTCGCCGGCGGGTGCCTGGTGCTGGTGGCGGTGATGCCACACCTGGCTCTCAGCGTGATCACGGTGGCCGGGGTCGGCTTCGGCGCCGGGGTGGCCTACCTGGCCGGGATGACGCTGCTCGGCGCGGAGGTCGAGGACGAGGTCCGCGGGCGGGTGTTCGCGTTCGTGCAGTCCATGGTGCGGATCGACCTGATCCTGACCCTGGCCGCCGTACCGTTCCTGGTCGGCCTGGTGCGCCAGCAGCGGGTGCACTTCGCCGGGGTGAACTTCGTCGTCGACGGCACCCGGATCCTGCTCAGCGTGGGCGGACTGCTCGCGATCCTGGTCGGCCTGCTGGCCTACCGGCAGATGGACGACCGGCGCGAGGTGCCGCTGATCGCCGACCTGGTCTCCTCGTTGCGCGGCGACACCACGGCGCAACGGCGGCTCGGCCGCGGCGGGGTCTTCATCGTGTTCGAGGGGGGCGAGGGGGTCGGCAAGACCACCCAGGTCGGCCGGCTGGCCGACTCGCTGCGGCAGCGCGACATCCGGGTCACCGTGACCCGCGAACCCGGGGCGACCGAGGTCGGGGCGCGAGTGCGCCGGATCCTGCTGGATCCCGACGGTATGGCACTTACTCCGCGGGCCGAGGCACTGCTGTTCGCCGCTGACCGGGCGCACCATGTCGACACCGTGATCAGGCCCGCGTTGGAGGCCGGCGAGGTGGTGCTGTCCGACCGGTACGTCGACTCCTCACTGGCCTACCAGGGCGCCGGACGGGCGCTACCGGTGGACGAGGTCCGCCGGCTGTCCCGATGGGCGACCGGGGGCCTGGAGGCCGATCTGACCGTACTGCTCGACGTGGCCCCGGAAGTGGGCCTGGTGCGGGTCCGTGGCCGCTCGGTGACCGACCGGTTGGAATCGGAGTCGCTGGAGTTCCACGGGCGGGTCCGTACCGCGTTCCGGATGCTTGCCGAGGCGAACCCGGACCGGTACGTGGTGGTGGACGCCTCCGGTGACCCGGACCGGATCGCCGAGGTCGTGCGCGAGGCCGTCGAGAACGTGCTGATGGCCAGCCCGTTCGGCCCCGCCAGGCGACTCAACGGGCGGTCCGCCCGCGCCCGCAGCGTCGCCCCGCCCACGGCCTGAGGTCGCGCCGGAGGAAGATGGGTGCCGTGCGGGACAGCGAGGACGCGACCAGCCAGGCCGACCGGGCCGATTCGGCCGACCAGGCCGGTGTCTGGGACGAGGTCGTCGGGCAACCGGACGCGGTCACCGTGCTGCGGCAGGCCGCCGCCGCCGCGGCCCGGATCGTGGCCGGCGGGCCGCCGCCGGCGTCCGGCCAGATGACGCACGCATGGTTGTTCACCGGACCGCCGGGCTCGGGACGTTCGGTCGCCGCCCGCGCGTTCACGGCCGCGTTGGAGTGCCCACACGGCGGTTGCGGCCAGTGTTCGCACTGCCGCACGGTGCGGGCCGGCACCCACGCGGACCTGCATCTGGTCGTGCCGGCTGGGCTGTCCATCGCGGTCGGGGAGATGCGCGAGATCGTGCGCACGGCGGCTCGGCGGCCGTCGGCCGGGCGTTGGCAGGTGGTGCTGGTCGAGGACGCCGACCGCCTCACCGAGGCGGCCTCGAACGCGCTGCTCAAGGCCATCGAGGAACCGCCGGAGCGGAGCGTGTTCCTGCTCTGCGCGCCCTCCACCCACCCCGACGACGTCTCGGTGACGATCCGGTCCCGCTGCCGGGTGGTCGCGCTGCGCACCCCGGCCGCCGACGCGGTGGCCGGGGTGCTGGTCCGGCGGGACGGGATAGCCTCGGCTGACGCGGACTGGGCGGCGCGGGCGGCCCAGGGGCATGTGGGTCGGGCCCGCCGGTTGGCCCGAGACCCGCAGGCCCGGCAACGGCGGCAGGCGGTGCTGTCCATTCCGGCGTCGCTGACCGGTCTGGCCGCCTGCTTCGCCGCCGCTGACGAGCTGGTGCGCGCGGCCGAGGCGGAGGCAAAGGCGCTGTCCGACGAGTTGGACGGCCCGGAGAAGGACGCGCTGAAGATCGCGCTGGGCGGTGGCGGCACCGGGAAGGGGACTGCCGGGGCGGCGCGCGGTACGGCCGGGGCGGTCAAGGAGATGGAACGGCGGCAGAAGTCCCGGGCCACCCGGGCCCAGCGGGATGCCCTGGACCGCGCGTTGGTGGACCTGGCCGGGTGCTACCGCGACGTGCTGGCCTGCCAGTTCGGTGCCGACGTGGCGCCGGCCCATCCGGACATGGCGGCCGAGGTGCGCCGGTTGGCCGGCCTGCTCACCCCGGAGTCGGTGCTGCACCGCCTGGACGCCGTGTTGGCCTGCCGGCGGGCGCTCGAACTGAACGTCAAGCCGCGGATCGCTGTGGAGGCGATGACGGTGGCGCTGCGACTGCCCTGAGCATGGGGGTGGGGTCCGTCCGGTTCGGAACGAACCCCACCGCCATCGGATCGTGGTTATCCGGTGTTACCCGGTCACGTCGTCGGCCTGCCGGCGCCGGGGAATCGCGGCGACCATGATGCAACCGAACAGCAGCATCGCCCCGCCGGCGGCCACGTACGGGATCGGGTTGTAGGCCGCGTTGGTCGACGCGAGCCGACCGGTCTGGTCGCGCACCGGGGCGGCCTGGGCTCCGGGCTGGCTCGGTGCGGCCGGACCACCCGGTGGGTTACCCGATCCACCGGGGTTACCCGGACTACCGGGACTGCCGGGGGTTCCCGGGTTGCCTGGGCTACCGGGATTCCCGGGATTGCCTGGGTTGCCGGGGCCATCTGGGGCGCAGTCCACCCCACCGGCCGGCGCTGACGCGGACGCGGCCTGGTCTCCGACCACCACCTCGGCGGCCGCGCCGTGCTTGCCGGCCGGCAGCAGCCGCACGTCGAGCAGTGCGGCCCGGCCGGTCACCGCCGCACCCTGCCGGTGAACCGCGAGCTGGCCGAGAGCCAGCCGGACGGCGCCGAGGTTCAACGGGTTGGGCAGCCCGGCGAGCAGGGGGATGGTCAACGTGGGGTGCCGGGCGTCGATCCGACCGAGGCTGTGGCCGCCGCGCAGCACCGCCAGCACCGGGGACCGGTACGTCACCGTCGAGTGGGCCGCGTCTCCGGTGGAGGTGACGGTCAGGGTCGGGTCGGACACCACCCGGACCTCCAGTTCGGCGGGCGAACCGGCGAACAGGGTCAGGTCGGCGACCCGCAGCGTGCTGGTGGCCACCACCGCCCTGCCGGCCTGGCCCGGCATGGCGCGCAGGGCGATCGCGGAGATCGCCCGGACGGTGCCCGGCAGGGCCAGCAGGGAGCGTGAGGACGGGCCGGCCAGACCGGCGTCCAGCAGGGTGAGGTCGGCGGCCGTGGTGACGGCCCTGCTGGTCGGCTGGGTGACGCACGGCCCGGTGTGGTCGCTCCACCGCGCCTGTGCCGAGCCGTTCAACAGTCGAGCCCGCACCAGCGGGGCCAGCGGGGTGTGGGTCAGGTCCAGGCCGGCCGTGGTGGGTCGTGGGTGGTCCGGTGCGGCCTGCTGGTGCACCAGTGTGCGGTTCGGCAGGCGGTCGCCGCCGGCGGCGATGTCGAAGTTCGCGGCGCCGGCCGAGGACCTGCGGCTGGCCGGGCCGGCGCTGTCCACATCGGCATCCGCGACGGCGACGTTCACATCAAGGGCGTCGTGGCCTCGTACCAGGCCGGTGAGGGCCCGCGCGCCGAGCAGCGTGGTGCTGGCGTGCGCCCGCACCGGTTCTCGCGCGGGCCTCGGCGCCGCGAACGCCGCCGGCGCCGTCGCGATGGCTGTCGGCCCGGCTAACACCAAGCCAGCAGCCATCACATGCAAAGATTTTCGCATTAGTGGTCGTCCCCTCCTTGACCAGATGACACCCCCGAGCCCGTTACGACGTGAATGAACGACGGAGCGTGTCCGATGTAACGCGCTCAGGTACACCCGATCGGGTGATGATGGTCGGGCGTAGGCTCGACGGGTGGGAATGGTGTGTGCGGTCAGCTTCGAGCGGTACGGGCGGCTGTACTACCTCGATCCCGGCCCGCACCAGCCCCGGGTCGGTGACAAGGTGTTGGTGCCCACCGACGAGGGTCCCGAGGTCGCCGAGTGCGTGTGGGCGCCAGCCTGGGTGAGCGAGGACACCGATGGGTTCCCCCGGTTGGTGGGCCTGGCCGGCGCGGCGGACCTGGAACGGGACGCGCTGGTACGTCGGCGCAAGGCGGACGCCCGGGTGGCGGCCAAGAAGCTGGTGCGCGCCCACGAGTTGCCGATGAAGATCGTCGGAGTTGACCACGTGCCCGCGGTCAACCGCACCACCATCTACTTCACCGCGCCGCACCGGGTGGACTTCCGGTCGCTGGTGCGGGACCTGGGTGCCACTCTGCGGTGCCGGGTGGAGTTGCGGCAACTGTCCGCCCGGGACGAGGCCAGGGTGCAGGGCGGGATCGGCTCGTGCGGCCGGGACCTGTGCTGCGCGACGTTCCTCAAGGACTTCGAACCGGTGTCGATCCGGATGGCCAAGGAGCAGGACCTGCCGCTGAACCCGCTGCGCATCTCCGGCGCCTGCGGCCGGCTGATGTGCTGCCTGAAGTACGAGCATCCGCTGTACCAGGAGTTCAAGGCCTCCGCGCCCGGGGTGGGCGAGCAGGTCGACACCCCGGAGGGACCCGGCCGGGTGGTCGGGCACGACGTGCCGCGCGACTCGGTGGTGGTCCGGCTCAACGACGGCGGGCGGCGGTGCGCGTGCAGCCGGGCGAGTGTGTGCGGATCCCGCCAGGCGTTCGACGCCAGCCCGTCCGCCCGTGTCCCGGTCGGCGGCGGCGCTGTGGACACAGGGGGCACGGTCGGCACGGTGGACCCGTCCAGATTGGGCGATACGGACGGCACGAGCGGTGCGGATACCGACCAGCCGTGACCGCTGGGTAACCGATACACTGTCTCCCGCGTCGCGCCACGCGCCACGCCGCCTTAGCTCAGTCGGCAGAGCGGCTCACTCGTAATGAGCAGGTCGTCGGTTCGATTCCGACAGGCGGCTCCACCCGGAGGCCCAGGTCGGGGCCGGTACGTCCGGTCCAAGACCGGGGTTCGACCCTCCGGGGAGCAGTTTGGGTAGCAGGTCCCCGCTCAGCAGCGCGGCCGGTTGCGTGGTGGTGCGCCGGCTCTTGCCCTTGGGCGGGCGCATCCCAGGCGACCGAATCGTCGATCTCAAGGGTGGTCTCTATGGGGCCGCCGGGGGTCGGCCTTCCCACCAGTCGAGCACCCGGAGCGCTCGGAGGGTGTTCCAGCGGCTTGGCTCCCCGACGTCACCTTCGAGGACGAAGTGGATGCGGCCGGGGTGGATGCGGTCGAGTAGCCAGCGGCCGTCCGGCTGCCGCTTCGAGCGCACGATCTCCACGGCCTCGGCCATCCGGGAGTCCGGCTCGGAGCCCGAACGCCGGAAGTAGTCGAGCGCTCGGAGCACGTCGTAGTGCCAGTAGTACGGGAAGGCGAAGTCGAGGTACCCCGGATCGACGACCTCGCCGGTGCTCCTGCGGCGGAACAGGCCGCGTTCGAGCAGGTACTCCTCCCCGCTGCGTCGCGCCTCGCGTACCGTGGCGGAACCACCGGTCGCGCTCTCGAATTCGAGCAGCCCGGCGAGCACGTTGATCGTCGTGTCGAATGAGGAGCGCACGGATCCGTTCTCGGCCTCGCAGTTCCATCCGCCGTCGGCGAGTCGCTCCGTGAGGATCCGCTCCACGATCGGCGCGACGTCCACCGCGAAGTAGGCGCCAGTCTCGATCGTCCTGCCGTTGATGCACGGCTCGACCTCGCCGTCGAAGTACCTCTGCCCGGCGTGCTCCCACCGCCCGTGCTCGGCAATGAGCGCGATCGCGCGGCGCGCCGTCTCACATGCCGGGTCGAGCCCGAAGATCTGCAAGCTCTGCAAAGTGTGCATGGTCGCTGTCCAGGGCTGCCCCGGTTCGCCGCCGGTGTAGGAGGCGGGGAACACGGCGCCGCCGTCCCACAGCCCGTCGGCATCCTCCAGTGCCAGCAGGCGGGCGCCCCAGCCCTCGCGCTCCACCCGTGCTCGTTCGGCGGCGACCTCGTCGGGTGAGGCGTTGGTGAGGTCCCGCAGCACCTGCCAACGGATGGCCGGGTCGGAGCCCAGCAGCCAGTCCAGCACGTCCATCGCGGCAACCTACCGGCCCGCACGGCGGGGCGCAGGCGCTAGCCGATCAAGGGCCAGCGCGAAGAGCCGGCCGCGGTCTGTCCGTGCCGAGATGTCGGTGCAGGACGTTACGGTGCGGGCATGGGATACACCGTGCAGGTCACCGTGGACAGCGCGAGTCCACACGCGCTGGCCGACTGGTGGGCCGAGACACTGGGATGGCAGATGGAACCTCAGGACGAGGCGTTCATCCGCCGCATGATCGCCGAGGGGCACGCGACCGACGCCGACACCCGCCGGTACCGGGGCGCGCTGGTCTGGCGGGAAGGCGCGGCGATCCACCCCGAAGGGGACGAACCTGGCGGCACACCTCGGATCTACTTCCAGCAGGTACCCGAAGCCAAGGCCGGCAAGAACCGGGTGCACCTGGACGTGCGAATCGGCGATGACGACCCTGAAACGGTCCGGGCCAGGCTGGTCGAACGCGGTGCGACCGTGCTGCACACCGGCCGGCAGGGTCCGCACACCTGGGTAACCATGGCAGACCCCGAGGGCAACGAGTTCTGCGTCTGATCCGGCCCGGGTGCTGGTCCGGGTGCGGGCTCGGCGGTGTCGGGTCGTCGGCAGCCGGATACGTCCAACGCACATGTCTGTGTGAATCGGAGGAGAACAGATATGGCGGATCGCGAACCAACCAGGGTCACAAATCTCGACCGGTACGGGTACCCGCCGCTGCCGTGGAGCCGGCCTCACGACCTGTTCACGGCGGGACCGCTGGGACCCGGCACCACATTCTTCCTCGGTACGTCCCGCCCGGACGGCCGGCCACACGCGGCCGGCGTCGGTGCGGTGTGGCACGACGGGGACCTCTACTTCACCAGTGGGCCGGGCACCCGCAAGTCCCGCAACCTGGCGGCGAACCCGGCCTGCACGATCTCGGTCCGGTTGGAGGGTATCGACCTGATCGTCCAGGGCGAGGCGGATCGTGTCGTGGATCGGCCGACGCTGGACCAGGTGGCGAAGTTGTACCGCGAGGCGGGGTGGCCGGCCGATGTGGACGGCGACGCGTTCACGGCCCCGTACAGCGCGCCGGCCGCCGGCCCGCCGCCCTGGCATCTGTACCGCTGTACGTTCCATACCGTCGTGGGTACCGCCACCGCCGAGCCGTATGGCGCGACCCGCTGGCAGTTCAACCCGTGACGACACCCTGGTCTGTGGGTCGACAGACATGGTTGGGCTCGGCCGCAATCCAGATCGTGGCCGGTCGCGCCGGCCAGCCAGGCACCGATGTCCTCGCGGCTGTCCTGCCAGTACGCGCGCTGGGTCCGCGCCACCGGGAATCACCGGGTCGGGGAACATCAGCTCACCCGCGCCGAAGGCGTGCTCCCAGTAGTGGTCGGGCAGCCGCGAGTCGCCGGGCCTGGTAGGACCAGCGGGGCGGTCAGGTGGGCAGGTCAGCCAGCAGGTCGCGGACGTCGGACCGTCCGGCCCAGGGGGTCAGTGCCGGGCGCACCGCCCGCAGTTCGTACGCCCCGGTCGCCGACGCGCACCCGCCGGCCGCGGCGAGCGTGGTGCGGACCGTGCGCACCGCGTCGTCCACGGCGCCTACTCCGGCGTACGCGGTGGCGAGCTGGGCACCGTTGAGGGACCATGCCCGCGGCCGGTTCATCTCCGTGATCAGCCGGTGGATCGGCCCGATGGCCGGCTCGGCCCGGCCGAGGATCAACTCGCAGCGGGCCGTCCACAGGTCCACCGTGAGCGTCGCCCCACGGGCCATCACATCCGGTCCCAGCGGCGGCTCGTTGGCGCGGTTCGTGTGGGCCAGCGCGGCGCCGGCGACGTCGAGCGCGTGCCGGGCGTCGCGGTCCTGGGCGGCTCGTGCGTGTGCCTCGGCCTGCTGGCTCGCCGCGAACGCGACCAGTCCGGGGCTGAGCCGCCACGGGCCGGTGCGCGCGGCCCGGGCCAGATCGGCGGCCTGGGCCGGCCGCCGGTACTGGAGCAGCCGCGACTTGCGGATCATCGTGTAGCCGACCATCGGTCGCCAGTCCGCAACGTGCGCCAGGTCTGCCGCGTGGTTGGTCCAGCGCATCGCCCCGTCCGGGTCCCCGGCCTCCTGCCGCATCCAACCCAGGTACTCGGCGTACCGGGCAGTGATCCGGAGCAGTGGGCCGCGCAGGCCGCGGGGCGCCTCCCGCAGGATCCCGTCGATGCGGTCCAGGTCCGCGCGCACCAGCCTGGACACCGGTTCCGGGTGCATGGTCGTCCCGGCGGCCATATGCCAGTCCAGCCGGTCCGACAGCGCGGTGACGGTGTCGGACGTCACCCGGTCCGGGAGTTCGATCACCGCCGCGGGTACCGCGACGGTGGCGGTGGCGGTGGCAAGGAAGGCTCGGCGGTCCATCATCGTGATGATCACGCTCCCATCGGGCCGGCGTTCGGGCACAAGTGCGACGCCGTCACCGGAGCTGGCAGCGTTGCCGGTGGCCATGCCCACCAGGGCGCCCAGTTCCCGGTTCAGGCGTTCGAGCATGGCGGGCGACGGCTGTTGGCGGTCATTCTCGATCCGGGACAGATATGCCTTGTCCACATAGAGAGCCCGGGCCAGCGCGGACAGGCTGTAACCGGCGTCGGTTCGCGCTCTGCGTATGCGGTTACCCGGGGAAGGAAGCTCTACCACGTCTTGTCCCTGATCCTCCGTTGACCAGTGCGGTGGTCAACTCCGGTCCCTCGGTCGGATGCCGGTGCCCGAGTCGACGTTCCCGGACAGTAGCGGAACCCCAACAGGTCGAACGGTAGGCGTGTCCGATGTGGAGCATCATGGTTTCGGTGCCGGAGGTGGGCCGGTGACGAGATGGCCATACACCACCAGGGTCGAACACGGGATACACCACACCGGACCGTGGCTGCCGTGGCGGTGCGACATGGTCCGCGCGGCGGCGGCAGTCGTCTGGGTGGTGACCGTGGGGGTCCTGTCCGGGTCGGCGTTGCTGGCCGGGATCGCCGCCGGCCTGGCCTGCTGGGCCTGGCGGGCCGCCCACTGACGCTCCGCCCGCCCCGGAACGTGATCCTGCCGGCAGGACAGTCGCCGGTTACCCCTCCAGTTCGGCGCCTGGGATGTCGATGGAGCAGGTGACCGTGGCACGCAGCACCTGCCCGCAGGAGTGGGGGAGCACATGAGACTACGCAGTGGGCACCCGTGGTTGGGCGACCGGCGGGGCTACCTGGCGAACTGACCGGACCGGCCCGCCGCGTACACGTGCCCGCGGCGGGCCCCGGCCCGGCGTGCCAACGTGCCGTCCGGGTCGGCACGCATCCGAACCGAGGAGGACGTGTTGCCTTACGTCACAGTCGGCAGTGAGAACTCCGGATCCATCGATCTGTACTACGAGGACCACGGTGCCGGTCGTCCGGTCGTCCTCATCCACGGATACCCGCTGGACGGCCATTCCTGGGAGAAGCAGGTGCCCGCACTGCTGGATGCCGGCCACCGGGTCATCACCTACGACCGCCGCGGGTTTGGCAACTCCAGCCAGCCCAGCTTCGGATACGACTACGACACGTTCACCAACGACCTGGACGCCCTGGTCACCGCGCTGGACCTGCGGGAGGTCACCCTGGTCGGATTCTCCATGGGTACCGGCGAGGTCACCCACTACCTGGGTACCCGCGGATCCGGGCGGGTGAGCCGGGCGGTCATGCTGGCTCCGCTGCCGCCGTTCCTGCTCCGGACGCCGGACAATCCCGAGGGCGTGGAACGTGGCCTGTTCGACGGGTTCATGAAGGATGTCATGGCGGACCGGCCGGCGTACCTGAAGGCGTTCTTCGACGACTTCTACAACGTCGACGGCACCGGTGACGGTCGGGTCAGCGACCCGGCCTACTGGTCCAGTTGGAACACCGCGATCCGCGCCTCGGCGATCGGTACGCTGGACTGTGTCGCATCGTGGCTGACCGACTTCCGTGCGGACCTGCCGAGGATCGACGTGCCGGTACTGGCCGTCCAGGGCGACCAGGACCGAATCCTGCCGCATGGCTCGACCGGTCGCCGCCTGCCTGATCTGGTTGACGACCTGCGCCTCGTGGTCATCGCGGGCGGGCCCCATGCCATCAACTGGACGCACGCCGACGAGGTGAACCGGCTCCTGCTCGACTTCATCGGATAGAACGCCGAGCCGATCCCACCCTGCGCGCTGCTGGCCTGACAACGGCTGCTGGTCACCGTCGCTGTCTGACCGTCCACTTGAAGGCGCCGGGTTCGGCCGCCCGCACGCCGGCCGGGTGACCGGTCGGGACGGCCCACTGTGGATGGTGTCCGGCCGCTCTGAGGCGGTGTGGGCCTCGGTCGGGCGTGGCACGGTGTCCGACCGGCTAGGCCGTTCGGCCTTGGAAGTCCGCGGAACGGCGTATCCGTCGGCCTCCTCTCGACATTCACGGGATGCCAGAACGAACCTTAATCACAGTTTTGGCGCGGGACAGCCCTCTGGTGACGTACACACGTGTCACGATCCCCATAACGGGCGGGCACCTGTGGGGATCCGGCATTCCTACTCGGCGCCCTGGGGGATGGGATCATGGCCGTGTCTTCGCGGTATCAAAGCGAGACGAGACGTGGCGTGGCGCGGTTGCCAGACGCCGAGTTCCTCGTCACAGACCCACCGACACACCCCGAGCCGCGGGGTACCCGACGCCAGGTGTCGGTCGCGGTACACGCGGTCGACCCCATCTCGGAGTTGGGAATCCTGATCCAGCTCCGTCAGCGGGTCGAGGTCGCTGTGGTCGCCTCCGGCGAGCCGGCTGAGGTGATCCTGGCGTCCGTCGACTCGATGGACGAGGAGACGATCCGGTGGCTGCGTTCGTTACCCCGTTCGATCGGCACGCCGATGGTCCTGGTCATCGGCCAGGTCGACCCCCGTGCCCTGGCGCTGGTGGTCGAGTCGGGTGTGAGCGGGGTCCTCCGCCGGTGTGAGGCCACCCCCGACCGGCTGGTGCGGATCATCTCCTCGGCCGTCGACGGCCAGTTCGACCTCCCGCCGGAACTGCTGCGGTACCTGTTCGAACATGTCAACCGGCTCCGCCGCGGTCTGCTCGAACCGCGCGGGCTGTCCTTCGCCGGTCTGACCCAGCGGGAGCGCGAGGTGCTGCGGCTACTCTCTGAGGGCCTGTCGACCCGTGAGGTGGCGCTGCGACTCGCCTACTCCGAACGGACCATCAAGAGCGTGGTCGCCGACCTGACCACCCGCCTGCACCTACGCAACCGCACCCAGGTGGTCGCCCATGCGGTCCGCAACGGCTGGATCTAACCGCGGACCCGGCCCCGCCAGCCCGATGGTGGCGGAGGTCTCTGCGATGACATCGCCGAAGTATCGATCCAGTCGTGGTTCTCCGACACTGTCCGAGGCTAGGCTCGACCACGAATCATGACTGGGATTCGGGTTTGTTGCTTGAAGCAGGAACTTTATGGCGGGTTCGGGTGTCCCCTACCTGGGGGCATGGACTGCGGCACGGCGACCTGAACGTCAACCGTGTCGCAGCCGTGATGTAGTCGAACTCCGCCGGCGGCGTCATCGGGGCGGTCGCCGTGACAGGAGTCGTGGGTAGGAGGTTCGGGTGCGAGAACACTACGTCGGCGAGCGTCGCCACGGCCGGGGACGGTGGGCTGCTGTCGGCGTCGGCGCGGTGATGGTGATCGGGTTGGCGTCCTGTTCGTCGGCTTCAGCCGACGGGCACATCGGGCCCGTCGGCGGCAAGCCACCGCTGCCAGCCAAGAAGAAGCCTGCGGCGACCGTATCGATCAAGCCGGCGGCGGACGCGTCGATCAGCCCGACCACGCCCATCGTGGTGTCGGCCGCGCACGGCACGCTCAGCGCGGTGACCGTGCTCAGCCCACGCGGCAAGCACGTGTCCGGCACCCTGTCGGCGGACAAGGCCACCTGGACCACCTCCGAGCCGCTCGGTTACGACTCGACCTACCAGGTCAGCGCGGACGCGGTCGGCAAGAACGGTAAGACGGTGCACCAGACCGGCCAGGTTCGCACCCTCACCCCGACGGCACAGGCCTACCCGTCGCTGATCCCGCCGCCGAGCGTGAAGGACGTGGGCGTGGGCCAGCCGATCGTGGTCCGGTTCGACCACGCGATCACCGACAAGGCGGCCGCGGAGAAGGCCCTGCTGGTGACCTCGGTCCCGGCGCAGCCCGGCAGTTGGTACTGGATGTCGAGCAAGGAGGCGCACTACCGGCCGCAGCAGTACTGGCAGGCAGGAACCACGGTGACCCTCCACGTGGGGATCTACGGCGTGGACCTCGGCGACGGCGTCTACGGCCAGACCGACCGGACCATCACGTTCCACGTGCACGACTCGTGGGTGGCCAAGGCGAACGGCGCCACCCACACGATGCAGATCCTGCACAACGGTGCCCTGGTGAAGACCATGCCGATCAGCCTCGGTTCACCGAAGTACCCATCACACACCGGCGCACACGTCATCTCGGTCAAGTCCCAGAAGTACGTCATGGACTCGTCCACCTACGGCGTGAACAAGGGTGACCCGGGCTACTACCGGGAGACGGTGTTGTGGGACGAGCGGATCTCCAACGACGGCGAGTTCGTGCACGCCGCGCCCTGGTCCGTCAACCAGCAGGGCAGCACCAACGTGTCGCACGGGTGTGTGAACCTCAGCGTGGCCAACGCGATCTGGTTCTACCATCACTTCGGCGTCGGGGACGTGGTCGAGATCACCAACTCCGGCGGCAAGCCGTTGCCGGTCTGGGACACCTACGGCGACTGGGAACCGACCTGGAGTGAATGGCAGGCCGGCAGCGCCCTGACCTGAGTGCCACAGCGCGTGGAGGCCGAACCACGGCACCGGCCGTCAGCTTGCCGCGGCCGGTGCCCGTTGTCGGGGTAGCGCACTGGTGAGGGCGATCCTTCCGTCGGGGGACGTGATGTGGATCGCGCTGTCCGGGTCTCCGGTGATCAACCAGTGCTTGGTGTGGACGAATCCCATGTGATGCGCCCAGCAGAGCAGAATGAGGTTGTTTAGCCGGGTGTGCCCACCATCGGCCCAGTGCTGGATGTGGTGGGGCGTGCACCAGGTGGCGGGCTGGTCGCAACCTGGCCACCGGCATCCCTGGTCGCGGGCCTCGACCGCCCGGCGCAGCGCTGGTGTGATGACTCTGACCGCGCGGCCGGCGTCCAGCGGGCGACCCTGATCGTCGACGGAGATGGTGCTCACGGTGGCATCGCAGGCGATACCGCGTGCTGCCGCGCCGGTGAGGGCGGTGCGGTACCCGGAGGTGGCCGGTGGTGCTCCGGCCGTGCCGGTGAGGGTGCCCCGTTCCACGAGCAGGTTCACGTGCGGGGGGACCTGGTGTCGTTCGGGGAGCACGCCGGTGTCCAGTGCGGCGTGGCAGGCGGCGGCCAGTCCATCGGCGCGCCGCTGACGCGGGGTGCGGGTGTCGGCGGCCCCTGCGCCGCGGGCAAAGGCATCCACGGCGGTCTTCACGATCAGCCCGGTGGCAGGGTCGAGGACGCCGTCGATCCGCCAGGCGCCGTCGAGTAGCTCCGATATCCACAGGTGCCGGCGGTCATGTTGCCCGACCGCGTCGCGGTGTGCCCCGTCGGTGTCGGCGCGGTAGCGGATCACCTCGCCGAGCCTTCGGACGTCCTGGGGAGACGCGCCATCGGTGGCGGCCTTGCGCAGGATCGGCTCGGCGGTGGCCATGTGCTCCGGACCGAGTTTCTGGCTGGTCCTGGCAATGGCGACGGCGTGATCAACACTGATCTGTCCGTCCCGCAACGCCCGCCCGGTGTCCTCCAGGACCCGCAGCTCCCGCGCGGTGGTCACCACCTGCCCGGCATGACCGGGCAGCATCCTCAAAAACTGCCGGGCGAACTGTCCGGTTGAGGCGCATCCGACCACCTCGGCCCCGCCGGTGGCATCCAACGACCCGAGCAGCCGCAGGATCTCTCCCGCCAACCGGTCGGCATACCGGCATGCCGCGGTCAACTCCTCGACCAGCGCCGAGGAGGACATTCCAGCCGGGTCCAACCCGGCCAGGCGCCCCAACGGATCATCAGTCGAACACATGTTCTAGACACTAAGCCCGTGTCACCCCCACTTCATCACCCGTCCGAGTGATACCAGACAGGGACCGCGAGCGCTGGTGCGGTCGGACCGTCGATGTGGATCTTCGAGTTATTCCGGTGACCCCCGGCCGGGGGGTCAGCGACACTGACCGGGTGCTGTTGACGATCTCGACGACGACCGAACCGGCCACCGAGCTGGGTTTCCTGCTGCACAAGCATCCGGACCGAGCCCAGACGGTGGACACCTCGGCCGGGCTGGCGCACGTGTTCTACCCGGAGGCGACCCGGCTGCGGTGTACCGCAGCCCTGCTGCTGGAGGTGGACCCGGTGGCACTGGTCCGGCGGTATCGACACCCGGCCGGTGACGGCTCGGGGTCCGGTTACCTGGGTCAGTACGTCAACGACCGCCCGTACGCGGCGTCCAGCATGCTGGCGGTGGCACTGGGCCGGGCGTTTCGCACCGCCATGCGCGGGCGCTGCGACGCCCGGCCGGACCTGGTCGCCCGCCCGCTGCCCCTGGATCTGCACCTGCCCGCGCTGCCCTGCCGGGGCGGTGCGGAGTTGGCCCGGCGGCTGTTCGAGCCGATCGGCTGGACGGTGTTGGCCGCCGCAGTTCCGACCGACCCCCGGATGCCAGGGTGGGGAGACTCCCGGTACCTGGACCTGCGGCTGTCCGGCCGGCTCCGGCTCGCCGACGCGCTGAACCACCTGTACCTGCTGATGCCGGTGCTCGACGACGCCAAGCACTACTGGGTCAGCATCGACGAGGTGGACAAGCTGGTCCGGGCCGGCACCGGTTGGCTGGCCAACCACCCCGAGCGCGACCTGATCAGCCGCCGGTATCTGGCCCACCGCCGCGGCCTGACCCGGGCCGCCCTGGCCAGGCTGGCCGAGGTGGACGACACCGACCCGGACGTGCTCGACGACGCGGTGGACGAACCCGGGACCGGCCTTAGCGGCCCCACCGCGCCGCCCGCGCCGCCCGCGCCGCCCGGACCACCGGGGCCACCAGGGCCACCGGAAGCGGAGGAGCGGCCGATCCCACTCGCCGAGCGGCGCCGGGCTGCGGTGCTGGCCGTGCTGCGCGGATCTGGCGCGGCCAGGGTGGGCGATCTCGGGTGCGGCGACGGGTCCCTTCTCGCCGCCCTGCTGGCCGAGCCGGAGTTCACCGAGGTGGTCGGCGTGGACGTGTCGTTCCGCGCGCTGGAGCTGGCCGCCCGCCGGTTGCGGCTGGACCGGATGCCAGACCGGTGGCGGGATCGGTTGCAACTGTTCCAGACCTCACTGACCTATCGGGACAAGCGGCTGGCCGGGCTGGACGCGGTCGTGCTGATGGAGGTCGTCGAACACCTCGACCCGCCCCGGCTGCCCGCGCTGGAACGGTCCGTCTTCGGCGCGGCGGCGCCGGGCACAGTGGTGGTCACCACGCCCAACGTCGAGTACAACGTGCGGTTCCCCGGCCTGCCCGCGGGCGCCCGCCGACACCGCGACCACCGGTTCGAGTGGACCCGCGCGCAGTTCACCGACTGGACCGGAAAGGTCGGTGCCGACCACGGCTACTCGGTGCGGCTCTGCCCGGTCGGTGCGGAGGACCCCGAGGTCGGCCCGCCGACGCAGATGGCGGTGTTCACCCGCGCCGCGCCGGCCGCCGGGGCAGGCCCACAGGCCGCCCCGCACCGATCGGAGCGATCATGACCGGACCGAAGGCGCCCGCAGCGGCGGCACCGCCGATGCGTGAACTGGCCGTGCCGCAAATCGCCCTGATCGCACTGGTGGGCGCTTCCGGGTCGGGAAAGTCCACCTTTGCCGCCCGCCATTTCCGGCCCACCCAGGTGCTGTCCAGCGACTTCTGCCGCGCACTGGTCGCCGACGACGAGAACGACCAGTCGGCCAGCACGGATGCCTTCGACGTGCTGTACTACGTGGCCGGCCGGCGGCTGGCCGGTGGACGGCTGACCGTGGTGGACGCGACGAACGTGCTCCCGGCCGATCGGAAGCGGCTGGTGGCGCTCGCCCGCGAACACGACGTGCTGCCGGTCGCGATCGTGTTCGACCTGCCGGAGAGCGTCTGCGTGCAGCGGAACCGGTCCCGCCCGGACCGGGATTTCGGCCCGCACGTGATCCGCCGCCAGCGTGCCAACCTGCGGCGCGGCCTGCGCGGGCTTGCCAGGGAGGGCTTCCGCCGGGTGCACGTGCTGCGCAGCGCCGCCGAGGTTGACGGCGCGAGCGTGCGGCTGGAGCGGCTGCTCACCGACCTGACCGACCAGACCGGCCCCTTCGACGTGATCGGTGACGTGCACGGGTGCCTGGCCGAACTGGAACGGCTGCTCACCGACCTGGGCTACCTGGTCGAACGGGACGAACGGCACCGTCCGGTTGGTGCCCGACACCCCGGCGGGCGCCGGGCGGTGTTTCTGGGTGACCTGGTGGACCGGGGCCCGGACACCCCTGGCGTGCTGCGGCTGGCGATGGGCATGGTCGCGGCCGGCGACGCGCTGGCGGTGCCGGGTAACCACGAGAACAAGCTGGTCCGGGCGTTGCGCGGGCGCGACGTCCAGGTGACCCACGGGCTGGCCGAGTCGCTGGCCCAGCTCGACGGCGAGACACCGGAGTTTCGCGACCGGGTGGCCGAATTCTGCCACGGGTTGGTGTCGCACCTGGTGCTCGACGGTGGCCGGCTGGTGGTCGCGCACGCCGGCCTGAAGGAGGCGTACCACGGCCGGGCCTCGGGCCGGGTCCGCTCCTTCGCGCT
>DASULA010000150.1:0-14294 GCA_036278435.1 Mycobacteriales bacterium | reverse complement strand
ACTGCAGGCCGATCGAGATGGCCACCGAGAAGGCGTCCATGACGCCGGCCAGGGTCGACCCCTGCTTGGACATCTTCAGGAAGACCTCGCCCAGCCCGTCCTCCGGGTAGGACGACGCGGTCATGTATCCCTCGGCACCGCCGACCCCGAACCGGGTGGTGATGCTGGGCCGCTGCTTGGGCAACCGCCGGCGCACCGGGCGCGCCTCGGCCTGCCCGGCGTCGCCGGCCGCCTGCTCCCGCGCCGCTCCGGTGCCGGAGGTGGCACCCGTTCCGGTCGACAGTGGCTGGCCCACCTTGCAGTTGTCCCGGTAGACCGCCAGCGCCTTGACCCCGAGCTTCCAGCTTTCAAAGTAGATCTGTTTTATATCCTCCACTGTGGCAGTTTCGGGGAGATTAACCGTTTTTGAGATACCGCCACTGATGAACGGCTGGATCGCGGCCATCATCCGGACGTGACCCATCGGGGCAATGGAACGCTCCCCCATGGCGCAGTCGAACACGTCGTAGTGCCGCTCCTGGAGCCCGGGGGCGCCGACCACGTGCCCGTGCTCGGCGATGTGTTCCACGATCGCCTCGATCTGTTCGGACTGGTAACCCAGGAACCGCAGCGCCTGCGGCACCGTCTGGTTGACGAACTGCATCGACCCGCCGCCGACCAGCTTCTTGAACTTCACCAGCGCCAGGTCCGGCTCCACCCCGGTGGTGTCACACCCCATCATCAGTCCGATGGTGTTGTGGCTGACGAACCCGTTCGCGACGTAGGTCACGTTGTCCGGCACGGACAAGTCATAGGTGGGGCGTACCCCCCCATCCTCATTGACGTCGACAACGTCGAACAGGTACCCGGGTTCCGCCCCGGGCCACCCACCAGCGACGATCGCGTGGAACGCCGTGGCGTCGGCCGCCCCGCGCGGCCGCATCCGGTGGACCGGCTGACCGATCCGGTCGATCGTCACCTCCGTCGCGGTGGCCACGCCCAGCACGAGCAGCAACGTGCGCACCTCGTCAGCGAACGTCAGTGACGACGTCGAGATACTGGGGGCACCCCCGGTGACCGAACCGTCCGCCTCGAACAACCCACGGAGAAAACCCGCATACACAGCCGAGTTATTTGTCTCCAGGATTGCCGCTGGAATCCTGGGAGTCCATCCCTTACCGGCATGTCCTGACCGCGGCAGCATCTTGGCGAAGCCGGCCGCCTGCCACCAACGGGCCAACCGGACGGACTGGAACGTGACTTCCTGGTGTCCCTGTTGCTGCCGCACTACCGGTTCGACACCAAATGAACTCTTGCCCAGTATCCGAAGACGCTCGACCACGTCGGCGTCCTCGGACGCCACGCGGAACCTGATTCCCTTCGCGTGCAGGCTCCCAGCACCCATGAAATAACCGACCAGTTCAGCCACGTCCGCGTCGACCGTGTCGGGTACGTACAGAGTGCGGTCGCCCGAGTAGTACGCCTGGTCGAGCACCGGGAGCGGCACCTGCCTCGGTTCCCCCACCAGCACGCCGAGCTGTAGCGGCACCACGTCACCGGATGCGACGTCGGCCAGCCGCCGCCACACCCACTCGCCCGATCCGGGCTCGACGACCTTGACCCGGTGGGCGAGAGTGCCCTGGATGCGGTAGCCGTGGCGAGTGACCAGCCGCCGGGTCGGTTCCTCGCCGTTGACGAAGAACCTGGTCGCCCGACGCGGTCCGGCGTCGGTGGACACCGTCATGTCCAAAGCCTGCCAGCGGTCCCCGTACTCCTCGCCGATTTCGTCGAGCCGCACCAGACCGCGGTCGGAGGTGATCAGCGTGTCCCCGGTCAGGCAACCGGTGGGCGCGAGCACCGAGGCCTGGGCGTTGCGCCAGCCGTTCCGCTCGCCCATGCGCAGGCACTCGGCCCACTGCTCGTTGGCCAGCGTGCGGATCCGGGCGTCGTCGGCGCCGACCGGGCGGACCGCCTCGCTGGCCGCGGCATGCTTGCGCATCACCCTTGTGTGCGGCTGGGCGTTACGCGCGTACCCGTCGTACGGGCCGACGATCCCGGCCAGTTCGGCGGACCGGCGGTAGGCGGTGCCGGTCATCAGCGAGGTGATCGCCGCGGCCAGCGCCCGGCCACCCTCGGAGTCGTAGGCGTGCGCGGTGGCCATCAGCAGCGCGCCCAGGTTGGCGTATCCGATGCCCAGTTGCCGGTAGGCGCGGGTGGTCTCACCGATCTTCTCGGTCGGGAAGTCGGCGAAGCAGATGGAGATGTCCATCGCGGTGATGACCAGTTCCACCGCCTTGACGAACCGTTCGGCGTCGAACGTCCCGTCCTCCCGCAGGAACTTCATCAGGTTCATCGACGCCAGATTGCACGATGAATTGTCCAACGAAAGGTATTCCGAGCAGTTGGCCACCACCACACCGCTCACCACGTAGGAGTGGTTCCGGGGCTCGGTAAGATTGAACGTCGGTTCGAAACCGCGACTCACCCGCGATGTCAGCCGTACCGACTCGTCCTTCTGGTAGAAGCGGTGCGAGGAGATGAGCACGTCCAGCTTCTCGGCCTTGCCGAGGTGGTCGAACCCGACTACCTCGGCGAACCGCCGGATGTGCCGCCCGCTGATCCGCAGATCGTACGACAGTCCGCCACCGCTGTGGGAAACGGCATTCCCGTCCTTGCCGGTGTAGCCGAAGCTGTCCACCTTCGTCGGCATGGCGTAGAGGCCCGCCCTGATTCCCAGACTCGCCAGCAACTCCTGCACACCGAGTAGGAATTCCTCCGAACGGCTGCCGAGGCCGACGTACAGCGCGCCCTTCGCACGCTGGTTCACCACGCACCCGTCGGCATCGTAGAGACCGCGCAGAAAGGCGTGCAGAACATCGTCCGGCGCTTCGAACACGGCGTCCGGCACGACCTTCCCGGCGGCCCCGCCGCGACACACGCCGAGACCTTCCAGCAGCCCGGTGAACGCCGTGCGGTACGCGCGGAGCTGGTGAGTTCCGTTGGCCCGCACGCTCGGCTTGCTGGCGAATCCGGTGATCCGGGCCAACAACTCACGGTGCCGCGGCAGCACGTGGTCACGCTCCCACTCACCGCTGTACACCGTGATCGCGCCCTGGTCGGTGAGGCATCCGTCGCCCACGAGCCAACCGAGGTAGTGGGCGAACTCCTCACTCCACTTCTCCGGCACATTGGCCAGCGCCCGGCCCGTCGCTGCCCGAGCGGACCGCAGGGCCCGCGCCGGGAGCGCCTGCTCGGCGAACGGTCGCTCAGCGTAGTGGAACGAGCGGACCACCCGGTCGGCCGGGGCGAGGTCCTCGGCGCGCACCCAACCACGGTTCGCCGTCCACAGCCGGTGGTTGGGCGTGCAGCGAAGCTGGGAGCCATCGGAGAACCGCAGTTCCAGGATCTCGTTGGTACCGGTGACCAGGTACCGGCTCGGTTGGGTCGACACGATCCGCGATGCCGGGAGATCTGTGTTGGTCACGTCATTGGTGTAGACCCCGAACGCCTCCCCGGCCGAGGCACGGCTCACCAAGTCGCCGATCCGGATGAGACCCTTGTCTGTCGTGACCCGCTGATCGGCCGGGAAACACGGGTTACTTGCGGTGATTCGTCCGGTTTCGGGGTTGGTATGCCAGTCATTGATGGTGTCGTCGTACTGGATCCCGGGGTCGGCACACTCCCAGGCGGCCTGGGCCATCGAGTGGAACAGCGACCTGGCATCCACCGGATCTCCGACCAGCTCACCGCTCAGCCGGGCCCGCAGCCCGAACTCGTCGCCCTGCTCGACGGCCCGCATGAACTCGTCGGAGATCCGGACCGAGTTGTTGGCGTTCTGGTACTGGACGCTGACGATGTCCTTCCCGGACAGGTCCATGTCGAATCCGGCGTCCCGCAGGGCGCGAATCTTGTCCTCCTCGCGCGCCTTGGTCACCACGAACTCGGCCACGTCGGGGTGGTCCACGTCGAGCACGACCATCTTGGCGGCCCGCCGGGTCGCCCCGCCGGACTTGATCGTCCCGGCCGAGGCGTCGGCGCCACGCATGAAACTCACCGGACCGGACGCGGTGCCGCCGGAGGACAGCAGTTCCCTGGACGAACGGATCCGGGACAAATTCAGCCCCGCGCCCGAACCGCCCTTGAAGATCAGCCCCTCCTCGCGGTACCAGTTGAGGATCGATTCCATCGTGTCGTCCACCGCCAGGATGAAACACGCCGAGACCTGCTGCGGAGCGGTGGTGCCGACGTTGAACCACACCGGGGAGTTGAAGCTGAACACCTGGTGCAGCACCATCCAGGTCAGCTCGTGCTCGAACGTCTCGGCGTCGCCGGAGGTGGCGAAGTAGCCGTGCCGCTCACCGGCGATCCGGTAGGTCCGCACCACGCGGTCGATGAGCTGACGAAGGCTCCACTCCCGCTGGGGTGTGCCGACCGCGCCACGGAAGTACTTGGTGGTGACGATGTTCGCCGCGTTGATGGACCAGAAGTCGGGGAACTCCACATCGCGCTGCTCGAAGTTCACCGATCCGTCGCGCCAGTTCGTCATCACGACGTCGCGGCGTTCCCAGGTGACCTCGTCGTACGGGTGCACACCTTCGGTCGTGTAGATCCGCTCGATCCGCAGTTTGCGGTTCTTGTGGCGTCCGCGCTTGCCTTCCGAGGTGCCTGAGTCACCACCCGGGTGGGTTCCGACGGTCTCCGTCATGACCTGGTCCCTTCGTCTCGTCGTCATGTACCCACCGGTGCGGTGGGCCGCCGCGACGGAGGGGTGTCCTTCCGGTGCGCGTGGCACCGGTCTGCTCTGGGTTGTGCTGGCGGCTCGTGCTCTGAGCCGGATCGGGAATCAGCTTCGGGTTCGCCGAGGCCGACTCGGCGCCGGCTCCATGCCGGCTCCGCCCGCGGAACGGCGTCAGGACATCGGCCCGGCCCGGCCAGCCGTTACGACCGGATCCACCGGATCCACCGGGTCGCCCGGTCCGACCGATCCGTCCGACCGGGTGGAGGGGTCCCTGGCCCGCTTCAGCGCCTCGATCTCGGTCTCGAAGTCCCGCACCGACTCGAAGGATCGGTAGACGCTGGCGAACCGCAGATAGGCGACCTCGTCCAACTCGCGGAGCGGGCCGAGGATCGACAGGCCCAGCTCCTGGCTGGGGATCTCGGCGCAGCCGGTGGCGCGCACGGAGTCCTCCACCTGTTGGGCCAGCAGTGCCAGGGCGTCCTCACCGACCGGGCGCCCCTGGCAGGCCCGCCGCACCCCGTTCACCACCTTGGTGCGGCTGAACGGCTCGGTCACTCCGGACCGCTTGATCACCGCCAGCGTGGCCTCCTCGACGGTGGTGAACCGCCGGCTGCACTCCTGGCAGGCTCGCCGGCGACGGATGACCTGACCCTCGTCGACCTCGCGCGAGTCGACCACCCGCGAGTCGGCGTGTCGGCAGTACGGGCAGCGCACCGGCTGTCCTCCTCCCCGTGTCGGCGGCCGGTCGGTCGGGACCGGTTCAGGCCGGCCCCGACCGGCCTGAACGAGAGCGTCCACACCCGGGTCGGCACCGGCCCTGTGGACAGGGCTGGTGACAACCTGTGGATGACCTGTGGACGACTCACCCCTACCTGTGGACAACTTACGTCTGTGTAACCACAAGATGTAGGGGTCTGACGGTAGGTCGCGAGCCGGCGGAATGCAAGCTGGATCTACCCCGCCACGGCAAAACCGCAGGTCGCACGCGGAGGTGCACCGAACTCCCGGGCGTGTCGCGCGACCCGGCCGCCGGGCGGTCCTGGTCAGGGTGGTTCTAGGGCAGAAGCACGACCGCGGCGGCGAGTAACGCCGCGACCGCGAACACCGATGCCACCGTGGCCACGGCCCGGCCGCGGCGGGTCAGCCGCAGCGGCACCCGGGCGGCACGCACCGGCCGGGCCGGCCGCCCCGACCAGCCCGGCGGTACCGGGAACGGGATGACCACGGCGCCCGTCGGCCGTGGCCTGGGACCACGTGGCGGGAACCCGGGAACGACGGACATGACGACCTCCCCGTTTGATCGACCGAGCAAATGTTCGAACACGAGTTCGAACACCACACGCACGATGTCTACCAGGTGTCCCGGCGAAAATCGAGACCTCCACCGCGTGTCCTTCGAACACTTGTTTGATCACGGGTCGTTATGACGCTAACGTTATGGTCGGCGACAGTCGGTGGGCAGTACCGGACAGCAGGAGGCTCCGTGGCATCACGGCCGAGTACACGACGGAGTGGCGGCCAGGGTCGGCGCCCGCACTCCTCGGCGCGGGTTGACGAGCCCGCCGGCGCGCCGGCCCCCGACGCCGGGCTGACCGAACGGCAACGCCAGATCCTGGAGATGATCCGGGACTCGGTCGAGCGGCGCGGATACCCACCGAGCATGCGGGAGATCGGCCAGGCCGTCGGCCTGGCCTCGACCTCCAGCGTCACCCACCAGTTGGCCGCTCTGGAGCGGAAGGGGTTCCTCCGCCGGGACCCCAACCGCCCGCGGGCGGTGGACGTCCGCGGGCTGGACGAGGCCGGGCCGGGGGACGGTACGGCCGGCACCGACGGCGCCGTTCCGGCCGGGGGCGGCGACGGGCTCGGCGCGACCAGCTCGAAGCCCGCGCTGGTGCCGGTGGTGGGGCGGATCGCGGCCGGCGGCCCCATCCTGGCCGAGGAGTCCATCGAGGACGTGTTCCCGCTGCCCCGCGAGCTGGTTGGCGAGGGCGACCTGTTCATGCTGCGGGTCGTCGGCGACTCGATGGTCGAGGCCGCCATCACCGACGGCGACTGGGTGGTGGTGCGGCAGCAACCGGTGGCCGACAACGGTGACATCGTCGCGGCGATGATCGACGGGGAGGCCACGGTGAAGACGTTCCGCCGGGTCGACGGACGGGTCTGGCTGCTCCCGCACAACCCCGCCTACTCGCCCATTCCGGGCGAGGAGGCCACTGTGCTCGGACGGGTGGTGGCGGTACTCAGGCGGGTCTGACTTGCCAGGTCGGCAGGCGGTACCGGCGGTGCTCAAGCCGCCGGGTATGGCCTACTTACGGCGCAGCCGTCCCAAACCCAACACGATGACGGTGGCGATCAACGCGGCCAGTAGCACGTTCACGTAGACCGGGCGTCCACCTCCGTGACTGGGCGGATCCGAGCGGATCGCCGCGGACGGCGACGGCGTCGAGGCGGTCCGGGTGGGAGTCGGCGACGCGGTCGGAGTCGCGGCGACCGGTGGCGGTAGCCGGAGCAGGTGAACGGGTGCCGGCAGCCCCTCCGAGGTGGTCAGCACCGATCGCCCGTCCGGGGCGAAGGCCACCGACTCGCCCTGCCGCTCCTCGGGCAGCGCCACCCTGACCGGGTGGCCCGTCCGCAGCGCGGCACCGATGTCGTGGTCCCGCACCGTCCACAGGTACAGGTCGGTGTAGGTGCGCAGGGCGATCCGGGTACCGTCCGGCGACACGGCACCTCCGGTCACCAGGAGTTGCGACACCGGACCCACCGGACCGCCCGGAGTGCCGGTCAGCCCGAACCGCAACGTGGTGACCCTGCGCAGCGGCGTGTCCACTCCCGCGACCGGCGGACGCGCCGGCGTGTAGACCCCGCTGGTACCCAGCGGGTTCTTCGTCACCAGGTACGGCCGGCGGGACTGGTCGAGCAGCAGGGCCTCGGCGTCGTGCGCCCCGTCGGGATAGCGGAACCGGTACAGGGCAACCGAACCCGACGGGGTAAGCGTCTCCAGCGCCACCGTGTCCCGATCACGCCGGTTGTCCCCGATGTCGGCGAACCAGAGCGTGCCGTCGGAGGTGCGGGCCAGGTCCTCCACGTCGAACGGGTCGGTGGGATCGCTGCGTACCCGCAGCGTCCGGCAGCGCCGGTCGAGCACGAACACGGTGAGCCGGTCGCCGCCGTCGTTGATCAGGTACAGCCGGTCGGGGCTGACGGCCATGCCGCTGGCCTCGGTGATCCGCGGGTCGGTGACGGCGCACACCACGGACCCAGCCGGGGATTGGGACGGGGCCAGGTCACGCCCGGCGGCCTCAGCGGGTGGCGCCGACGTCAGGAACAGCGACACCGCGGTGATGGTCGCCGCGACCGTCGGATACACGTGCCCGCTGCCCATCGCCCCAGTGTCCCAGCCTGCCGTCGAAGATCAGGTGCAGCACACGCAGCAGGACGATACCCACGGCAAAACCAGCCACCAGGTCGGACAGCCAGTGGTAGTCCAGGAGCAGCATCGCCAGGCAGGTCAGTACCGGCGCGGTGTAACGCAGCAGCGCGGTGATCTGGCGGATCCGGTGCGGCAGGTCGTACTGCGCGGCGAGCCAGGCCAGCAGCCCCCACATGAGCACCGAGTTCGGTGCGTGCCCAGACGGGAAGGACCGACCCTCGGCGTGTATCTGTTGGAGCGGCGGCGCGGCCCGGCCGACGCCGTACTTGAACCCGTACACGGTCGCGGTGAGCAGCAGCAGCGCCACGGCGAACCGGATGAGCGGCTGCCACGTCTGCCGACGCCACGCCAGTATCACCACGAACGGAGTGAACAACACCAGGATCGTGCCACGCGCCCCCAACTGCGTGAACGCGTACACGCCAACCTTGGGCCAGAAGGTCTGACGGATGCCGATGCCGCGGACGAGGGTCGAGGTGTGCATGTCGACAGCCACCCACCACCCGTGGTGCAGCACGTCCAGCGAGAGCCAGACCACCACCACCAGGCTGACCGCGACCGCGACCGCACCCGGTGGGCGGGTGGGGTTGCGACGTTGTGCGGTGGACGCGATGTCCCCGTTGCTCGCCACGCGGTCTACGCGTCTCCGCCCGTCACCGGCTCCGACCGCGGCGGAACGGTGTCCGGGTGCGGAGCTGTGGCGGGCGGCAGTGCCTCCCCGGTGTACACGGTCGGCGTGAGCGAGGGTGCCGGCCTGGGGGTCGGTGCGGCGGTTGACGGGGATGGTGGCGGGGGCGGCGGGGCGGCGGAGCCCTCGTCGCGCATCTCATGCACCTCGGCCCTGAAGATGCGCATGGACCGGCCGACCGAACGCGCCGCGTCAGGCAGCTTCTTGTACCCGAACAGCGCGAGGAACACCAGGGCCACGATCAGCAGGTGCCAGACACTGAATTCGCCCATCGAGTCACGTCCCTCCGTGCGGCGCGTAGGACGCCCCTACAGTACCGCCGATGTGGGCCCACCGGCGCGGTCGGCCCATGCCGACCCGCGGCCCTTCCGGGCACACCGGTGACCGAACGCGGGTGACAGGACAACCGACTGACGACAACTAGTAGTGTCGCTTAGATAGTGATCTGTTGTAGTGGGGGTGGGATGGTGGCCGCCGCTGGGGCCTTGGAGATGGCGGGTGGGCAGCGGGCTCGCAGTGGAGGGAACCGCTGCGGTGGGGCGCTCAAGAGCCGCGAACCGGGGCTCCATGATGCGGCCGCTCGGGCTATCTCGGGCTAACAGGCCCGATGACTACCTTCCCGGCTCGAACCGCATCGCCACCGCCCCGGAGCCGAACTCCAGCCGGCTCACGAGCTTCAGGTCAACATGCTTGGACAACCCGGCGAACAACGTCGGCCCGTGGCCCACGAGCCTGGGCTGCACCACGAACTCGTACTCATCGATCAGTCCCAGCTCCGTCAACGCCAACGGGAGCTTCAGGCCTCCTACGAACAGCCCATTACCGGACTCCCGCTTGAGCTGCTGAACAGCCTTGGCCAGATCCCCGCGCACGAGTTCCGCGTTCCAGTCGACCCGCTCCAGGGTGCTCGACACGACGTACTTCTTTGCCGCGTTGATCGTCTGGGCGAAGGGTTCCATCGAGTCAGGTCTCGCTCCCGTCGGTGCCGACGGCCGCCACGCTGCCTCCATCATTTCGTAATGCATGTCTTCGTCCGGGACCGATTGCACGATGATCGCAGCACCCGTCCAATGTGACGTTGATGGAATACCGAAGGGGTCGCATGTCGCAAGGCTATCGGCGATGGGGCAGACTAGCGACGTGTCGCTTAAGTGACGATCTGTTGTGGTATGAGGGTGATGGTGGCTGCGGCAGCCGGTTCGCAGCGGAGGGAACCGCTGCGGTGGGGCGCATCCGGGCGGGACGAGGCCGCCCTGTGCATGACGCGTTGCACACAGTGCCCGAGGATGGCTCAGCGTGCTGGTCGACGAGGTCGATGGCGGCCCGGTACGGGGTCGGCAAGGACACGGTGGCCCGGATATGGCAGGCACGGCGGATCAGCTCGTCATGGCCCAACCTCGTCGAGTGCTGATTCTCCGTGCTCAGCCGCAAAGCCTTGACCAATACCAGCTTCACTTCTCCGTCGCCGAACTCGAAATCCGGATCGACTGCTGTGTCTCCCACCGGAACGACAATCCCGAGCCCTTCGTCCGGACCAAACTCGCCGACGAGATCCTCGACAAAGTCGCCCGCGGACAAGCCACCCTCGACCGGATCACCAAATCCGCGACACACCACTAGCCAACCACCAGGTAGGCCGAGAGCATCCCGGCCAGGCCACCGTCCACCCGGGCGTGCAGCCGGGTGCCGTCCCCGGTGTGCTCCTCGCCCAACACCTCTCCGGTGGAGTGCACCCGCGACACCAGGTCGCCGCGGTGGTAGGGCAGCAGCACCCGCACCTCGACGTGCGGGCGCGGCAACACCCGCTCGATGGCCTCGCGCAGTGTGTCGGTGCCCTCACCCGTGCGGGCTGAGACGAAGACGGCGTCGGGCAGCAGCCGGCGCAGCCGCCCGACCATGTCGGCCTCGGCGGCGTCAACCTTGTTCACCACCACGAGCTCGGGCACGCCCGACGCGCCGATCTCACCGAACACCTCGTGCACCGCGTTGATCTGCGACTCCGGGTCGGGATGGGCACCGTCGACCACGTGCACGATCAGGTCGGCGTCGGCGATCTCGTCCAGGGTGGAACGGAACGCCTCCACGAGCTGGTGCGGCAGGTGGCGGACGAAGCCCACCGTGTCGGTCAGCGTGTACACCCGGCCGTCCCGGGTGGCGCCCCGGCGCACCGTCGGGTCAAGGGTGGCGAACAGCGCGTCCTCCACCAACACGTGCGCGCCGGTGAGCCGGTTGAGCAGGCTGGACTTGCCGGCGTTGGTGTAGCCGGCGATGGCCACCGCGGGCACCTGGTGACGCACCCGGTCCCGGCGTTTGGTGGTCCGGGAGGTGGCCATGTCCCCGATCTCCCGGCGCAGCTTGGCCATCCTGGCCCGGATCCGGCGCCGGTCGGTCTCGATCTTCGTCTCGCCCGGACCGCGGGTGCCGATCCCGCCGCCGCCGGCGACCCGGCCGCCGGCCTGCCGGGACAGCGACTCGCCCCAGCCCCGCAGCCGGGGAAGCATGTACTGCATCTGGGCCAGTTCCACCTGGACCTTGCCCTCGCGGCTGCGGGCATGCTGGGCGAAGATGTCCAGGATCAGGGCGGTCCGGTCGATCACCTTGACCTTGACCAGGTCCTCAAGCTGCCGGAGCTGGCCGGGGGTGAGCTCGCCGTCGCAGATGACCGTGTCGGCGCCGGTGGCGACCACGATCTCGCGTACCTGACGGGCCTTGCCCGAACCGATGTAGGTGGCCGGATCGGGGCGGTCGCGCCGCTGGGCCAGTGCGTCGAGCACCTGCGATCCCGCGGTCTCGGCGAGCCTGGCCAGCTCGGCCAGGGACGCCTCGGCGTCGAGCAGGGTGCCCTCGGTCCACACGCCCACCAGCACGACCCGTTCCAGCCGCAGTTGCCGGTACTCGACCTCGGTGACGTCGGTCAGGTCGGTGGCCAGGCCGGGAATCCGGCGCAGCGCGTTACGTTCCTCAAGGTCGAGCCCATCCACCGTGCCGCCGCCGTTCGACGGGTCAAGCTGGGGACCATTGAGGCTTATAATGGTATTTGTCAGGGTTCTCGCCTTCCGTCTGACTGGTCGGGTCGCCGCCAGGCCTGCGGGACCGGCAGTTCTTCGATCGTGGCACGGGCCAACCCGTGCGGCGAGCCCATTTCGGGTGATGTTTCCGCCCGAGTTCCGCCGTGCCGCTCGGGAGCGGCAGCTCACGGGCGGTCGGGGTACACCATGAGGAACACCCCGAGCGGCTCCCCGTGTTCCGACGGCGGCCGGCGCGCGAACTCATCGAAGACGACCTGGATCCGGGTCAACAGCTCGGCCCGCTCGTCGGCGGTCAGTCGCAGGCCCAGTCTGGTCGACACGGTCTGACCCGGGGGTACGTCACCGATCTCCCCGAGGTACGCGGCCAGCATGGCGCGCTCGTTGCTGACGTGGCCGGCGTCGTGGGAGACGTTGACGGTCCAGGACTTGCCGGTAGCCCGGTAGGGCACCTCACGGGAACCGCGCCGACCCCGCCGGACCGGTTCGGCAGCCAGGAAACCGGTGTCCACCAGCCGGCGCACGTGGTGCAGGGTGGATGCCGGGTTGCGGCCGAGCCGCTCGGCGATCTCCTTGTTGGTCAGCGCCTGGTCCAGGGTCACCCGCAGGATGCGTAGCCGCACCGCCGAGGCCAGTGCCCGCGCCTCCTCCTCGGTCGCCGGTCGGCGGGTGGTGAGCTCGGAGCGGTCCGGCTGTGCGGTCACTGACCCAGAGTAGCCGTGCAGGCTAACTGATTGACGATTCCCAATCAGTTAGGCATGCTCCCGACATGGAACGTTCGGTGCCAACCAATGCCGCGACCGACGGGCACCAGGCGCCCGGCGAGCCAGGACGGTCAGGACAGCCGGGACATGCCGGCGGGCGGTCGTCGCGGGCGGGAAGCCTCCTCTTCCACCGCGACTTCCGCCTGCTGTGGGCCGGGGACACCGTCAGCCAGCTCGGCACCATGGTCACCATGCTGGCGCTGCCGCTGCTCGCGGTGCGCACCCTGCACGCCAGCCCGTTCCAGGTCGGACTGTTGACCACGTTCGAGTACCTGGCGTTCCTGGTGATCGGGCTGCCGGCCGGGGCCTGGGTGGACCGGATGCGACGGCGCACCGTGCTCATCGTGTGCGACGTGGCCCGCGCTGTTGGCCTCGGATCGCTGCCGGTGGCGGCCGTCCTTGACATGCTCACGATGACCCAGGTCCTGCTGGTGGCGCTGATCAACGGCGTGTTCACGGTGTTCTTCGACGTGTCCTACCAGAGCTACCTGCCCTCCCTGGTCGGCCGGAACAGCCTGGTCGAGGGCAACGCCAAACTCCAGGGCACCCAGTCGGTGTCCCAGGTCGCCGGCCCGTCGCTGGGCGGATTCCTGGTACAACTGCTCACCGCCCCCTACGCGCTGCTGGTCGACTCCATCTCCTACCTGTGGTCGGCCGCCTGCGTGGCCGCCATCCGCAAACGCGAGCCCAGGCCGGAACGGCCCGCCGACGCGCACCTCGGCCGGGAGATCCGGGAGGGACTGGCGTTCCTGCTCGGGCACCGACTGCTGCGAGCGATCGCCACCTGCACCGGGCTGTTCAACCTGTTCGGCGCAGGGTTCGGCCCGATCCTGATCGTGCTGCTGGCACGTGACCTGAACCTGGCCGCGGGCACCATCGGACTGCTGTTGAGCGCCGGTGCCGTGGGTGGCCTGGTCGGCGCGTTACTCGCCGGCCGGTTCGCTGGCTGGGTCGGCCAGGGGCCGGCGATCTGGCTGAGCGCGGCGCTTACCGCTCCGTTCGGTCTGGTCGCACCGTTCCTGCACCGGGACTGGACACTGGGCCTGTTCGTGGCGGCCGAATTCGTCATGTACATAGGCATCGTCATCTACAACGTCACCCAGGTCAGCTTCCGCCAGGCGCTGTGCCCGGAACGGCTGCTGGGCCGGATGAACGCCACCATGCGGTTCCTGGTCTACGGCACGATGCCGCTGGGCGGGTTGCTCGGCGGCGCGCTGGCCTCGACCATCGGGGTCCGCGCCACCCTGCTGGTGACGGTGCTCGGCACCATGTCGGCGTTCCTGCCGGTCTTCTTCTCACCGCTGCGCACTCTGCGCGAACTGCCCACCCTCGACGAGGACCGCAGCACCGGCCTCGGGCCCCAAGCGGTACAGCCGGCCGGTACGGGGCGGGACATAACTGATTGACGAATACCAATCGGTCAACCATGATCGCTGGCATGGAACCCTCGACACCGTCCAGCGCCGTTCCGGACCCGACCCGGAACGGCGCTTCGAGCGAACCGCGGCATGGTGCGGCCACCCGGGCCGGCGGGCGGTCGTCGCGGGCGGGGAGCCTCCTCTTCCACCGCGACTTCCGCCTGCTGTGGGCCGGGGACACCGTCAGCCAGCTCGGCACCATGGTCACCATGCTGGCGCTGCCGCTGCTCGCGGTGCGCACCCTGCACGCC